>NZ_LT629784.1:3177272-3495000 GCF_900105595.1 Stappia sp. ES.058 | reverse complement strand
ATCCGTTTGTTCTCGGGATCTGCCTTACACTCGTGCTTGCGCTCTATGCCAGTCTCGGCCTTCGGGGCTTTCACGCCCTTGCAAGTCTCAAGACATTGCTGCCAGTGTTGCTGTTCATCTTCGTCGCCCATGTTCTTCTGGTGTCCCGGAGCACAGGCACGGTCGTCGTTCTCAGGCTCGCGACGCTGATCCTGCTTGCGTATCTTGTCACGCTCACCAGCCGGATGGACGCGGTGATCGAGGCACTGCGGCCGTTGTTGCGCCCGTTGCGTGTCATCGGACTTTCCGAGACGCGGGTCGCTCTCGCCATTGCGCTGGTGTTGCGGTTCGTGCCGGTGCTGGCCGGCCTGGGTGCACAACTCTCGGAGGCGCACCGTGCGCGAAGCGGACGGCCCGGACGGTTCAAAGTGGTTGCACCCTTGTGTCTTCAGGCCCTAAATGCCGCCGATCATGTGGCGGAAGCCCTGGCTGCGCGTGGCGGGGTCGATCCGCAACCGGACAATCTTGCAATCACAGGAAACAGGCCTCGTCATGACGGCTGACCGAAGTCTCGTCTATATCGCGATCTTTGCCGCCGTTGTGGGGGCGCTTGGCGTTGTTCCGGGGTTGACGCTTCCGATCGGCGGCGGCGTTCCGGTCACCCTGCAAAGTCTCGGGATCATGCTGGCGGGCGTGGTGCTTGGGCCGGTGCGGGGGGCTGCGGCCGTCTTGCTTTTCCTGTTTCTCCTCGCCGTCGGCATGCCTTTGTTGCCGGGCGGGCGCGGCGGACCTGGTGTGTTTCTCTCGCCATCCGCCGGCTTTATCATCGGTTTCCCTGTCGCGGCATTCGTCTGCGGTGTGGTGATGCGTATCTTCAAGGCCTCTCCTGTCTTTCCCGCAAGTCTTGCCGCAGCCAACATCGGCGGGATCGGGGTGCTTTATGCGTTCGGTATCCCCGGCATCGCGTTTTTCGCCGATCTGCCGATTGCGCAGGCGGCACTGGTCTCGCTGGTCTATCTCCCGGGAGACCTTGTCAAGGCGTTCGGCGTCGCCGTGATCGCCCAGGCGATCGCGCGCGGGCGTCCCGATGCGCTGCTGTCGCGCTTGTGACCGCCGCCGGCTGATGGGATTTGTCGGCGATACGCTCGGACACCATGCAAGTCTGCGCGGCGGCGAGACTGCGCTGGCGTGCGGCGACGCATGTCTTTCCTGGCGCGAGCTTCTTGAAAATTCACGCCGCCTCGAAGAGGCCCTGGGAAACCTCACGGGGTCGCGCGCGCGGATCGGCCTGTCACCACGCCAGCCGTTCGAGGCGATCTGCCTGGTTCTTGCGGTTGCGCGCAGCGGTCGCGTGGCTGTCGTGGCGGACCCAAATCAGACAGGGTTTCCGGCGGCGGACCTCAGTGCCGCGCTTTCGTTTCGGTTCTGGTCGCTTGCCGAACTGGACGACGCCGCGGCTTTGCCCGGAGTCCATAGGCGCGAGATCGATGTTGCTGACGCGGAAGCGCACTCCCCCACAGCGTCTGATCCGTTCTATGTCGGGTTGACGTCCGGTTCGACCGGCCGCCCAAAGGCCTTTCAACGCTCGCACGGCTCCTGGCTGCGCAGCTTTGCTGCCTGCGAGGCGGCCTTCGGGTTGACGTGCGACGACCGGATCGCCGTTCCCGGCAGCCTGTCCCACAGTCTGCATCTCTTCGGGGCGTTGCATGCCCTCCATCTGGGCGCCCGCCTCGACCTTTTCCCGAGATTTCAGCCGCGCAGCATCCTTGACACCCTGAGATCGGCGCGGTCCACCGTGTTGTATGCAACACCGACGCAGCTCGACCTTCTGGTGCGCAGCGCCCGCGCGCAGGGTGTGCGGTTGCCGGACGTGCGGCGGGTTCTCCTGAGCGGTGCAAAGTGGCATGGCGTGGGCGGCGATGCCGCCGACGTCTTTTGCGGCGCGCGGTTTCACGAGTTTTATGGCACATCGGAAACGAGCTTCATTTCCACGCGCAGCGCCGGTGATCCGCCAACCTCCGTCGGGCGTCCCTTCGATGGCGTTTGTCTCGATATCCGCGACGATGCGGGGCGCAGCCTTCCCGCCGGCGAGACCGGTCTGATCCATGTTTCGAGTGACATGACGTTCGACGGATATGTCTATGGGGAGGATCCCGATACCCTGCGCGACGGCAAGTGGTTGAGCGTTGGCGATTGGGGGTATGTTGACGCCACCGGTGCATTGCACCTGCGCGGGCGTCGCTCGCGCATGCTGGTCTGCGCCGGCGTGAATGTGTTTGCCGAGGAAATCGAGGCAGTGCTTCTCAATGCTGATAACGTCGGCGCATGTGCCGTTTTCGGAAGGCCCGACCCCTTGCGGGGGCAGCGTATCGTGGCGGCTTTACGCCCGGAAAACACAGCATCTCCCCTGCTGCCCGACGCGCTGCGACGCCATTGCCTGGCGCATCTCGATCCGATCAAGGTGCCGAGGGCGTTCTACATGCTGGACGACTGGCCGCTCACCGCCGGTGGCAAGCCCGATCTTGTTGCGCTGTCACGTCGGGTCGCAGAGCTGGAAGACGGCGCATGAGTGAAGCCGTTTATCTGGTTTCGGCAAGACGCAGTGCCGTGGTCCCGCGCGGGGGTGCCTTTTCCGGCCTGGATGTGGATGCTCTCGCGGCTCCGGTGCTTGTCAGCGTGCTTGACTCCGCGGGCCTGCCCGCCGCGCGTGTCGACGAGATCATCGTCGGCAACGGGCTCCACGGAGGCGGGAACCCTGCCCGCCGTGCTGCTTTGCTTGCCGGTCTCGGCGAGGAGACACCCGCCCTGACGATCGACCGTCAGTGCTGTTCGGGTCTCGATGCGATCGTGCTCGGGGCGCGCCTGATCGAAAGCGGGGCTGCGGACTGCATTCTGGCCGGCGGGGCGGAAAGCTATTCGCGCGCGCCGCAAAGACATGCGGTCGACCGGGACGGGGCGGTGTCGCCGCAGCCCTACACGCGCCCGCCGTTCACGCCCTGGCCGGAGCGCGATCCCGACATGGCGAGCGCCGCCGCTGCGCTGGCGTTCGAGGCGGGGATCGACGAGGCGCGGCAAGCGGCCTGGGCGGTGGAAAGCCACGCCAAGGCCTTACGGGCCGAACAGATGCGGCGGTTCTTTGATGAACTCGTCGATGTTCCGGGTGGTGCGCGCGATTCCTACATGCGCCGGCTGACGCCGGCGACCTGCCGCCGGTCGCGCGTTCTTGCAACAAAAAGCGGCGTCCCGATCCGTGCCGCGACAGCTGCGGTCTCCGCCGACGCAGCGGCCTTCGTCTGCCTTGTGTCCGCCCGCCTGCTGCGCGATCTCGAAAGGGAGCGCGTCTGCCGCTTCGTCGCCGCGGCGTCGGCTGGATGCGATCCCGGTCTTCCCGGTCTTGCACCGGTTGTCGCGGGTCGAAAGCTTGCCGCCCGCAGCGGGATTGCCTTGAATGCCCTTTGCGTATCGGAAGTGATGGAAGCCTACGCCGCGCAGGCAATCGCCTGTGTCGAGGGGCTCGGTCTTGATCCGCTTGCGGTGAACCGGAGCGGCGGGGCACTGGCTCGCGGACACCCGATCGGCGCCTCGGGCGCGATTCTCGCCGTGCGATTGTTTCACGAGTTGTGCAGGGAGGACGAGGGACGCCTCGGGCTCGCAGCGATTGCCAGCGCGGGTGGTCTCGGCACTGCGGTTCTGCTTCAATCCGCAAGGGCATGATGACATCCCGCCCGGGGCATGGCGGAAAATTGTGCACCTGCGAAAATGCTCTTCCGCCCGCTTCTCATCCCGCATGAGTTTGCGTAGGCTTGGCATGATGAACATGCCACCGCCCGTCTCCGATGATTTCGCCCTGTTCCTCGACTTCGACGGAACCCTGGTGGATATAGCTCCGACCCCGGACGGGGTGAGGACCGCCAATGGACTTGTCGACACGCTCGCCGGCCTGATGACGCAACTCGGCGGAGCCGTTGCAATCGTCAGCGGCCGGCCGATTCGCGAGATCGACGGATTTCTTGATCCCCTGACGCTGCCCGCCGCCGGCTTGCACGGTCTTCAGACCCGGTTTCATTCCGAAGACGAGATCGAAGGCGCGCCGGTCGGGCCGGAGCTTGCGATCCTGAAGGCCGCACTGTCCGGCAGCGGGCTGATCGGGCGGGGCGTGTCGATCGAGGACAAGGGGGCTGCTCTTGCGGTGCACTACCGGATCGCACCCGATTGCGAACAGGCGGTGCTGGAAGTGATGCAGGACGCGATTTCCGAGCTCCCCGACCTTCATCTCGTGCATGGCAAGATGGTCGTGGAGGCAAAGCCCGCCTATCGCGACAAGGGGTGGGCGGTGACCACCTTCATGGAGCGGGCTCCATTTGCCGGGCGCACGCCCGTCTTCGTGGGCGACGATACCACCGACGAGGACGGCATCCGCATTACCGAGGCCATTGGCGGCTTCGGGATCAAGGTTGGCGATGCCGAAAGCCTTGCCCGCTTTCGGATCGCCGACGTCGAGGGTGTTCACCGATGGCTGGCCGGCGGCGTCCCTTCCCACGCGCACCCCAAAAGGAACCGTGAATGATTCCAACTCCTCCGCAATCCCTCGACCTTGCGATTGTCGGCAATTGCTCCTTCGCCGGGCTGATCGACCGGATGGCC
Source organism: Stappia sp. ES.058 (assembly GCF_900105595.1). Classification (GTDB taxonomy): domain Bacteria; phylum Pseudomonadota; class Alphaproteobacteria; order Rhizobiales; family Stappiaceae; genus Stappia. Next base: position 3,490,377 of record NZ_LT629784.1, on the reverse strand, counting down.
CGCGTGGTGTGGTGCTGCCTGCCACGTTTCGACGGCGATCCGGTGTTTCATTCCCTGCTTGGAACACGGGGAGAGGAGGGCGACGGCGCCTTTGCCATCGAGCTTGAAGGCGTCGTGCGCAGCGAGCAGGCTTACGTTGAAAACACCGCGGTCGTCGTGACGCGGTTGTTTGATTCCTCCGGAAACGCCATCGAGATCACCGATTTCGCGCCACGGTTCCACGCCAAGGGACGCATGTTCCGGCCCAATGCGCTGGTGCGCCGGGTGCGGGTCATTGCCGGTCATCCCCGGATCCGTGTGCGGTGCCGCCCACGCTTTGCCTATGGCTCGCGGGAACCTGAGGTCACCTTCGGATCCAACCATGTGCGCTTTGTCGCCAACGGCCTGACCCTGCGGCTGACGACGAATGCGCCGGTCACTTATGTGCGCGACGAAACGCCGTTCCTGATCGACGGGCCGCTGTCCTTCTATCTCGGTCCGGATGAAAGCCTGACGAACCATCCGGACCTGCTGTGCCGCGAGTTCGAAGAGCAGACGACCCATTACTGGCGCACCTGGACGCGCCGTCTCGGTCTGCCGCTGGAGTATCAGGAAGCGGTCATCCGCGCCGCCATCACCTTGAAACTGTGCACCTACGAGGAGACCGGCGCGATCGTCGCCGCGGTCACGACCTCGATTCCCGAGGCGGCCAATACCGAACGCAACTGGGACTACCGCTATTGCTGGCTGCGCGATGCCTTCTTCGTGGTGCGGGCGCTGAACTCGCTCTCCGAAATGGAGACGATGGAAAACTATCTGCGCTACATCAACAATATCGCCTCGATGACCAATGGCGATCACGTGCAGCCGCTTTACGGGATCGCGCTGGAAAAGACGCTGACGGAGACCACTGTCGACCTGCCGGGCTATCGCGGCATGGGACCGGTGCGCGTTGGCAACCAGGCCTATGAACATTTCCAGCACGACGTTTACGGAAACATCGTGCTCGGTGCCTCGCAGGCGTTTTTCGACAAGCGCCTGCTGCACCAGCCGGGCATCGACGACTTCGAGCGGCTGGAGGTCATCGGCGAACGGGCGTTTGCCATGCACGACCAGCCGGATGCCGGACTGTGGGAATTGCGCACGCGCGCGCGCGTCCACACCTCGTCCTCGCTGATGTGCTGGGCGGCCTGCGACCGGCTGGCCAAGATCGCCGGGCAATTCGGCAGGGCGGAACGCGCCCGCCACTGGCACGAACGCGCAGAGCAGATCCGGGCCACGATTCTGAAGCGCGGCTGGAACGAAAAGGTCGGTGCATTCGTTGAAAGCTTCGAGGGCAACGATCTCGACGCCAGCCTGTTGCTCATCGCGGAGGTCGGTTTCCTGCCGGCGAAGGATCCACGCTTCGTCGCGACGGTGGAACGCATCGGCGACAGTTTGAAGCGCGGCCACCACCTGTTTCGCTATCACGCGGCGGATGACTTCGGTGCGCCGGAAAATGCCTTCAACATCTGCACCTTCTGGTACATCGACGCGCTGGCGCGGATCGGCCGCAAGGAAGAAGCCCGGGAGATCTACGAGGCGATGCTTGCCTGCCGCAATCACGTTGGTCTGTTGTCGGAGGATACGACGCCGCAGACCGGCGAGATGTGGGGGAACTTCCCGCAGACCTATTCGATGGTCGGGATCATCAACGGCGCGATGCGCCTGTCGGATGGCTGGGACAGTCTGGTTTGATGCCGCACAGGGCCGAAAGCGTTTCGGGACCGGCGGCGAGCAAGGAGAACGAACATGTCGCGCCTCGTCGTCGTTTCCAATCGTGTCGGCCCGCTGAAGGACACGGGGCAGGCCGGCGGATTGGCGGTGGCGCTCGTCGACACGCTGAACGCCACCGGCGGGATCTGGTTCGGCTGGAGCGGCGAGATCTCCGAGGAAGGCACCTTCGGCAATCTCAAGACCGGCGGCAACAAGAAGGTTTCGCTCCAGACCCTGGACATGACCCAGGCCGATCATGACGAGTTCTACGTCGGCTTCGCCAACAAGACGCTCTGGCCGGTGTTGCACTACCGGCTCGATCTCGCGGTCTTCGACCGACGTCTCGAGGATGGATACCGGAGGGTCAACGAGCGCTTCGCCTCGCGGCTGCGCCCCCTGATTGAGCCCGAGGACACCATCTGGGTGCACGACTATCATTATCTGTCATTCGGTGCGGAACTCCGGGGAATGGAGGTCAACAATCCCATCGGCTTCTTCCTGCATATCCCCTTTCCCGCCCCGGAGGTGCTGGCGGCACTGCCGAATGCGGCAACGCTCGCCCGGCGCATGCTGGCCTATGATGTCGTCGGCTTTCAGTCGACGCGCGATGCCGCCAACTTTCGCCGCTTCGTCGTCGAAGAGCTGGGGGTCCCCGAGGGACCGGACGAGACGCTGATTGCAGACGGCCGCCAGGTGGCGGCGCGCGCTTTTCCCATCGGGATCGACGCGGCCGGCTTCGCGCGCCAGGCGACAACTGTCGAGGCCCGCCGCCAGACGCACCGGATCGAGAAGCTGCTTGCCGGGCGGCACCAGATCATCGGGGTCGACCGGATCGACTACTCCAAGGGGTTGCCGCAACGGTTTCGTGCTTTCGAGCGGCTGTTGGAAGACTACCCCGAAAACAGGGGGCGGGTCAGCATGATGCAGGTCGCGCCGCCGTCCCGCTCCGAACTCTATGCCTATGCCGATATCCGCAGCGAACTGGAGGAACTGACCGGCAATATCAACGGCCGGTTCGCCGATCTCGACTGGACGCCGATCCGCTACATGACGCGCGGCTTCACCCGGCGCGCGCTTGCCGGCATCTACCGGGCAAGCCGGATTGCTTTGATCACGCCGCTGCGTGACGGAATGAACCTCGTTGCCAAGGAATATGTCGCGGCCCAGCGGGGGGAAGACCCCGGTGTCGTGGTGCTGTCGCGTTTTGCTGGCGCGGCGGAAGGCATGCCGGAGGCGGTGATCGTCAATCCCTATTCGGCGGAAGGGGTGGCGGGAGCGCTGCAGACCGCGCTCAACATGCCGCTCGACGAGCGTCGCGACCGCTGGCAGGCAATTTTCGACCGCATTCAGGAAAACGACGCGGCCGCCTGGGCAAAGTCGTTTCTGGACACGCTCAAGGCCTTCGGGCACGCCAACTCGTGAGGGGGATGCCCTGCGAAGCTTCGGAAACACCAAGGGCGCGGCCTCGGCCGCGCCCTTTTTTTGTTTGTGCGAACCGGTTTGACCGCCGCGCTTATTCGGCCGCGTCCGCGCCGATCACGCCGCGGCGGATCTGGTCTTCCTCGATCGATTCAAACAGGGCGCGGAAATTGCCTTCGCCGAAGCCCTCGTCGCCCTTGCGCTGGATGAACTCGAAGAAGATCGGCCCGATCACCGTCTTGGAAAAGATCTGCAGCAGGATCTTGGTGGAGCCGCCGTTCACCACGCCCTCGCCGTCGATCAGGATGCCGTGCGTTTTCATGCGGTCGATCGGTTCGTCGTGGCCCTGCACGCGTTCGTGCGAGCGCTCATAGTATGTGTCGGGCGGGCCGGGCATGAACTTCAGCTCGTTGCCCGCCAGCCGGTCGGTCGATTCGTAGATGTCGTCCGTGCCGACGGCGATGTGCTGGATGCCTTCGCCCTTGTACGTCTTCAGATATTCCTCGATCTGGCTGGTATCGTCCTTGGACTCGTTCAGCGGGATGCGGATCTTGCCGCAGGGCGAGGTGATCGCGCGGCTGACGAGGCCGGTGATGCGGCCGTCGATGTCGAAGAAGTGGATCTGGCTGAAATTGAACAGGTCGCGGTAGAAGTCCCACCACTTGTCCATGTTGCCGCGAAAGACATTGTGGGTCAGGTGGTCGAGATAATAGAAACCGACGCCCTCGGGCTTCGGATCGCGCTCGCCCAGCCACTCGAAATCCGCGTCATAGGCCGTGCCGCCGGTGCCGTAGGTGTCGACGAAATAGAGCAGCGACCCGCCGATACCCACGATGGCGGGAACGTCGAGCGTCTTGTCGTCGCCCTCGTAGGGCGTCGCGCCCTTGGCCACCGCGTGGTCGAAGGCGTGTTTCGCGTCGACGACGCGCCAAGCCATCGACGGGGCGCAGGGGCCGTGTTCATCGACGAAGCGCATGCCGAAGGAGCCGGGTTCCGCGTTCAGCACATAGGTAATGTCGCCCTGACGATAGAGGGTGATGTTGCGGGTCTTGTGTTTCGCGACAGGGACATAGCCCATCCGGCGGAACAGCGCATCGAGCTTTTTCGGCTCGGGATGGGCGAATTCGACGAACTCGAAGCCGTCCGTTCCGGCCGGGTTGTCATCGGTGATCTTCGCCGGGGGTGCGTCGTGCGGAAACGGTCCCATGGTGTCCTCCTCGTTGGTGCTCGCGATTGCAAATCTCACATCCGAGTGTGCCAGATCCACCGTGCACGATGTGTGCAAAGGCGCTTGCGTCGACGGCCAGAATGCACAAAATGTGCGTAAATGTGATACGTGGTGCATTAAATGATTGAAATAGACGGGTTCGATACGAGAATTCTCGCATTCTTGCAGGATGACGCCGCGGTCACGAACCAGCAGCTCGGCGAGCGCATCGGCCTGTCGGCGTCGCAGGTGTCGCGTCGCCGGCAGCGGCTCGAGGAGAGCGGCGTGTTGCGCCGCTACCGGGCCGATATCGACCCCGCGTCGGTGGGCTTCACGGTGGTGGCCTTTGTCGGGGTCGCGCTCGACGCGCACAGCCGACAGAACGCGCGGCGTTTCAAGGATCTGGTGCGCGGCCTGCCGGAGGTGCAGGAAGCGCATGTGATGACCGGCGACATGGACTATCTGCTCAAGGTCGTGGTGCGGGATCTGGCCGCCCTTGCCGGGTTTATCAACGAGGAACTGCTGCCGCATGATTCGGTGCGCAATGTGCGCTCGTCCATCGCCATGGAAACACTGAAGGACGACAATCTCCTGCCATTCCCCGCAGCCATGTAATCCGGCGCTTGCAGCGGCCTCCTTGCGTTCCCATGTCCCGTTTGACGAAACCCGACAGACCGGAGAGACGCGCATATGTTCGACGCGAAACGCTTGCTGGATGAATTCCTTGGGTCAGGTGCTGGCGGCGGCGGCCAGCAAGGCGGCTCCGGTCGTGATGATTATCTGACGCGCGGGCAGGACTATGTGCGCGGAAACGCCGGCGGTCTTGCCGGCGGGGCGCTTGCCGGCGGTCTCGCCGGGATTCTGCTCGGCACCAAGAGCGGTCGCAAGATCGGCAAGAAGGCGGTCACCTATGGCGGCATGGCGCTGGTCGCGGGCCTTGCCTACAAGGCGTATCAGGGATATCGCGCCAACCAGCAGGGCACCCAGCCGCCTCCGCGCGACGAGCCGATCCCGCTCGAGGCACCACGCGGCACCGCCTTCGACCCGGCGCAACAGCCCGGAGGCGAGAATGCCTTTGCCGTCACGCTCCTCACCGCGATGATCTCGGCGGCCAAGGCGGACGGCCATGTCGACCGCGCGGAGCAGGACCGGATCTTCGACAAGATCGACGAGGCCGGCCTCGACAGCGAGGCGAAGGCCTTCCTGATGGACGAACTGCGCGCGCCTCTCGACCTCGACAAGGTCGTGGCCGGAGCGAGCAGCCCGGAAACGGCCGCGGAGATCTACGCCGCCTCGCGGCTTGCCATCGATCCCGATCACGCGGCGGAAAAGGCTTATCTGCAGATGCTGGCCGCGCGGCTTGGTCTCGAGGCTGGTCTGGTCGACGAGATCGAATACGCGGTGCGTGAGGCCGAGCGCATGGAGGCCGGCGCGTAGCGTGCCGGTCGCGGGGGGCGGCGATGACGCGTTGCGGGTCCTCCACCCCCGGGGGGAGCGCCTTCGTTCGTCGGTCTTGACCGGACGGGCGCGGCTGTGCCTCCTATAGCCCGATTGTCGGGCGGGAGGCGTGATGCAGGATCTTGGACATTGGGACTATGTGATCGTCGGGGCGGGGTCGGCCGGCTGCGTGCTGGCGAACCGCCTTTCCGCTGATCCGGACGTGCGCGTGCTGCTTTTGGAAGCGGGTGGCAAGGACGACTACATCTGGATCCACATTCCCGTCGGCTATCTCTATTGCATGGGCAATCCGCGTACCGACTGGGGCTACAAGACCGCGCCCGATCCGGGACTGAACGGGCGCACGCTGTCCTATCCGCGCGGACGGGTGCTTGGCGGATGCTCGTCGATCAACGGCATGATCTACATGCGCGGCCAGGCGCGCGACTATGACGGCTGGCGCCAGATGGGGTTGACCGGCTGGGGCTGGGACGACTTGCTGCCGCTGTTCAGGCGCGGCGAGGACCATTACGAGCGGTCCGACGAGATGCACGGCCAGGGCGGCGAAACCCGGGTCGAACAGCAGCGGCTGTCATGGGAAATTCTCGATGCCGTGCAGGATGCCTGCGCGGAGGTCGGTATCCCGAAGGTCGAGGATTTCAACGGCGGCGACAATTTCGGCTCGTCCTATTTCCAGGTGACGCAGCGCAGCGGCGTGCGCTGGACGGCGGCCAAGGGATTCCTGCGCCCGGCTGCCTCACGGCCCAACTTGCGGGTCCTCAGCAAGGCGCAGGTGTCGCGGCTCGAAGTATCCGAGGGCCGCGTCACGGGCGTGATGCTTGCCGTCGACGGGGAGCCTGCCCGGGCGCGGGTCGATGGCGAGGTTGTGCTTTCCGCCGGCGCCATCGGGTCGCCGCAACTGCTTGAGCTGTCCGGGATCGGCGACCCGGCGGTTCTCTCCCGCCACGGCATTGCTCCCCTGTGCGCCCGCCCCGCCGTCGGCGCCAATCTCCAGGATCATCTGCAGATCCGCACGATCTTCAAGGTCAAAAACGCCACGACGCTCAACCAGCTTGCTTCCACCTGGTTCGGCAAGGCGAAAATCGCGGCCGAATATGCGCTGAAGCGCTCCGGTCCGATGTCGATGGCGCCGAGCCAGCTCGGCGTCTTTGCCCGGTCGGACCCGGCGTTCGAGACCCCCAATATCGAGTATCATGTGCAGCCCTTGTCGCTCGATCGTTTCGGCGAGCCGCTTCATCCCTTCCCGGCGATCACCGCAAGCGTGTGCAATTTGCGCCCGGAAAGCCGCGGGCATGTCCATATCACGTCGGCCGACCCGCGCGCGCAGCCGGAAATCCGGCCGAACTACCTGGCGACGGAGGGCGATCGCAAGGTCGCGGCCGACAGCATCCGGCTGACCCGCAGGATCATGCAGGCCCAGGCGCTGGAGCGCTATTCGCCGGTGGAGCACCTTCCCGGATCGGCGGTGAACAGCGACGAAGACCTGGCGCGTGCCGCCGGCGATATCGGCACCACCATCTTTCATCCCGTCGGCACCTGCCGGATGGGCGCGGACGAGGGGTCCGTCGTCGACGAACGGCTGCGGCTGCGCGGTCTCGGCGGCTTGCGCGTTGCCGATGCGTCGGTGATGCCGGCGATCACCTCCGGCAACACGGCGGCACCGACCATGGTGATTGCCGAAAGGGCGGCCGACATGATCCGTGCGGATCGGCGTGAATGACGTTACGGAAGGGTTTGTTCCTTCCGCAACGTCTGCCTAAACTCCGTCGATGAGGTTCTTCACACGCAAGGCATGGCGCGGCGCGCTGTATCCGGGAATGGTGGTTGCGGCGGCCGCGATCACGCTCGGCATCGGCTGGATGACGTGGACGGCGGGCACGCGGCTGTTCATTGCCGAGGTGGAGACGCGTACCCAGGCGCTTCTGTCCGTTCAGACCGCGACCCTGGAGCGCCACCTCGACAAGTTCCGTCTGTTGCCGCCGCTGCTTGCGCTGCGGCCGGATATCCAGTCGCTGATCGGCACGCGCGACCGCGCGCAGGGGGAGCGCGTCGCCGCCGTCGTCGCCGGCATGTCCGGCGCGCAGGAAGTCGCCTTTCTCGACGATACCGGCAATCTGATCGCGTCGAGTTACATGGAGCCGCGGTATCGTGCCCCTGCCGCGCAATGGTTCGCCTCCATTCCGTTGACCGATGCGTTTCAGGGACGGCTCGGACGCGCCTATCGGCCGGGCGCCTTTGACGGCGCGCCGGGCAGCTATCTCTTTGCCTCCGGCGTGCGAAACGGGGTTTCGGTCGCTGGCGCGGTCATGGTGCGGGTCGGGCTTGCGGAGGTGGAGCAGGCGTGGGCCTTGAGCAAGGGGCCGCTGGTGGCAATCGATGCCGGTGGACGGATCGTTGCCACCAATCGTGCAGACTGGCGGGGCAAGACGTTCTCGCAGGTTCTTGCCTCCGCCGGCCGCTTGTCGAGCGGCGCGAGAGCGACACTGGAGGCGGCCTCCGGTGAAGAGGCGGTGCGGGTCGGGCTTCGTGACGGGTCGGTGCAAGAGCCGCATGTCATGATGGCCAGGCGTCTTCCCGTGCTCGACTGGCGCATCGTTGCCTTTTCGAATGCGACCGACGCCCGTTCCCAGGCTATGAAGGCCACCGCGATTGCCGTTCTTGTCTGCCTGCTGCTGTCCGGCATCGGCTGGGTTGCGATCGAGCGTCGCCAGTTGGCGATGCGCCGCATGCGCGAGGACCGGCTGGCGGCCTTGCGGCTTGAGCGCCGTGTGCGCTCCCGCACCAAGGAACTGTCGGCCGCGAACCGTCGGCTGGCCGAGGAAGTGCGTGAGCGTGAGGCCGCGGAGGCGGAGTTGCGCAACATGCAGGCCGATCTGGTGCAGGCGGCGAAAATGGCGACCCTTGGACAGATGTCGGCGGCGCTTTCGCATGAGTTCAACCAGCCGCTTGCCGCGATCCGCTCCAATGCCGAAAACGCTCGACAGTTCCTCGAGCGGGGCAATCCGGAGCGCACCCTCGCCGGCCTCGACCGCATCATCGCCATGGTCGAACGCATGGCGGAGATCTCGCGGGTGCTGAAGGGGTTCAGCCGCCGCGCCGGCACGGAGTTTCGTTCGACGCCGTTGAAGCCGGCGATCGACGAGGCCGTGATGCTGCTGTCGCCACGGTTGAAACAGTCGGGTGCGACCCTCTCGGTTCGTCACGCCGACGGACCACTGGAGGCAATGGCCGGTCATGTGCGCCTTGAGCAGGTGATCCTGAACCTGCTGGCAAACGCGATCGATGCGGTGGGGGAGCGTGACGGCGGTGCGGTGTGGTTGTCCACCCGTGCGCAGGACGGGTGTGCCGTTATCGAGGTGGAGGACAATGGTCCAGGCGTCGCGCCGGAGTTGCTGTCGCGGGTGTTCGATCCCTTCTTCACCACCAAGGACATCGGAAAGGGACTGGGACTGGGTCTTTCGATCGCCTACAAGATCGTCCACGATTTCTCCGGTACCCTCAGCGTGGGGGCTGGCGCGCGCGGCGGGGCGCTCTTCATCGTGCGTCTGCCGCGCGCCGACCAGGTCCGGGATGCTGCGCAGTAGGCGTGAGGAAAGAACGGGCGGGCATGGACAAGGCGACGGTGCTTCTGGTTGACGACGAACCGGACCTGCGCGAAGCGCTCGGCGAGGGGCTTGAGCTCGCCGGCCACAGCGTGATGCCTTTCGCAGGCGCCCAGGGTGTGCTCAAGCATCTTGGCCGCGATCTCTACGGTGTGCTGGTAACAGACATCCGCATGCCGCACACCGACGGTCTGGAACTGATGCGACAGGTGCTCGACATCGATGCCGCGCTCCCCGTGATCCTGATCACTGGTCACGGGGATGTGCCGCTTGCGGTACAGGCGATGCGCGCCGGCGCTTATGATTTCATCGAAAAACCGTTTCCGGTAAGCCGGCTTGCAAATGTGATCGAGCGGGCTCTGGAAAAACGGCGGCTGGTTCTAGAAAACCGGATCCTGCGCGAACAGCTTGCGGACCGCAAGAGCCTGGAAGGACGGCTGGTCGGACGGTCACCCGCGATGGAGCGGCTGCGCAGCCTGATTGCGGCACTGGCCGATACCGACGCCGATGTGTTGATCCAGGGCGAGACCGGTTCGGGCAAGGAGGTGGTGGCGCGGGCCCTGCACGAAGAGGGACATCGCCGCAACGGACCGTTCGTGGCGTTGAATTGCGGCGGGCTGCCGGCCGAAATCATCGAATCCGAGCTGTTCGGCCACGAGAAGGGTGCCTTCACCGGAGCTGTGCGACAGCGAATCGGCAAGCTTGAGCACGCGCATGGCGGAACCGTCTTTCTGGACGAGATCGAATCCATGCCCATGGACCTCCAGGTCAAACTGCTGCGGGTGATCGAGACACGCAGCATCGAGCGGCTCGGCTCTAACAGTGTTGTCCCGCTCGACGTGCGCTTTCTTGCCGCGACGAAGGACAAGCTCGAACAGGCGGGAAACGAAGGACGGTTTCGCAAGGATCTTTTCTATCGGCTGAATGTGGTGATTGTCGATGTGCCACCGCTGCGGCAGCGCAAGGAAGACATCCCGCTCCTGTTTCACCATCTTGCCCGGGAGGCGCGCGCCCGCTACCGGCGGGAAATCCCGGATGTTACGCCGGCTTATGTCTCGGCGCTGATGGCGCGCGACTGGCCGGGCAACGTGCGGGAGTTGCGCAACGTTGCGGATCGCTTCGTGCTCGGGCTGGAAAGCGCGGCGGGTCTTGACGGCGACGGCGGCGCGCAAACGCTCGCAGAAAAGGTCGCGGCCTATGAGAGAGCGCTGATTTCCGACGAACTGGCGCGCAACGAGGGCACGCTGAAGGCGACCTACGAGGCGCTGGGCCTGTCGCGCAAGGCGCTCTACGAAAAGATCCGCAAGCACGGCCTGGCAAAGGATGATGAAGATCCCGAGGATCCGAACGCGCTTTAGGCTGCGGCCTCCGTTCACGGGTCCGCACTCTGGTCGCCTGTCGGAGCGCCTGCATGGCTTTCATCGGCCAGCCGACGCTTCCTTTCGAGCTCATCAGCGTGTCGATTTCAACCCATTGCCGGGGGTGTGATGTGTCGAGTCCCACCCATTGCCGCAGCGGTTTCTGCGGTTTACAGGCCGGCGCTGCCCGGGTTTGCGACGAAAACACCCGTGGGGCAGGGCTGGCACGAGACCTGCAAGGGACGGGGCGCGAACACGCCGGCTCCCTGCCGGCCAACCGACCGCATCCGCGTTTTCGCCGGGTGCGGCAAAACATGTGTCTGGGAGGACATCCATGAAGAAATTCGCAACGGCCGCGCTGGCGGCCGCATGTGTCGCCTTTGCAGGCCCGGCATTCGCCGAGGACTGCCAGGACGGCGAAATGATCATCAAGTTCAGCCATGTCGTCGCGGCCTCCGGTCATCCGAAGGGCGATGCCGCGACAATGCTGGCAAAGCGCGTCAACGAGGAGATGGACGGAACGGCCTGCATGCAGGTGTTTCCGAACTCCCAGCTCTTCGATGACGACAAGGTCATGGAAGCGCTGCTGCTCGGCGACGTGCAACTCGCAGCCCCGTCGCTGTCGAAGTTCGAGGCCTACACGCTCAAGTACCGTCTTTTCGATCTGCCGTTTCTGTTTCAGGACCTTGCAGCGGTCGACCGGTTCGCCGACAGCGACGCCGGCAAGGGTCTGCTCAACGCCATGACCGACGTCGGCTTTCTTGGTCTGGGCTACTGGAGCTCGGGCCTGAAGCAGTTCTCGGCCAACAAGCCGCTGCTGGTTCCCAGCGATGCCAACGGGCTGAAGTTCCGCGTTCAGACCTCCGACGTCGCCGTGGCGATGATCGAGGCCATGGGCGCCAACGCACAGAAGCTCGCCTTCAAGGAAGTTTATGGCGCGCTGCAGACCGGTGTCGTCGACGGACAGGAAAACTCCTGGTCGAACATCTACACCCAGAAGTTCTTCGAGGTGCAGGATGGCATCACGGAAACCAACCACCAGCTCCTTGCCTATCTTTTGGTGACCTCCGACGAGTGGCTGAACGGACTTGAGCCGGATGTGCGCGATCAGTTCCTGACGATCGTCGGCGAAGTCACCAAGACGGCGAACGCCGCCGTCGCCGACAAGGAGGCGGCGAACCGTCAGCGGATCATCGACGCGGGCACGACAATCCGTGAGCTCGACGCCGGGCAGCGCAAGGCGTGGGTCGATGCGATGAAGCCGGTCTGGGAGAAGTTCCAGGACGATATCGGCTCCGATCTCATCGAAGCCGCACAGGCCGCCAACTCCGCGGGCTGACGACATCAAGCCGGGAGGGGCGCCGTGTCCCTCCCGGTCCCGCTTGTGGCGGCACGGCCGCACGGGCATCGAACCATAAGAACAACGTCTTGGGGATGGGAAGCGATGCAACGCGTCGACGACTGGGTCACGCGGGTGGAGGAAGGCATACTTGCCTTTCTGCTCGCCGCCATGACACTCGTTTCTTTCACGCAGGTGGTCGCGCGCTACGGTTTCAACACCGGATGGACCGGCGCGCTGGAGTTCACCCGGATCCTGTTTGCCTGGCTGATCCTGTTCGGCATGAGCTACGGGATAAAGATCGGCACGCATCTGGGTGTCGATGCCGTCATCCGCCTGTTTCCGCGTCCCGTGTTTCGCTTCTTCGCCATCTTCGGCGGGCTGTGCGGCGTTGCCTATGCCGTGATCCTGCTGTCGTCCGACTGGCTTCAGATTTTCGGCGCGAACTCACGCGGCGGTGCCATCGACTACTGGATGAAGATGTACAAGATCGGTATCGGTCTCGACGACCTGCGCTATCCCGAACTTATCCAGGAGCTCTTCGGCACTCAGGAGAGGGTTCAGCGCTGGATTGCCTATCTCATCCTGCCTTTCGGTCTGGCGCTGCTGGCATATCGCTGCGCGCAAGCGACCTGGCAGATCATCACCGGCCAACGTGAGTTGATGATCGCGGCGCATGAGGCGGAAGACCTCGTCGCCGAGAACAAAGACGTCCTGAAAGACTGAGGATCCCCACATGGAAGCCGGTGTTTTGTTCATCCTGGTGCTGGGGCTGTTGTTTCTCGGCGTCCCGATTTCGATCTCGCTCGGCCTCTCGAGCATCTTGACGATTGCCTTCTTCTCCACCGATTCCATTTCATCGGTGGCGCTCCAGCTGTTTACCGCCTCGCAGAACTACACGCTTCTCGCGATCCCCTTCTTCATTCTGGCTTCGGCCTTCATGTCGACGGGTGGCGTCGCCCGGCGGATCATCCGCTTTGCGGTTGCCGTCGTCGGACATTTTCGCGGCGGGCTGGCAATCGCGGCGGTCTTCGCCTGCATGCTGTTCGCCGCCTTGTCGGGGTCGTCTCCGGCGACCGTCGTCGCCATCGGGACCATCGCCATCGCGGGCATGCGGCAGGTCGGCTACACCAAGGAGTTCGCCGCCGGTGTCATCGCCAACGCCGGAACGCTGGGGATCCTGATCCCGCCGTCCATTGTCATGGTCGTCTATTCGGCGGCGACGGATGTCTCGGTCGGGCGCATGTTCCTTGCCGGCGTGATCCCCGGCATCGTTGCCGGGCTGATGCTGATGATCGCCATCTATGTCAATGCCCGCATCAAGAACATGCCCAAGCAGCCTTTCGCGGGCATGCGCGAGGTCTTCGCGTCCGCAGCCGATGCAAGTTTCGGCCTGCTCTTGATCGTGATCATCCTGGGCGGCATCTACGGCGGCGTTTTCACGCCGACGGAAGCCGCCTCCGTCGCCGCCGTCTATGCCTTCCTGATCGCGATCTTCATCTATCGCGACATGGGCCCGCTCAAGGGCGTTCCGATGCGGCGGCCGGACGAGAGCATCCTTGCCGCCATCGTTCGAAACACGTGGCTGACGGTGTACTGTTTTCTGCCCGGCTGCTTTCATCCCGAAACCAAGAAGGTTCTTACCGACGCGGCCAGGACCACGATCATGCTGATGTTCATCATCGTGAATGCGCTCCTGTTCGCGCACACGCTGACGGCGGAGCGCATTCCCCAGGCGATCACCGACTGGATGGTCGGGGCGGGCTTCACCTGGTTCACCTTCCTGATCGCCGTCAATATCCTGCTGCTGATCGGCGGTCAGTTCATGGAGCCGTCCGGCCTGCTGCTGATCGTCGCGCCGGTGGTGTTTCCCATCGGCATGGAACTCGGCGTCGATCCGGTCCATCTCGGCGTCATGATGGTGGTGAACATGGAGATCGGGATGATCACGCCGCCGATCGGGCTCAATCTGTTCGTGACATCCGGCATAACCGGCATGAGTCTGGTGCAGGTCGTGAAGGCGGCAGCGCCCTTCGTGATGGTCCTGCTGCTGTTCCTGGTGCTCGTGACCTACGTTCCGATCCTGTCGACCTGGCTGCCCTATACGCTGATGGGGCCGGAGATCGTCACCAATCGCTAGCGGAACGCTTCCGGCGCGGACCATGTCCGCGCCGCGCGCCCGTTCAACGGCGGATGCCGTCCAGTATGAGGATGACGAGATCCTCCGCGTCCTCCCCGGAGGCCTGGGATCTTGCCGTGTGGACGAGTTTGGGATGGCGCAGGCACAGGGTCGCGTTGTCGATGGCGCGCGCCACTGCACTTGCGTCGCCGTCCGCGAAGACGCCTTGCGCCATGCCGTCGGCGAGGATCGCTTCAACCCTCTTTCGGCAAGCGGTCGCATGCGCACCCATCGCGGCCTCCGCGCGTTCCGAAAGGGCCGCATAGGCGGCAAAGCCCCGAGGGTCGGCGCTGGCGCGGCCGTGCATCTCGTCGCTGAATGTCAGGACATAGGAGGCAAGCCGGTCGGCCGGCGCGGAGACGGAGGCGAGAGCCTCATCGAGCGCCGTCTCGATTTCGCCCAGCCAGGCGGCCATCACCGCATCCAGAAGGTCGGCCTTGCTGGAATAGAACCGGTAGATGTTGGAGTGCGACATCCCCAGGCGCCGAGCGATTTCCGTCACCGTCACGTGGTCGGGGCCGCTGGCGCGCAGCAGATCGCTGGCGGTGGCGAGCGCCCGTCCGGCCGTGCCTGGCGCGGCTGTCGGCTCGGTCTGCGCGGATGAACCCTGCGTGTGGTCTGTCATTGCACCATACTGCGCGGCAGGGCGCCTTGCGATCAATGGTAAAAGACCGGGCGGCAGCCGTCACACGCCGGTCGGTGCCGCCGCGACCGAATCGGAGCCGATGCCGGCGTCTTCCATATAGGCGCGCACCACCGTTTCGAAATCCGGGTCGCGCTGGAAGCCGAGCGCCTCGGCGCGGGCGGCATCGAAGCTGCGCGGCCAGCCGGCGACGATGCGCGCGATCACCGGATCAGCTTCGCGGCGGATCAGTTCCGTGCGGGTCGGTCCGGCGATGCGGGCCAGCGTCTCGATCTCCTGGGCGACGGTGATGCGCAGGCCCGGCATCGTCAGGCTGCGCTGGGCACCGAGCGTGTCGGTCTCAAGCGACGCCGCATGCATGAGATAGCCGATCGCGGCACGCGGGCTCGCCACCCAGTGAGCGACGTCGTCCGCAACAGGCAGGATTGCCTCCTCGCCATTGAGCGGCTCCCGGATGATCCCGGAAAAGAAGCCCGAAGCCGCCTTGTTGGGACGGCCGGGGCGTACGACGATGGTCGGCAGACGAATGCCGATCCCGTCGATCAGGCCGCGGCGGCTGTAATCGGCGAGAAGCAGTTCGCACATCGCCTTTTGCGTGCCGTAGGAGGTCAGCGGCGTCAGGTGGTGGGTGTCGGGAATGGGATCGGGCAGCGGCGCGCCGAAGACCGCCAGCGACGATGCGAAAACGACGCGCGGACAATAGTCGCCGCCGATGGCGCACAGCGCGTCGAGAAGGCGTCGGGTGCCGTCGAGATTGATCTCGTAGCCTTTTTCCATCTCCGCCTCCGCCTCGCCGGAGACGACGGCTGCCAGATGAAAGATCACGTCCGGCTTGTGCGCGACGAGCGTTTCAGCGGCCCCGTGCCGCGAAAAATCGCCGGCGATGCTGGTTACCGGCATGGCGAGCGTATCGGGCGGCTGCGGCGCCACCATGTCGGACAGCGTCATGCGGGTGACCTCGCGTCCGCGGAGCTGACCGCCACGCGCGAGCGTCTCGACGAGCTTGCGGCCGAGCATGCCGGCCGCACCCGTCACCAGCACATGTACCATTCGTTTTTCTCCCTGCTGCAGTCGACCCGTTCATACGAAGGCCACGCATCGCAGGCCGTCAAGAGGCGCGCGGGGAAAAGACCCGACGGCCCGCGCGATCATCCGCGCGGGCAAGGTGCGCCTGCCTCAGACGATGCTGCCGAGTTTCATGGCGACGCTCATGTCGCCGTCGACCTTGATCTTGCCGGTCATGAAGGCCGTGGTCGGATTGAGCTCGCCGGCCAGGAGGCTCTCCAGATCGTCTTCGGAAATCCGGATCGTGCAATCGGCTTCCTTGTCCTCGTTGGAGACGCTCGCGCCCTCGACAAAGATCACGCCGGCCTCGCCGCAATCGAATTTCACCGAGTCGGAAATGCCGCCGTCCGCGACCTTGCCGCGGATCGCTTCGGTGAGTTCGTTCAGTGCCATGTCTGGTCTCCCGGTTGATGGTTTCTGAGGCCTGGATGATTGTGGCAACCAAGCATGACGCTTACGTAACCATCAACAAAAATGCGCCGCCACCAACCCTTGTTGCAGGCGGCGGCACGGGGCTCAATGGTTGTGGCGCGGAATGCCCCTGGTGTGGGCGATGTCGCGGTAGTCCGTCGCCCCTTTGAGCACCATGCCCTTGTCGAACTGCTCGACGAGGGCGCGCTGGATCTCCTGCCAGGGCGTCTGGTGGTCCGGATAGCTGAAACCGCCTGCGGCAGCGAGCGCCTTGCGGCGGTCTTCAAGCTCCGCGTCGGAAATCAGGATGTCGGCCGTTGCTTTGCGCAGATCGATGCGCACGCGGTCGCCGCTCTTCAAGAGCGCCAGCCCGCCGCCGGCGGCGGCTTCTGGGGCTGCGTTCAGGATCGAGGCGGAGCCCGAGGTGCCCGACTGGCGCCCGTCACCAATGCAGGGCATGGCGTGGATGCCGCGTTTGATCAGGGTCGCCGGCGGCTGCATGTTCACCACCTCGGCGCCGCCGGGATAGCCGATCGGACCGGAGCCGCGAATGAACAGCAGGCAATACTCGTCGATGTCGAGATCCGGATCCTCAATGCGGGCGTGATAGTCCTCCGGTCCCTCGAAGACGACGGCGCGGCCCTCGAAGGCTTCGGGATCGTCCGGGTTCGACAGGTAGCGGTCGCGAAACTCCTTCGAGATCACGCTGGTCTTCATGATCGCGCTGTCGAAGAGGTTGCCGTGGAGATTGAGGAACCCGGCCTTTTCCACCAGCGGATCGGACATCGGCCGGATCACGCGCGGGTCGAGATTCTCCGTATCGCGACAATTGTCGCCAAGGCTCGCGCCGTTGACGGTCAGTGCTTGCGGGTGCGGCAGGGCGTCCGCCTTCATCAGTTCCGCGATCACCGCCGGAACGCCGCCGGCGTGGTGATAGTCCTCGCCGAGGTATTCGCCGGCCGGCTGCATGTTGACCAATAGCGGAACGTCGTGGCCGATCTCCTGCCAGTCGTCGTTGTCGAGCGGGACGCCGAGATGACTGGCGATGGCGTTGAGATGGATCGGTGCATTGGTCGAGCCGCCGATGGCGGAATTCACCACGATGGCGTTTTCGAAGGCTGCGCGGGTCATGATGTCGGTGGGTTTCAGGTCCTCCCACACCATGTCGACGATGCGTTTGCCGGTCTCGTAGGAGACCTGCGCGCGCTCGCGGTAGGTGGCGGGAATGGCGGCCGCGCCCGGCAACTGCATGCCGAGGGCCTCGGCAAGCGAGTTCATCGTCGTGGCCGTGCCCATGGTGTTGCAATAGCCGACGGAGGGCGCGGCGGAGGCCACCCGGTCCATAAAGCCCGCGTAGTCGATCTCGCCGGCGGCGAGCATTTCGCGCGCCTTCCAAACGATGGTGCCGGATCCGGTGCGCTCGCCCCGGTGCCAGCCGTTGAGCATCGGCCCCACGGACAAGGCAATGGCCGGGATGTTCACCGTTGCCGCCGCCATCAGGCAGGCCGGTGTGGTCTTGTCGCAGCCGATGGTCAGCACCACGCCGTCGATCGGGTAGCCATGCAGCAGCTCCACGAGACCCAGATAGGCGAGGTTGCGGTCGAGCGAGGCGGTCGGGCGCTTGCCGGTTTCCTGGATCGGATGGACAGGAAATTCGAAACAGATGCCGCCGGCCTCGCGAATGCCCTCGCGCACGCGTTTGGCAAGCTCGATGTGATGGCGGTTGCAGGGCGAGAGATCCGAGCCGGTCTGGGCGATGCCGATGATCGGCTTGCCGGATTGCAACTCCTCGCGGGTCAGCCCGTAGTTCAGGTAGCGCTCGATATAAAGCGCGGTCATGCCGGGGTCGGCCGGGTCGTCGAACCAGGCGCGGGAACGCAAGTGTTTGGGATCTTTCGCGGACATATGCTGGTCTCCGGCGATGAAGGAAAAGTGCGGCTCTTATTTGTATGACAAACAGAGGGCCGCAATTGCAAGTGCGAAGACCCGTCTTCCGCGCGCGAAACGGCCGCGCTTAACCGCCGCGCGGTTTCCAGCGCCGGAGAAGGGCGGCATTGGTAACGACGGAGACCGATGAGAGCGCCATCGCCGCGCCCGCGAAGGCCGGTGTCAGCAGGCCGAAGGCGGCGAGCGGCAGGCCGACGACATTGTAGACGAAGGCCCAGAACAGGTTCTGGCGGATCTTGCGCACGGTGGCGCGCGACACCAGCAGCGCATCCGCAACGAGATCGAGCCGCGCGCGCATCAAGGTGATGCCGGCGGTTTCCATCGCGACTTCGGCACCCGACCCCATGGCGATGCCGATGTTGGCGGCGGCAAGGGCCGGCGCATCGTTGATGCCGTCGCCGATCATGGCGACGATCTTGCCATCGGCGACGAGGGTCGCGACCGTTTCCGCCTTGCCGTCCGGCGCGACGCCGGCGATCACCCGGTCGATCCCGAGTTGGGCTGCAACGGCGCGCGCCACCGTTTCCGTGTCGCCGGTCAGCATCACCGTCTCCACGCCGGCCGCGGCCAGTCGTTCCAGCGTGCACGGGGTCTCGTCACGCACCGTGTCGGCCATGGCGATGACGCCGATGGCGCGGCCCGCGATCGCGATCGTTGCGCAGGTCTTTCCCTGGGCCTCGAACTCGCGCGAGATCTGCTGCGTCAGGAAGGGATCGACCCCCTGGGTCTCCATCAGCCGGCGGTTGCCGATGGCGACTGTCTCGCCGGCGATCTCAGCGATGATGCCCTGACCGGGCACGGCGCGGAACTGCTTCGGCTGGGTCAGATCGAGCCCGCGCGCCTTTGCCGCTTCGATCATCGCCCGGGCGAGGGGATGTTCGCTCGGCACCTGCGCGCTTGCCGCGATCAGCAGGAGCCGATCCTCGTTGCGGTCGAAGGATCGGACGTCAGTGACCTGCGGCTCGCCCCGCGTCAGCGTGCCGGTCTTGTCGAAGATGGCGGTGTCGACATGGTGTGCGACCTCCAGCGCCTCGATGTCGCGGATGAGTATGCCCGCGCGTGCCGCCGCTCCCGTTCCCGCGACAAGGGCCGTCGGCGTGGCCAGTCCCAGCGCGCAGGGGCAGGCGATGACGAGCACGGCGACCGCCGCGCCGACGGTCGCGTCAAGGCTCGCGCCCGACAGCCACCATCCGGCGAAGGTTGCAACCGCGATGGTCACGACGATCGGCACGAAGACCGCCGACACGCGGTCGACCAGTTTCTGCACCGGGGCCTTGGCGCTCTGGGCGTGTTCCACAAGGCGGATGATCGCGGACAGCTTGCTGTCGGCACCGAGCGCGGTCGCTTCCACGGTCAGCGCGCCGGAGCCATTGATCGTTCCGCCGATCACCTCGTCGCCGGGCGCCTTGGCCACCGGCAGGCTCTCGCCGGTGACGAGCGATTCGTCCAACTCGCTCTCGCCGCCGATGACGCGCCCGTCGACGGGCATGCGCTCGCCGGGCTTGACCACCACCTGATCGCCGTGGAACAGCGCCTCGACCGAGACGGTCTCGAGCTGGCCGTCGCGCAGGCGATGCGCGGTCAGGGGACGCAACTGCGTCAAGGCACGCACCGCCGCCGTCGTGGTGCGCTTGGCGCGCGCTTCCAGAAGCTTGCCGAAGAGGATCAGCGTCAGGATGACGGCGGAGGCCTCGAAGTAGAGGTGACCCGGGTCACCCGGCCAGGACTGCACCGTCAGGACCAGACTGTAGAGATAGGCCGCCGTCGTTCCGAGCACGACCAGCACGTCCATGTTGGCGCCGCCACTCCTGAGCGCCTTGTAGGCGCCCATGTAGAAACGCTGACCGACAAGCACCTGGACGAAGGTCGCCAGAGCCGCCTGCGCCCAGGCCGGCGGCATGATCGACAGGCCGACTGTCGATCCGACCATGCCGGCGACCAGAGGCGCGGTTGCAATCGCCGAGACGACGAGCAGGGCAAGCGTCGTGCTCTCCTCGGCCCGCGCGCGGGCGTCCTGTTGATCCTGGCGCCGGCGTTCCTCTTCCCAGCTGCTGGCGCGCGGTTCGGCGGTGAAGCCGGTCGCTTCCACCGCGGCGATCAGGGCCTGGGTATCGATTTGCGCGCCGGCTTCCACCTGCGCCGTCTCCAGCGGCAGGTTGACGGCCGCGCGCACGACGCCGGGCGTCCGGCCGAGAACCTTTTCGATCCGCGCGGCGCAGGCCGCACAGGTCATGCCGCCGATTGCGAGTTGCACGGTGACGGTCGGTGCGGGATCCGCAGGCTGCGGGACGGTGGCGTGGGCCATTGGGGTCTCCGGCCCCGTTTCGAAGCGGGGCGTCTTTCATCTGGGGCGGGTCCGGCCGGCATACGTGCGCGCATGCCCGCCGAAGCACCGGGATAAGCCACACATGGGGCTTCCAGTCACGGGAAGGTCAAGCACGGACCGCATCATCCGGGTTTAAACGGAGGTGCGGCCCTCTTCGACGGCATGGCAGGCAACCCCGGTCTCGCCGACCTGGCGGAATTCGGGAAACTCGTGCGAACAGCGGGCGTTGGCAAGCGGACAGCGCGGGTGAAAGGCGCATCCCGACGGAGGATTGATCGGATTGGGGATCTCGCCTTCCACCGGGCGGCGGGGCTTGCCCGACATTTCGAGGTCCGGGATCGCCTCCAGCAGCATGCGCGTATAGGGATGCTTCGGTGTCTTGAACAGCGTGCGGCTTTCCGCGACCTCCACCAGACGGCCCAGATACATCACGCCGATGCGTTTGGCCATGTGGCGTACGACCGCCAGATCGTGGCTGATGAACAGATAGGTAAGACCGAACTCGTCCTGCAGGTCGCGCATCAGGTTGAGGATCTGCGCCTGGACCGAGACGTCGAGCGCGGAGGTCGGCTCGTCGCACACCAGGAACTCGGGCTTCGAGGCCAGAGCGCGGGCGATGCAGATGCGCTGGCGCTGGCCGCCGGAAAACTCGTGCGGATATTTCGCACCGTCGCGCGGATGCAGGCGCACCAGCTCCAGCAGCTCGCCGACCCGTTTGGAGATCGCCTCCTCGGAGTGCTCCATCTTGAAGGCGCGGATCGGCTCGGAGATGATCCGGTCGACGCGCCAGCGCGGGTTGAGACTGGCATAGGGATCCTGGAAGATCATCTGGATGCGACGACGCAGCTCGCGCATCTCGACGCCCGCCTGGCGGCGCGAGCGCATGTCGACGCCGTCGATGCGGATCTCGCCGGCGCTGGCTTCCAGCAGGCCGACGACCATCTTGGCGACCGTGGACTTGCCCGACCCGGATTCGCCGACAAGCGCGAAGGTTTCGCCCCTGGAGATCGAGAAGGAAATGTCCTTCGCCGCCCGGAGAAGTGCGCGGGGCGAGCGCTCCAGCACACGGTTCAGCCAGGGTTTGGACACGTCGAAGGTGCGCGACAGGCCGGTGACCTCGACGACGGGTTGAGCGGCGTTGGTCATCATCCTGCGGCCTCTTCTGTCTCGGACACTTTCCAGCAGGCGGCCCGGCTTTCGCCCGCCGCAACCAGATCGGGGCGTTCCCGGTAGCATTTGTCCATCACCAGCGAGCAGCGCGGATTGAAGGCGCAGCCGTCGGGAATCGAATCGAGGCGCGGCATCGATCCGGGGATCTGCGTCAGCCGGTCGTGATCGCCGGTCAGTGACGGAATCGCACCCATCAGGCCGACGGTATAGGGGTGGCGCGGCGCCTTGATGACATCGCGCACCGGGCCGATTTCCGCGATCCGTCCGGAATACATCACCGCGACACGGTCGGCGGTTTCCGCGATCACGCCCATGTCGTGGGTGATCAGCATGACCGCCGTGCCATGGTCGCGGCACACGCGCTGGATGAGGCGGATGATCTGGGCCTGCACCGACACGTCGAGCGCGGTGGTCGGCTCGTCGGCGATGACCAGTTCCGGCTCCGCGCAAAGTGCCAGCGCGATGACGACGCGCTGGCGCATGCCGCCGGAAAACTGGTGCGGATAGGCGTTGAGCCGGTCGGCGGCGGCCGGGATGCCGACCTCCTCCAGGAGCGCGACGGCGCGGTCGCGCGCCTCGCGTTCCGACACCGGCATATGGGTCAGGATCGTCTCGATGATCTGCTCGCCGATGGTGAAGAGCGGATTGAGGCTCGTCAGCGGATCCTGGAAGATCATGCCGATCCGCTTGCCCCGGATCTTGCGCATGGCCTGCTGCGGCAGGTTGTCGATGCGCTCGCCCTTGAGCCGGACCTCGCCGCCGGCGATGCGCCCGGGCGGTTCGAGCAGGCCGATCACGGCCGTTCCGGTGATCGACTTGCCGGCGCCCGATTCCCCGACGACGCCGAGCACCTCGCCCTCCTTGATGTCGAAGGAAATGCCGTCGATCGCCTTGAGAATGCCGCGCCGGGTCGGAAACTCGACCCGAAGGTCTTGAACGGAAAGAAGCGGGGTTTGGGTCATCTTGTTTGCGATCCCGTCACGTGTGTCCTCAAAGTGGAGCGAATTTGACATTTGAGTCCCGTTTGCGGCGAGGCTCCTGATCAAATGTCAAATTCAAAAGCTCCACTAAAATCATATACATATCTAGTGGTTCTCTTGATTCCGGCATTTGCGGCGGCGGTGCTGCACGGGGAGGCAAATGTCGGAAGCGAACCACTAGCGCAGTTTCGGGTTCAGCGCGTCGCGCAGCCAGTCGCCAAGCAGGTTGACGGCGAGTACGAGCACGGCCAGCGCGAACCCGGGGAACATCGCGATCCACCATTCGCCGGAGAACAGGAAGTCGTTGCCGATCCGCACCAATGTGCCGAGCGAGGGCTGTGTCGGGGGTATGCCGACCCCGAGGAACGACAGCGTCGCCTCGGTGATGATCGCAAGCCCCAGGTTGATCGTCGCGATGACGAGCACCGGGCCGATCACGTTGGGCAGCACATGGCGGATCATGATGAGGAAGCGGGGAATGCCGATCAGTCTCGCCGCCTGGACGTATTCCTTGTTGCGCTCCACCAGCGTCGAGCCGCGCACCGTGCGGGCGAACTGCACCCAGAACGACAGCGCGATCGAGAACACGAGGATCCAGAAGGCGAAGCGTTCTCGGTCGAGATTGCCGAAAAGGGCACGCGCGACGCCGTCGACCAGAAGCGCGATCAGGATCGCCGGGAAGGTGAGCTGCACCTCGGCGATGCGCATGATGACGGCATCGACCTTGCCGCCGACATAGCCGGCGATCAGGCCGAGCATCACCCCGACGATGGCCGCGAAGAAGACCGACAAAAAGCCGACGGCGAGCGAGATGCGCGCGCCGTAGAGAATGCCGGAGAAGACATCGCGGCCCTGATCGTCGGTGCCCAGGAGGAAGCGCGGATCGGAGTATTCCATGCCAAGCGGGGGCAGGCGGGCGTCGAGAATGGAGATCGTCGCCAGGTCGAAGGGGTTGTGCGGCGCGACCCAGGGCGCGAAGGCGGCGCCGGCGAAGTACAGCAGGGTCACGATCGCCGACACGATCGTCACCTTGGAACGCAGGAAGGAATACATGATGTCGCTGTCGAGGGCGCGGGTGAAGCGTCCGCGCGGGGCAGCGGGCGGCACGCCGGCCGCCGCATCAGCAGTGGCATCTGTTGCGTCTTTCGCAGCGTCTTTTGCGGTGTTTGCGGTCATGTCGGCCTCACAGCGCTGCTCGGTCGGCCCGCAGACGCGGGTCGACGACGAAATAGAGCAGGTCGACGATCAGGTTGATCACCACGAAGAGAAAGGCGATCAGCATCAGATAGGCCGCCATGATCGGGATATCGACGTTCTGCACAGACTGAAGGAACAAGAGCCCCATGCCGGGCCATTGGAACACGGTCTCGGTGATGATCGCGAAGGCGATGATCGAGCCGACCTGAAGGCCTGTGATGGTGATCACCGGCACCAGCGTGTTCTTCAGCGCGTGGCGGAAGTTGATGCTGCGCTGGCGCAGCCCGCGTGCGCGGGCGAACTTGATATAGTCGGTGCGGATGACTTCCAGCATTTCGGACCGCACCAGGCGCATGATCAGCGTCATCTGGAACAGGCCGAGCGTGATGGAGGGCAGCACGAGCGCCTTCAGCCCGCTGACCGTCAGCAGACCGGTCGTCCACCAGCCGATCGCGACCGTGTCGCCGCGCCCGAAACTCGGCAGCCATTGCAACGTCACGGAAAACAGGAAGATCAGCAGGATGCCGATGAAGAAGGTCGGCAGCGATATGCCGATCAGCGAGATCGACAAAAAGAGCTTCGACAGGACGCTGTCTCGGTGCAGCCCGGTGTAAACGCCCATTGGAATGCCGACGAGCAGCGCGAAGATCGCCGATACCAGCGACAGTTCCAGAGTTGCCGGAAGGCGCTTGCCGATGAGGTCGGAGACCGGCTGGCGAAACTGGTAGGAGGTGCCGAAATCGAATTGCGCCGCCTTGACGATGAAGCGGGCGAACTGGGTCATGATCGGGTCGTTCAGTCCGAGCCGGTCGCGCAGCGCCTCGCGCTGTTCAGGGGTGGTCTCGACGCCGACCATCTGGTTGACGGGGTCGCCGACGAAGCGGAAGAGCGTAAAGGAAATCAGCGCAACGACCAGCATGACCAGAATGGCCTGCAGCAAACGCCGTATGGAAAAGGCGAGCATGATGCCTCGATGATGCGAGAGCGAAATCGAAGGGCCCGGCGGAAATCCCGCCGGGCCGATTGCGGTGAAGGATGTCCGCTTACTTCTTGGTCACCCAGCGGAAGTGGAACTGGTTGTCCGCCCGCTGCTTCAGCTCGATGTCCGAGGATACGCCCCAGGCGAGACCTTGCTGGTGGAGCGGGATGTGCGAGACCTCGTCGTGCAGGATGGTGAAGGCCTGCGCGATCAGCTCGTCGCGCTTCGCCGGGTCGTTTTCCTCAAGCACCTTGGCGGCGATCTCGTCGACCTTGGGGCTGCAGTAGCCGCCGAGGTTGAACGGACCACCGGCGCCCTTGTCGTCGCGGCAGCCGGTGATGTTGTGCAGCACGTTCCAGCTGTCGAACGATCCCGGGGTCCAGCCGAGCAGGTAAAACGACGTGTCATAGCCGTTGGAGGCCAGAACCTTGGCGAAATATTGCGCCTTCGGCTGCGCGTTGAGCTCGATCGTGACCCCGATGCGCGCCATGAAGGCGGCAATCGTCTGGCAGATCGCCTCGTCGTTGACATAGCGGTCGTTCGGGCAGTCCATGCTGACCGTGAAGCCGTCCGGATAGCCCGCTTCCGCCAACAGCGCCTTGGCGGCCTCCGGATCGTAGGGGTAGCGCTCGAATTCGTCGGAGCGCGAATAGAGGAACGGCGAGATCAGCAGCGCCGAGGGCGTGGACAGACCGCGCATCACCTTGTCGCGGATCGCGTCCATGTTGATGGCCTGGTAGAAAGCCTTGCGCACGCGCACGTCCTTGAACGGGTTCTTGCCCTTGACGTTGGAATAGAGCAGTTCGTCACGCTTCTGGTCCATGCCGAGGAAGATGGTGCGCAGTTCCGGACCGGTCAGCGCGCGCGTTCCCTCGTTGTCGTTGACGCGCTTGATGTCTTGCACGGGCACCGGATAGACCATGTCCAGCTCGCCGCTGAGCAGGGCCGCGATCCGCGTTGCATCCGAGCCGATCGGGGTAAACTCGACCGTATCGATGTTGCCGTCCGGCGTGTCCCACCAGTTTTCGTTGCGCTCGTAGATCGTCTTCACGCCCGGTTCGTGGCTCGCGACCTTGTAGGGTCCGGTGCCATTGGCGTTGAGAGCCGCGTGGTTCGGCGTGGTGTCGGAGGCGGAGGTCACGGCGACGGCCTCGTTCGCCTCCGTCCACTCCTTGTCCATGATGTACCAGGTGTCCCATTCGTAGTGCAGGATGGGATTGGGGGCGGGCAGGATGAAGTCGACCGTATGGTCGTCGACCTTGACCACCTTCACGTCGGCATTGATTCGCGTCTTCAGGTCGGAGCCTTCGGAGCGCACGCGGTCGGCGGAGAAGACCACGTCGTCGGCGGTGAAATCGTTGCCGTTTTGGAATTTCACGCCCTGACGCAGGTGGAAGCGCCAGCGGGTCGGCTCAACTACCTCCCAGCGTTCGGCAAGAGCCGGCTCGATCGCGAGATCCGGGCCGCGCCGCGTCAGACCCTCATAGACATTGCCGTGCGAGCCGAGCGTGAAGGTCTCGTTCAGCGTGTAGGGATCGAGCTGGTTCAGCGTTCCCTGAAATGCGTAGCGAAGGGTTTCCGCCGAAGCGGCGGTTCCCATCAGCGACGCGACAAGCGCGGCCGTGGCCAGTGGTTTGAAATATCGCATAGTCCCCTCTTGGCGTCTTTTGCGTTTCGGCAATCCCGACCGTCGCATCCGGTTCCGCTTATAGGTGCTTTTACCGATGCGTGGATCCGGGCAGGATACAATTCAAGCCAGCAATCGCTGTCTCTGGAAGCTGCATCTAAGCAAGCTGACGGGTGTCCGTCCAGCACCCTCTGGATTATCCATCGCTCAATGTGTCGACCAGCCGCGACATGAAAGCATTGCCGGCCTGCAACTGGGTGAGGTCGATGAATTCATCCGGCTGGTGTGCTTGGTCGATGGAACCCGGACCGCAAACAATCGCGGAAAGCCCGCGTGCCTGAAACTGTCCGGCCTCGGTTCCATAGACGACCATGTGCTCGCCGTTGTCGCCGGTCAGGCGCCGCGCCAGCGTTTCCGCCGCGCCATTTTCCTCCGGGCGCAGGGCCGGAACGTGTGCCAGGCGCTCGATGGTGACGCCGGCCTCGGGGGTCACCCGTTTCATCTCCGGCAGGATCTGCCGCGCGACGAAACTTTCCAGCCGGTCCTGCCACATGTCTATGGTCTCGTCGGGCAGGCTGCGGATATCCGTCACGAATTCGCAGTGCTTGGAGACGATGTTCGCGGCCGTTCCCCCTTCGATGATGCCGCAATGCAAGGTGGTGAAGGGCGGATCGAAGGGCAGGTCGCGATCTGCGGTGTCGCGGTTTTCGCGGGTGCGGTCGTCGAGCCAGGTCACGATCCGCGCCGCATTGGCGACCGCCGACACGCCCCGGTCCCACTGGCTGGAATGCACCGAATGGCCGCGCACCGTGATCTTGAGGAGGCTCGTGCCCTTGTGGCCGGTGATCACCTTCATCATGCTGGGTTCGCCGACGATTACACAGTCGGGCCGGGGGCCGTCGGACAACATGTCCTCGATCATCGGCGGTGCGCCGAGACAGCCGACCTCTTCGTCGTAGGAGAGCGCCAGGTGGATCGGCCGTTTCAGGTCGGCCTTCACCATCTCCGGAACACCGGCGAGCATGAGGGCCGCGAAGCCTTTCATGTCGCAGGTGCCGCGCCCGTAAAGCCTGCCGGCTTCCTCGTGGAGCGTGAAGGGATCGCGCGTCCACTCCTGTCCCTCGACCGGCACCACGTCGGTGTGGGCGGACAGGACCACGCCGCCGTCGACCTGCGGTCCGATGCAGGCGTGAAGCGCGGCCTTCGTGCCGGTTTCGTCGTAAACCCGGGTCGCCACCACACCGTGACCGGCGAGATAGTCCTCGACGAAGGCGACGAGATCGAGATTGCTGACGCTGGAAACGGTGGGAAAGCCTACGAGGCGGGCCAGCATGTCGCGGGCGGTAAGGATCTCTGGCATGGGTCTGTTCCGTGTCATGAAGAAGGCTTCGCGGCGGGTGCAAACATGTCTGCAAGCGGAGAGGGCGGGTCGAGCGCATAGACGCGCAAGGGGTCCTTTCTACCGCGAATCGGGATTTCCCGCTCCCGGGTCGCGTCGCAGCTGTAGCCGGCGGATGTGAGAACCGTGGTGGAGACGACAAGCGCATGGCCGAGTTCCTTGGAACTCGATTCAAGCCGGCTCGCGGTGTTCACGACATCGCCAAGCGCGGTGATGCGCGCATTCGCGCCATTGGTGTCCAGCGCACCGATCCGTCCGAGAATCACCGGCCCGGCGTGCAGTCCCATGCCCACCCGCAAGGGCGCGTCGAGCTGGCCGGCGAGTTCGGCGTTGAGGTGTTCCATGCGTTCGGCGATCGCATTGGTGGCGGCAAGCGCGTTGCGGCACCCTGCCTGGAGACCGTCGGTCATGCCGAAGATCGCCATCACACCGTCGCCGATGAACTTGTCCACATATCCTCCACAGGCCTCGATCGCATGGGCCGTTTCGCCGAGGTAGCGGTTGAGCAGGAATACGACATCATAGGACAGGCGATGTTCCGAAAGGCCGGTGAAATTGCGCAAGTCGACGAAGAGGATCGCGGCCGGCTGTTCCACCCCCCACTGATAGGCGTCGCCGGCAAGCCCGGACGCCTTTGTCGCGCCGCGCGCCGGCACGAGCGGCTGGACCTTCAGGGCTGATTGCGGCCGGATCTGGCAGGCCAGGCGGATGTCATCCTGCGCGCCGATGCGCGCGAGCACCTTCTGCTCGTTTGCGGCGGGTGGCGGCAGAGTGTCGGCGCCGTCGAGAATGCGCGTGCGGCATGTCGAGCAGCGGGCGCGGCCGCCGCAGACGTCGGCATGGGGAATGCCGTTCATCCGGCTGATCTCCAGAAGCGTCGGTCCGGCGGGGGAGCGGACCTTGCGGTCGCCGGGATAGGTGATCTCGATGGTCTGAACGAACCGCCGACGCATCATCCGCAACGCTACGATGGCCAACGCGAGGCCGACGAGGCCGTAGAACCCCCATTTCAGCCACATGATCAGCGGGTCGGACCAGGCGATCATCTCACCGGTCAGGGGAAACGGGACGTTTTCCGTCAGCTTCAAACGACGCGCCGTAGCGATCCAGCCCCAGGAGGCAAGCACCGGCACCACAAGGGCGACCGACAGCAGCATCGGGAACCAGCGCTTGTAGCCCGGCTTCACCCTGAGCCAGAAGTGCAGGCCGATCATGCCGTGCGTCCACACCAGCAGCATCAGGACGGTCTGGTTCAGCACCAGGCCGGGCCACAGGATGCTGAGAACGTTCTTGTAGGTATCTTCATAGCCGAAGCGCTCGGCGAGCCCGCCCGTGCCAATGGCATGGGGGATCAAGAGGAAGGGAATGCCGAGGCCGAGCAGGAGCTGCGCCCATTGCCAGACGGACAGGCGCAGCGTCCGCCGCCGCCCGGTCTTCCAGAGCGTCAGCGAGACATGGGTGAGAAGGCTCGCCAGCAACACCGCTTCGCCCGGCGCACTGCGCCATACGGCGAGAAAGACAAGGCGTCCGGCCTCCATCGCTTCGAGCGACCAGATGCCCAGCATGTGATTGAGGAAATGGGTGAAGGCGAAGGTGAGCAGCACCAGCCCGCTCGCCAGCCTGAGGTTCTGGCGCAGTCCGGCGCCGCTGTCGGCCTTGCGGATATTTCTTGCTGCCATTGCCAATTGCCCTCGTCTGGTGTCCCATCGCACGGCGTTCGCCGTTCCCCTCCGCCCCTCTTGCCGGGCGTCGCGGCCACGCCTGATGTCGACGTCAAGATCCCGGGACCCTGCAATGACTGTCACGCTCTACGGTATAGCGAATTGCGACAAGGTGAAGAGCGCGCGTCGCTTTCTCGACGAAAATGGCATTGCCCATGTCTTTCACGACTACCGCAAGAACGGCGTGGATGCCGCGTTGCTGACCCGCTTCGTCGAGGCATTCGACTGGCAGGCGCTGGTCAACACGCGCGGCACCACCTGGCGCAAGCTCGACGAGGCAACGCGCGAGCGCGTCACCGATGCGGCGTCGGCCATCGCGGTGCTTGAACAGCATCCGGCGGCGATCAAGCGCCCGATCCTGCAGGCGGATCGTCAGTGGCTGATCGGTTTCGATCCCGCCGACTGGCGCATGCTGAGCTGAGCGCTCACGCCTTCGGCGTCCACAGCCGGGTCATGTCGAAGGCGTGGATGTCCTTCAGGAGATCGACGAAGCCGCGCGCGGCATGGTCGAGCGAGGCCTCGCCCTTGGCTCTGGTGGCGGCTGCCGCATTTCCGACTGCGCCGGCCGGGTTGAGATCCTGCGCCTTCCAGCCGAATTGTGCCGGGCCGTGGCCACGCAGGTGCTTGAATTCCTCGATGAATTCGAGCTGGGTGGAGCGGAAGTCCGCGGTCTTGTCCATCTTCACGAGGTCGGGGCGCAGATGGAGCATGATCGAGGTTTCGATATCGCCGCCGTGGATGCCATAGGCGAATTCCTCTTGCGGAAAGAGGCCATGCGGCTGGCCGAAACGCGCCCAGCCGGTCGCTGTGACCAGCATGTCGTATTTCACCCGCAATTCGCGGGCGACGATGTCGATGATCGGCACGTTGCCGCCGTGCGAGGTGACGAGCACGAGCTTTTTGATGCCGGCGCGGTGCACGCTTTCGCCGATCTCCTCCCACGCCCTCGTCACGGTCTCCCAGGACTGGGTCAGCGTGCCCGGCGAGGAGATGTGTTCGTTCGACTTGCCGACCGCTTGCACGGGCAGGAAGGTTGCCGGCACATCGGAGGGAAGCAGTTCCAGAACGCGCGAGATCTGGCCTTCCGCGATGCAGGTGTCGGTGAAGACCGGCAAATGCGGGCCGTGCTGTTCTATGGCGGCGACCGGCAGGACCGCGATCCACGATGCGGTGTCGTTTTCCGCGAAATCAGATGCGGTCATCTCATGCCAGAAGCGGCGGGGAAGGTCGGACATATGTGCCTCGTGCGATTGGACGCGGTGCGGATGCGAATGGTCCGCGTGATGTGTGCCAACCATAACGCGCGGGGGCGGCAGCGTCATCGCCGGCCGTGGAGCGCCTTCACAAAAAACTGAAAGGCGTGCGCGGCACGATTTAACCGCTCGTTTACCTGCCGCTGCGGAAGATTGAAGCATGTTCGCAGGTCTGCATTCCCAAGGCTCCACGGTCGCGCTCGCCGCGACCCGCGCCGCGCGTGTCGAGCCGTCATCTGGCGCGGCTTCCGGCGCGGAGGCGGCGGTAAAACCGCGCGCGCCGTCTTCGGCGGTTGGTGGCGAAGGGGGCGCGGACGTCACGGCGGTCACGACCTTGCGCGCCGACGCGGTCGCCGCCTTGCAGGCCGGCGACGCCAGCGCCCGGGCCCGAAGGGACGAACGCGATCCGGCGGCGCCGCAGACGTCCGCGCTTGCGGCACAGCCGGCCTTTGAAGACGAAGAGACCAAGGGGCCTGGCGCTGCCGAGGGCGATGAGCTTTCTCAGGAAGAGGAAGGCCAGGTCCGCGATCTCAAGAAGCGCGACGCCGAGGTCAAGCAGCACGAGCAGGCGCATGCCAGCGTCGGCGGGCCCTATGCCGGCTCGCCAAGCTACGAATATGCCCGCGGGCCCGACGGCAAGCGCTACGCGGTTTCGGGCGAAGTGCCGATCGACGCCTCGGCGGAGCGCGAGCCGGAGCAGACGATCCGAAAGATGGAGATCGTCATTCGTGCAGCCCTTGCGCCGGCGGAGCCCTCGCCGCAGGACCGCCAGGTGGCGGCGCAGGCAAGCCAGCAGCGCAGCGAGGCCCAGGCGGAACTGCAAAAGAAGCGCGCGGAAGAACAGGCCGGCGATGCCGATGACCCGGCCGGCGCAGACAATGCGCCAATCGGCGCCGTCGATCCGTCGAGCGCTTCCGGCGAGAAAACAGACCCGCGCGCCGCAGCCGCTACAACGGCCTATCGCGGTGCGGCAGCTGTCGTTGCATCTGCTGTCTTCGGCACTTCATCCGACAGCGGGCGGATCGCTTAGGCCGCGCCTTAAAGCGCTTCCAGAAAACGCTTCGCGGCGGCGCCATGTTCGGCGCGCAGCTTCTCGACGTCGATGTTGACGGGATCGCCGTCGACGACCGTCCATTCGCCGCCGACCATCACCCGGTCCGCGCTGTGGGCGCCGCACAGGATGAGGGCGGCCAGCGGGTCGCCGGAGCCGGAAAAGCGCAGTTCGTCCAGCGTATACATTGCAAGATCCGCCTGCTTTCCAACCGTGAGGGAGCCGAGATCGTCGCGTCCGAGGCAGCGGGCGGAACCTTCGGTCGCCCAGCGGTAGGTGTCGTGGTGGGTCACGCTCGCCGCATCATAGGTCAGCCGGTTGATCATCAGCGCGTGGCGCAGGCCTTCCATCAGGTTGGAATTGTCGTTGGAAGCCGATCCGTCGACGCCGAGCCCGACCGGGCAGCCGGCGGCCTCCAGCTCCCTGGTGCGGCATTGACCGGAGGCGAGCACCATGTTGGAGGTCGGGCAGTGGCACACGCCGACGCAGGCATGGCCCAGCCGCCTGATCTCGTCGTCGTTGAAGTGGATGCCGTGGGCGAGCCAGACGCGGTCGTTGAGCCAGCCGCAGTCCTCCAGATAGTCGACCGGCCGGCACTGGAAGTGGTGCAGGCAATAGTCGTCCTCGTCGATGGTCTCGCCGAGATGGGTGTGCAGCCGGCAGTCGAACCGTTCGGCGAGCGCCACGCTCTCGCGCATCAGCCGCTTGGTCACGGTGAAGGGCGCGCAGGGCGCAAGCGCCACCTGGATGCGCGCGCCCTCGCGGGTGTCGTGATAGCGCGACAGCACGCGCTCGCAGTCGGCGAGGATGGTGTCCTCGTCCTGCACGACGCTGTCGGGCGGCAGGCCGCCGTCCTTCTGGCTGAGGTTCATCGAGCCGCGCGTCACCGTCATGCGGATGCCGAGCCGGGTTGCCTCTTCGACCTGGATGTCGATGGCGTTCTCCAGCCCGTCGGGGAAGAGATAGTGGTGATCGGAGGCGGCGGTGCAGCCCGACATCATCAGTTCGGTAAGCGCAAGTCGCGTTCCCATCCGGAAGGTCTCCGGCGTCACGTTCTTCGCCCAGATCGGGTAGAGCGACTGGAGCCAGGGAAACAGCTCCTTGTTGATCGCGCTTGGATGCGCGCGCGTCAGCGTCTGGAAGAAATGGTGATGCGTGTTGATCAGACCCGGGATCACCACGTGAGAGGACGCGTCGAAGGTGGCGTCGACGGGGGCGTCCGGTTCCGCGCCCGCGGCCACGCATTCCACGATTTTTCCGCCGTCGACGACGACGCCGCCGTCCGCGTTGTCCGCGAGGATTGCGAGCGGTGTCTTGATCCATTTGCGCATGCCGGTTCGTCCTGTCGTCTTGTCGACCTGCAGGCTTGGCTAGCGATCCCGGTGACCGCCCGAGTTCCAGACAGGGAGTGGAGCCTTGCGGCACGTCGCCATGCCGCCACCGTCAAATTAGCATCGCCTAACGGACCCCGGCAACGGCTTCGCGAGGGAGCGCATCGCCGGGTGGTCCGCAACCCCAGTCAGACGCGGGCCGCGATCACCTCGATCTCGACGACGAATTCGGGCCGGGCGAAACCCGAGACGATCATCAAGGTGGAGGCCGGCGGCGGTGTGCCGGTGAAGCGGTCGCGGGCGGCCATATAGCCGGCCAGATGCGCGCGATCAGTCACGAAGGCATTGATGCGCACGATGTCGGCGTAGTCCATCCCGGCCTCGCGCAGGATAGCGCCGATGTTTTCGAAACACAGCGCCGTCTGGGCTTGCGCCCCGTCCGGAACCTCCATTTCCGGCGAGATCCCGAGCTGGCCGGAGCACACCAGCGTGCGCGCACCGGGCGGGATTTCCACGGCATGGCTGTAGCGGGCGAATGGCGGGGCGATGTCTTGTGGTGTGATGGTCTTCATCGGTTTTGTGTCCTTCGCCGGTCAATCCCTGACCCTAGGCAATTGCAGGCTGGAAGGAATTCCTTTTTGCGCAAAAGAGCATGTTTTCAGGCGCATTTTTGTATCAAGCATGGCGCTTTTTTGTGCGGCGAACCTGCGCTAGTGTGGAGCGTCGCAGGTTTCGCGACCCGCCACGACCACACGAAATCCGGCGAGACCGGAAGAGGAGGTCCGGCCGGGCCCGTTCCGCGAAGCAGGGGCTGATGCATGGCACGCCGATTGCTTTGAAAGGCGTTTACGGCGCGCGTTCGGTCGAACGGGGGGCCCCCGTGCGTTGCCGCCACGTGCCTTGCGGGGGTGGCCAATCACAAAGCGGCGGCCGGTCAACGGCGGCCCGTATCGATTGCAACATCTATTGGAGGCGTACAGCGCTATGGGGAAATTCACGACTAAGGGTGGCGCACGGACGGTGTGCGGTGTTGCGGCGTCCGCGCTTGCGGCGATGCTTGCGGGAACCGCGGGCGCGACCGCTCAGGAAGCTGTCACCTTCGGCACCAACTGGCTGGCCCAGGCGGAGCACGGCGGGTTCTATCAGTCCGTGGCCGACGGAACCTATGAGGCTTGCGGTCTCGACGTATCGATCGTTCCGGGCGGGCCACAGGTCAACAACCGCGCCCTGATGCTTGCCGGCAAGATGGACTTCCACATGGGCGGAAACATGCTGCAGGCGTTCTACGCGCGGCGCGAGGGGATCCCCGTGGTGGTGGTCAGCTCGCTGTTCCAGAAGGAGCCGCAGGTCATCCTTACCCATCCGGGCAAATACGAAAGCTGGGAGAGCCTGGCGGGGACCGCGCCGCTCCTGATCGGCGACAACGGCTTTGCATCCTATTACCAGTGGATGATCTCCGAGTACGGTTTCACGGTCGAGCAGCGCCGGCCCTATACCTTCAACCCGGCACCCTTTCTTGCGGATGAAACCGCTGGCCAGCAGGGTTATGTTACCGCGGAGCCCTATTCAATCCAGCGCGAAGGCGGCTTCATGCCGGATGTCTTCCTGATCGCCGACTACGGGTTCAACAGCTATTCGACGACGGTCGAGACGATGGAAGACACCATCGCCAATCGGCCCGAGGCGGTGCAATGTTTCGTCGATGGCTCGGCGATCGGGTGGTACAACTACCTTTATGGTGACAACAGTGCCGCCAATGCGCTGATCATGAAGGACAATCCGGAAATGACAGCCGAACAGATCGCCTTTTCCATCGAACAGATGAAGAAATACGGCATCGTCGATTCCGGAGACAGCGAAACCCGGGGCATCGGCGCGATGACCGACGCGCGCAACGCCGACTTCTATGCCAAGATGGTCAAGGCCGGCGTCATCGAGGACGGCATCGACATCAAGGAAAGCTACACGCTCGATTTCATCAACAAGGGCGTTGGGCTGGATCTCAAGAAGACCCTGACCGGAAACTGATCGGCGTGCGCATCAAGCCTGGACCCACTGCCGGATGTCACGGCGCGACGGAGATCGCGCCGTGACATCCGTTTCCCCGCAGAACGACGGCGAGACGGCCGGAACGGTTGTCTCGCTGCAGAGCGTCACCAAGACCTTTTCCAACGCGACCGTTGCCCTCAAGGACAT
This sequence comes from Stappia sp. ES.058, assembly GCF_900105595.1. GTDB lineage: Bacteria > Pseudomonadota > Alphaproteobacteria > Rhizobiales > Stappiaceae > Stappia. The sequence continues at coordinate 3,454,785 of NZ_LT629784.1, read as the reverse complement.
GTCCTTGAGCATCCGGGAGGGCGAGTTCGTCAGCCTGCTGGGCCCGTCTGGCTGCGGCAAGTCGACGGCGCTCAGGATCGTTGCCGGCCTGTCCAGCCCGAGTGCCGGACGTCTGGTCTGGCCGGGCGAGCGTCCCGGGCAGAAGGATCACGACATCAGCTTCGTCTTCCAGGAGCCGACGCTGATGCCCTGGGCGACGGTCTTCGCCAATGTGCATCTGCCGCTCAGGCTGAAGGGCGAGAGCGCCCGCGCCGCCCGGGACCGGGTGATGGAAGCGCTCGAAATGGTGGGTCTGGAGGGCTTTGCCGAAAGCTATCCGCGCGAATTGTCCGGCGGCATGAAAATGCGCGTCTCGATCGCCCGCGCCCTGGTGACCAAGCCCAAACTCCTGTTGATGGATGAACCCTTCGCGGCGCTGGACGAGATCACGCGCTTCCGGCTCAACAATGATTTGTTGCGGCTGTGGGAGGAGTTCGGCTGGACGGTGGTCTTCGTCACGCATTCCGTGTTCGAAAGCGTCTACCTGTCGAACCGGATCGTGATCATGGCTGCGCGGCCCGGCCGGGTGGTTGCCGATCTGGCCGTCGACGCGCCCTATCCACGTGGGGAGGATTTTCGCACCTCGCATCTGTACTCCGATCATTGCCGGCGTGCGTCCGAGGCGCTTCAGGCGGCAATGGCGGGCGATGCGAGCGGCGCATGAAGGCTGCGCGATCGTCGAACGGCGCGCATGCAAGACTGACGGAGAGGGTGCAATGACGCCAGAGACCGAACCGGACCGCCTTGAAACCGCGGCGCTTCCCCCGCTCGACGCGGCGGAGGCGGACAAGCTCCGCCGCGCGCGAATCGATCGCGTCGCGCGCTGGGCCCTTCCGGCCGCGGTGATGATCGCCACCATCGCCGGCTGGCAGTGGTACGTCGATGCCTATCAGGTGCCGCATTACATTCTGCCCGGACCCGACCGGGTGGCCGGTGCGCTGGTGAAGGACTGGTCGATGCTTTGGCCGGCCCTGCTCGTAACCCTGCAGATCACGCTCGGCGCGCTCGTCATCGCCACCATCGGCGGTGTCGGCCTGGCGGTGCTCTTCGCGCAGTCGAAATGGGTGGAGATGTCCTTCTTCCCCTATGCCGTCATTCTCCAGGTGACGCCGGTGATCGTGATCGCCCCGCTGATCTTCATCTATGTGCCCTCCAAGATCGTCGGCCTCCTGATCTGCGCGTGGATCGTCGCCTTCTTTCCGATCCTGTCGAACACGACGCTCGGGCTGAATTCCGCGGACCACAATCTGCGCAACCTGTTCCAGCTCTATGGCGCGAGCCGCTGGCAGACCCTGTGGCATCTGCGGCTTCCGTCCGCGCTGCCCTATTTCCTCGGCGGCCTGAAGATCGCCGGCGGCCTGTCGCTGATCGGCGCCATCGTCGCCGAATTCGTCGCGGGAACGGGCGGGCTGGGGTCGGGACTTGCGTTCAAGATCCTGGAAGCCAGCTACCGTCTCAACATCCCGCGCATGTTCGCCGCGATCGTTCTGATCTCGCTGACGGGGATCGTGATTTTCGCGAGCCTCAGCATCCTGTCGCATTTGATGTTGCGGCGCTGGCACGAAAGCGCGATCAAACGGGATGGCTGACGCAATCGACACACGCGAACTGACAATGGGCGACGGCGCGGTTCTCCTCGCCAACGCGACGCTTCCAAGCGCCGTGACATCCGGGGTTCTCAATCACATCGGCGACGGGCTGGGGCGCGCGGACATCCTGATCGACAAGGGCGAGGTCGCGGTGATCGCGCCCTGCGGCGAGTTGATCGATCCCGACGGCGCGGCGATGGTCGATCTCGACGGCGGATTGGTGCTGCCCGGGCTGGTCGACATGCACACCCATCTCGACAAGGGGCATATCTGGTCGCGTCGCCCCAATCCCGACGGCACTTTTCCGGGCGCGCTTGATGCGGTGAAAGCGGACCGGGAGGCGCGCTGGTCTGCCGGCGACGTGCGTCGGCGCATGTCGTTCGCGCTCGCCTGCGCCCATGCGCATGGCACCGTCTTGATGCGCACCCATCTGGACAGCATTCCGCCGCAGGACGGAATCAGCTGGGATGTGTTCAAGGATATCCGTCGGGAGTGGGCGGACCGGATCGATCTTCAGGCCTCCGCACTCTTCGGGATCGACAGTCTCGACGATCCGGCGTTCCTGCCGTCGATTGCGGACCGGGCGGCGGAGGCTGGCGGCAGCCTTGGTGCGGTGACCTATATGATCGACGGTCTGGAAGATCGTGTCGAGGCGATGTTCCATGCTGCCGAACGCCGAGGCCTGTCGCTCGATTTTCATGTGGATGAAACCGCGGACCCGGATGCGACCTCCCTGCGGGTGATTGCCGAGGCGGCCATCCGGACCAGCTTCTCCGGCAAGGTGGTGTGCGGCCATTGCTGTTCGCTGGCACGACAGTCCGATGACGCGGTCGACCGGACCCTCGACCTTGTCGCAGACGCCGGGATCGGCGTCGTCAGCCTGCCGCTTTGCAACATGTACCTGATGGATCGCGCGGGCGGTCGCACGCCGCGCTGGCGCGGGGTGACGCTGCTGCACGAGATGAAGGCGCGCGGCATTCCCGTCGCCGTTGCCTCCGACAACACGCGCGATCCCTTTTATGCCTATGGCGACCTCGACATGGTCGAGGTCTACGCCCAGGCCGTGCGCATCCTGCATCTCGATCATCCGTCCGGTGACTGGATCCGCGCCGCGACCTCGACGCCCGCTGATCTTCTGGGCGACAGCACGCGCGGGCGGCTCGATGTCGGCTCGCCGGCCGACATGGTCGTCTTCCGGGCCAGAAACTGGAACGAACTGATTGCGCGTCCGGCGGGAGCGCGTACGGTCTTGCGTGCCGGGCGCGCGATATCGCGGAAGCTTCCCGATTTTCGCGAACTCGACGATCTCATGGCGACCTAGGATCTGGGGAAACAGGATTATGAGCGACATTGCCGCGTTGAAGGCCGACCTCGAGGGTCTGGCCATCGAGGACAACCCGCAGATCGTGCGGCAGAAAAGCCGCGACTTCTTCTGGTACTCGCCGGTGCTCAAGCGCCAGCTCGACGAGGTGACGGCGGACATCGTGGTCAATGCCACGAGCGAGGCGGACGTGATTCGCGTGCTCAAGGCCTGCTACGCGCATGACGTTCCGGTCACCACGCGCGGCGCGGGCACCGGCAACTACGGCCAGGCCATGCCGCTGTCGGGCGGGGTCGTTCTCAATCTCGCCGAGATGAACAAGGTGCTGGAGGTCGGGCGCGGACATGTGCGGGCCGAGGCCGGCGCCATCATGGCGACCATCGACGACGCCACCCGCGAGAGCGGGCAGGAACTGAGGATGCATCCCTCCACCCATCGCACGGCGACCATCGGCGGCTTCGTCGCCGGCGGCTCGGGCGGGATCGGCTCGATCAACTGGGGCGGCTTGCGGGATTTCGGCAACATCCTTTCCTTGCGCGTCGTGACGATGGAGGAGGAGCCGCAGGTCCTCACCTTGTCGGGGTCGGATCTGCACAAGGTCAGCCATGCCTATGGCACCAACGGCATCATCACCGAGGTGACCATGCCGCTGACCGCAAGTTACGACTGGGTCGATGTGCTCGTCGGCTTCGACAGTTTCGCGGACGCCGCCGGCTTCGCCGATGCGCTTGCCAATCAGGACGGCATTCTGACCAAGGAAATCGCGCCGATCTCGGCGCCGGTCCCGTATGAGTATTTCCTGCGGCACAAGAAGTTCCTGCGGTCCAGCCAGTCGGTCTGCGCGATCATGGTTGCGCCCTTCGCGATGGATGCATTCTCCGCCTTCCTGGCGCGTCGCGCGGCGGGCGAACTCGTCTACCGCTCCGACGAGGCGTCCGACAGCGATCGCAAGAGCCTGCCGCCGGTGCCGGAACTGACGTGGAACCACACGACGTTGCGCGGCCTCAGGGTCGATCCGACGATCACCTACCTGCAGGTGCTCTACCCCTTCCCCGATCACGTGAAGAAGGCGGTCCAACTCGCCGATCTCTTCGGCGACGAGGTGTTGGGTCACCTGGAGTTCGTGCGGTTCGACGGCAAGGTCACCTGCTTCGGCCTGCCGATCGTGCGTTACACGACGGAAGAGCGGCTCGACGAGATCATCAGGATCCACGAGGAGCACGGCTGTCCGATTTTCAATCCGCATCGCTACACGCTGGAAGAGGGCGGCATGAAGCAGACGGACGCGGTGCAACTTGCCTTCAAGAAAGAAGCGGATCCGAAGGGGTTGCTCAATCCGGGCAAGATGATCGCGTGGGAGAACCCGGACTTCGACTTCACGTCGGACCAGACGTATCTCTTTCCCGGCCTGTCCTGAGGCGCGATCGCGATGCGCGTTCTGTTGATCTACGCCCATCCGGTGGAAACGAGTTTTTGTGCCGCGCTGAAAGAGCGCGCCCTGAACACGCTCGTTTCCAGGGGACATGAGGTCGAGGTGCTCGATCTTTATGATCAGGGCTTCGATCCGGTCCTGAGCCGGGCGGAGCGGCTTGCCTATCACGATGTTCCGGAAAACCGGGCCAGGGTGGCCTCGCAGGTCGAGCAATTGCAGCGGGCGGAGGCGCTGGTTCTGGTCTATCCGGTCTGGAATTTCGGTTTCCCGGCGATCCTGAAAGGCTATTTCGACCGGGTGTTGCTGCCGGGCGTTTCCTTCCGGATGGAGAACGGACGGGTGAAGCCGAACCTGCAGCACATCCGCCGCCTTGTCGCCATCACAACCTATGGCGGGGCGCGCTGGCGCGCCTTCTTTCTCGGCGATCCGCCGCGCCGGATCGTGCGCCGGGTGCTGCGCTCGCTGGTCGCGCCGACCGCGCGTCTCGCCTATCTCGCCAAATACGACCTCAACCGCGCCGACGCGGATGCCCGAACGGCCTTCCTGTCGCGCGTCGACGCCGAGATGGCGCGGCTCTAGGACCTTTTCATGCGCATCCTGCTCATTCAGTGTCATCCAAGCGCGAACAGTTTCGGGACGGCTTTGGCCGGGACCGTCCGGGCCTCCCTGGAAAAGGGCGGGCATGAGCTGCGCGTGACGGATCTTTACGCGGATGGCTTCGATCCCGTGATGCTGGAGCCGGAATGGGTCCGCTATTCGGACGCGAAACTGAACCGTGCTCCGGTCGAATCCCACGTCGACGACATCCTGTGGGCGGAGGCGCTCGTCTTCGTCTATCCGACCTGGTGGTTCGGCCTGCCGGCGATGCTGAAGGGCTATCTCGACCGGGTCTGGGTGCCGCATGTCACTTTCGAGATCCCGACGGCGACCAGCCCGATGCGTCCGCGCATGCAGCACATCAAGCGCATCGGCGTGGTGACGACCTGCGGCGCGTCGTGGCTGGTCTCCAAGCTGATGGGCGAGCCCGGACGCAAGACGGTTCTGCGCGGCATTCGCGCGCTCTGCGCGCCGCGCTGCAAGTCGACCTATCTGGCGCATTACAACATGGACAGTTCGTCCGCCGACAGTCGCGCGAGTTTCATGAGACGGGTCGAGACCGTTTATTCCAGGTGGTGAGCCGGGTCTGGAATTCCGCGCGCGGGGCGTGAAAAGGCTTTGATCGCGGCCGCGCGCCCATGCATTCTCGCAGGCATGCACCTGAGCCCGGCGGCGCAGCCGGCGCGCGTTTTCCGCCGGGGCGGGTGTCATCCTTCGGTCATTTGCCGGCGTTAGAAGTCGTGTCATGGCGTTCAATTTCAAAAAAAGCGTGACGTTCCGTCTGGCGCAAGCCGCCAAGGCCCATCGCTCGCGCGCCGGCACCCACCTCGCCCGGATCGGACTGCATCCGGGCCAGGAGACCGTCCTGAAGATCCTCGCGGATGTCGACGGACAGACGATGAGCCAGCTTGCCACCACGCTCGCGGTTCAGCCGCCGACGGTCACCAAGATGGTCACGCGCCTGTCCGCCCAGGGTTTCTTGAGGCGTGCCACGTCGGAGGCCGACGGGCGGCTCGCGCGCGTTTTCCTGACCGACGAGGGACGGGCTCTTGTCGAGACCGTCGACACGTCCTGGAAGCGGCTGGAGCGCGAGGCGCTTGTCGGGCTCGATGAAAAGGACCGCAAGAAGCTTCGCAAGCTGCTGCGTCAGGTCGAGAAGAACCTCGGTTCGCGCAGGGGCGACGATCTGGACGCCGAGGATGGCGAGGCCGGCGAATAGCCGGCCACGGATCACCCTGACAGCCCGCCCATCCTGACGACAAGGCCGGCCAGGCTTGCCGCGATCACCACCTCGGCAATGCCGCGCTTCAGCGCGAACAGCATCACGCCCGCGCCCGCCGCGATCGCCAGGCTCCAGGGCTGCACGCTGGCGAGGACGGGCAGGGGCGCGGAAATCCATCCCCCTTCGAACGCGCCGACCTCGGCGAAGACGACGTTGATCGCGAACCAGAGCGAAAGGTTCAAGATCGTGCCGACGACCGCCGCCGTGATCGCCGACAGGACATTCGACAGCCAGGTGATCTCGCGAATGCGGTCGACGTAGGGCGCGCCGGCCAGCACGAAGACGAAGCTCGGCGCGAAGGTCACCCAGGTGGTCAGTCCCGCGGCCAGAATGCCGGCGATCAGCGGATCGAAAGGGGCCGGCGCCCGGTGGCCGCCCAGAAAGCCGACGAACTGCGTGACGAGGATCAGCGGTCCGGGCGTCGTTTCGGCAAGCCCGAGGCCGTCGAGCATTTCGCCGGCTGTCAGCCAGCCGTTGGTCTCCACCGCGACCTGGGCCATGTAGCTCAGCAGCGCATAGGCGCCGCCGAAGCTGACCAGAGCCATGGTGGAAAAGAACGCGGCGATATCGGCCAGCACGTGGTCGGGCGACAGCAGGACGAGACCGGCGGCCACGGGCAGTCCCCAAAGGACGAGGCCGGCGCACAGGATGCGAAGGGCGCGCGCATGCAAGGTGTGTCGGCCCGGCGGTGCGGGGTCAACCGGATCGGGTCCGGCCTCGCCCGCGCGGCGCGGCAAGCCGAGCCCGCACAGACCGGCGGCCACGATCACCTGCGGAAAGGGAAGGTCGAGAAAGAACAGTGCGCAAAAGGATGCGGCCGCGATGGCAAAGGCGGCTGTCGAGGTCATTGCCCGACCGGCGAGCCGGATCAGCGCCTGCAAAACGATCGCCAGAACGCCCGCCTTGATGCCGAAGAAGAGGCTTGCGACAATCGGAGACGCGCCAAATGTCACATAGACGAGGGACAACGCCAGCATCGCGATCGCGCCGGGGGCGATGAAGAGGAGGCCGGAGACGATGCCGCCGCGCGTTCCGGCGACGATCCAGCCGCAATAGGTCGCCAGTTGCTGCGCTTCGGGTCCGGGCAGAAGCATGCAATAGTTCAGGGCATTGAGGAAACGGGCTTCCGAAATCCGCTTGCCGTCGGCGACGAACTCCTTGTGCAGCAGGGCGATCTGTGCCGCGGGGCCGCCGAAGGAAAGCAGGCCGATGTGCAGGGACCGCCGGGCGAGCCATCCAATATCTGTCGCGCCCTTTGTGCCCGCGGCGGCCTTGTCCGGCTGCTGCTGCTTGTTATTCATGCGAAGGGCCTGTGCGGATCGAAGAGCCGGGTTGCCGTGAGCGCATAGCGGATGTGCGTTTCCGTATCATGACAATGTGGTTTAACCCTTACAGAATTGAATTCATCGTACAAATGGACTCCTGGATGCCGGGGGGCCGACGGGAACCGAAGGATAGAGAATGCGACTTGGCGGACTGCTGCGGTCCACGGGCGGACCGGTGATTGCGGTGCCGGAACGGTTTCTCGGTATTGCCCTGATCTCTTTTGCCTTCTTTTCCTTCTCCGGCCTCGATGCGACGGCAAAATATCTGGGACAGACGCTTCCCGCGGAACAAATCGTGTGGATGCGGTTCCTGACGCATGTGATCTTCGCCATCCTGCTCTTCCGGGTCTGGCGGATTCCCGGCGCCTTTCGCAGCAAGCGCTGGCCTTTGCAGATCCTGCGCTCGATGTTCCTGCTCGGCTCCACGGTGTTCAACTTTTTCGCCGTCCGCCACCTGCAGCTCGCCGAAACCGTGTCGATCATGTTCGCCGCGCCCTTCGTGGTGACGGCGCTTGCCGGTCCGCTGCTCAACGAATGGGCGGGCTTTCGCCGCTGGATGGCGATCATCGTCGGCTTTCTGGGTGTGCTGGTGGTGACGCGGCCGGGACTGGGCGGGTTGAACTGGGCGGCACTTCTCTCGGTCTGCTCCATGACCTGCTATGCGCTTTACGCGCTGACGACGCGGATGCTGGCCCATTCGGAATCGCCCGTCGGCATGCTGATCATATCCGCCGTCGTCGCCACGCTGGCGATCACGCCCTTCGGTCTCGCCGCCTGGACCGCTCCGGGCGATCTGTGGACATGGGCGCTGCTTCTGTCGACCGGCGCCTGGGGCTGCATCGGTCATTTCGCGCTGATCCGCGCGCATGTGCTTGCGCCAGCGCCCGTGCTTGCGCCTTTCATGTACATCCAGATCCTGTGGATGAGCGGCCTCGGCTATCTGGTGTTCGACGACGTGCCGGGACCGTTCACGGTGCTCGGGGCCGCGATTGTCGTCAGCTCGGGGCTCTATATTCTGTACCGCGAACGCAAGATCTCGCGCGGCGAAGCGCGCGCGGACGGTGGCATGTAGCGCGTGCCGGCCTGCCGCGGCCTGCATTCGCGCTTGCCAGCGGGGCCGCGATTGGCAACACTTCAATCGATTGAATCAGAGGTTGAGCAGTGAGCATGAAGACGCCGAAAGGACCGCCGGACGCACCGGCATCGGCGTCGGATCGCAAACCCGGCGGGCGGCACAGCGCACGCCGGCTCACGCTCGGCGACATGGCGGAGGCGCTCGACGTCTCGACCGCCACGGTCTCGCTCGCGCTCAGGGATTCGCCGCTGGTCGCGCCGGCGACGCGCGAACGCATCAAGGCGCATGCGCTTGACGCCGGCTATGTCTACAACCGCTCGGCCGCCGCGCTTCGCACCGCGCGCTCCAACATGATCGGCGTCGCGGTTCACGATATTCTCAATCCCTATTTCGCGGAAGTTTTCCGTGCGCTGGAGGACGAGCTCGGCCGCGAGAACCAGGTGGTCCTCATTTGCAATCACCGCGACGACGTCGATCGTCAGACCCGCTTCATCGACACGTTGATGCAGCATCGCGTCGACGGGCTGGTGATCTGCGCCTCTGTCGGGACGCGGGTCGAGGCCATCAATGGCCTGGCCGACAGCGGTATTCCCGTGACACTGATTTGCCGGGACGTGCCGGGCGCCCGCGTGCCGGTGGTGCGCAGCGACGACGTCGCGGGCGCGCGCATGGTCGTGTCGCATCTGATCGCCCAGGGCCACCGGCAGATCGCGATGATCGGCGGGCGGCGGCAAAGCTCGTCGGGCCACGACCGCAATCTGGGCTGGAAGCTGGCGCTTCAGGACGCCGGCATCGATGTCACCGCTCAGCTCGACATCCCCGAACTGATGACGACGGCGGACGGACGCGATGCGGTGGGGCAACTGTTGAGCGCCAGGCCGCGTCCGACGGCGGTGTTCGCCTTCAACGACCTGATCGCGCACGGATTGCTGTCGGCCCTGCGTCGGGCAGGCGTGGAGCCCGGGCGCGACATTGCGGTCGCCGGCTACGATGACACCGACGGCGCGGCGAGCCGCACGCCGGCGCTCACCTCGGTCTGGAACAAGCCCGACGAGATCGGCAAGATCGCCGCCGCCTTGATGCTGCGCCAGATTTCCGGCGCGCCGGTCGGTCCGGTGCCCGCGCCGATCCTGCCCGAACTGCGGGTGCGCGAATCGACGCCGCCGCCGCGCAGTGAGAGCGACGCACGGGCGTCGATCCCGGCTTCCTCACCGCAACATTGACCATCCCGCCCGCGACCAGTCACGGCGCGGGCCGATTTTCTGGAGGACGCATATGGCCTTGGCCGAAATTCTGATGTTGGGGCGCACGCCCGCGATTGTCGGAGAGCAGCTCTCCCGCCAGTTCACCGTGCACCGGGCCGGCCCCGGTGAGGTGGACGGGCTCTCGCCGGCGCTTCTGAAGAACGTGCGCGGGATCGCCAGCGGCGCGCATGTTCCGGTCAACCGGGCGCTGATCGAGCGAATGCCCGCGCTGGAAATCGTCGCCAATTTCGGCGTCGGCTATGATTCCGTCGATGCCGCCTTTTGCGGCGAACGCCGGATCTGTGTGACCAATACGCCGGACGTCCTGACCGAAGAGGTCGCGGATACCGCGTTTGGCCTTCTTTTGATGACCGTGCGTCAGCTGTCGGCCGCGGAGCGCTACCTGCGCGCCGGGCGCTGGGAGGCGGACGGCCCCTATCCGCTGACACCGGCCACCTTGCGCGGACGCACGCTCGGTATTCTGGGTCTCGGGCGCATCGGCCAGGCGATTGCCCGGCGCGCGGAGGCCTTCGGAATGGAGGTGCGCTACCACGGGCGCACGCAGCGCGCGGATGTCGATTATCCCTATCACGATACGCTGGAGGGGCTGGCGCGGGCCTGCGACACGCTGATGGTGGTGGCACCGGGCGGTGAGGCGACGCGGGGCATCGTCGACCGACGGGTGCTGGCGGCGCTGGGGCCGGACGGGATCGTCGTCAATGTCGGCCGCGGAACCGTGATCGACGAGCCGGCGCTGATCGCGGCGCTTCGGGACGGCACCATCCTGTCGGCCGGCCTCGATGTCTTCGACAAGGAGCCGCAGGTGCCGCAGGCGCTGATGGACATGGAGCATGTCGTGCTCCTGCCGCATGTCGGATCGGCCTCGCGTCACACCCGTGACGCCATGGGGCAACTGGTCGTCGACAATCTGGCGTCCTGGTTCCGCGACGGCCGCCCGCTCACGCCTGTCGCCGAAACCCCTTTCGTGAAGACAGGGTAAGCTTTCTTAACCGCCTCTTAACGAAACCGGTCGCATTTTAGGAAAGGAAGCGGCCGGGGCGGCCGTGCGAGCGGTTGTCGCGGCGCAATGCCCGCACCCGCCCTGTGTTGGGGGAAAGCCCATGCATATTCACATGAGCCGGATCGGCACCGTCCTGTCGTGGGCGCTTTTTTCGCTGCTGTTCTTCGGGACCGGCATCACCGGGGCATGACCCTGGCGCGCTGGTCACCCGTTCACGGCGCGTTTTCGCCGAGAAACGCCTCCATGCGCTTGAGCGCGCGGGAGATGTTTTCCGCCGAATTGGCGTAGGACAGGCGGATGTAGCCCTCGCCCAGAATGCCGAAATCCGGCCCGCCGATCACCGCGACGCCGGCCTCCTCCAAAAGCGCGCTGGCGAGCGGCTTGGCCTTCCATCCCGTCTCCTTGATGTTGGGAAAGGCGTAGAAGGCGCCCGCCGGCGTGCGCGCCGAGACGCCGGGCAGGGCGTTCAGACCCTCCACCACCAGTTTCCGGCGACTGTCGAATTCGCGCATCATCGCGGCAACCGCGTCCTGCGGGCCTTCCAGCGCGGCAAGGCCGGCATATTGCGCCGGTGCGTTGACGCAGGACCAGGCGTTGACGGCGAGCTTGCGCGCCTTGTCGATCAGCTGGTCAGGCCACACGGCATAGCCCATGCGCCAGCCGGTCATCGCGTAGGTCTTGGACCAGCCGTCGAGCAGGATCAGCCGGTCGCGCACCGCCTCGAACTCCAGCAGCGAGCAATGCGGCGCGCCGTCATAGGTCATCTGTCCGTAGATCTCGTCGGACAGGATGGCGATGTCGGGCCGGGCCTCCAGCCCCCTGACAAGCGCCTCGATCTCGGCGCGCGGCGTGACGCCGCCGGTCGGGTTCGCGGGCGAGTTCAGGATGACCAGACGGGTCTCGGGCGTCAGCAGCGACAGCGTCTCTTCCGCGGAAAAGGCAAAGCCGTTTTCCTCGCGGATCGGCACGGGGACGGGGCGCGCGCCGGTGAACTCGATCATCGAGCGATAAATCGGAAAGCCCGGATCGGGATAGAGGATGTCGACACCCGGTTCGCCGAACATCAGGATCGCCATGAACATGGTGACCTTGCCACCCGGCACGACGACCACATTGTCCGGCGAAACGTCGACCGAAAGGCGGGTGTGCAGGTCCTTCGCCACCGCCTCGCGCAGCGGCAGGATGCCGGTCGCCGGCGTGTAGCCGTGGTGGCCGTCGCGCAATGCCTTGACCGCGGCCTCGACGATGTGGTCCGGCGTGCGGAAATCCGGCTGGCCGATGCCGAGATTGATGATGTCGCGGCCCTCGGCCGCGAGAGCGGTTGCGCGGGCGAGCACGGCGAAGGCGTTTTCCTCGCCGATCCGGTTGAAGCCCTCGATGGTTTTCAGCATGTGTCCTCCCCTGCGGATCGTTCCGGCCCGCTTTCGGCCTTGTCCCGGCCCTGATGTCCTGCTCATCTTGTAGCGCCCGCAACCGGTTTGCGAAACTGCCAGCATTGCGGCAGCACATCCGGCGTGCTTCGAAGGCGAAAAGGCCGACCCATGACGATTGCCCATATCAGCAGCCCGGTCGGCGATCTGGAACTGGAAGAGCGCGACGGCGCGCTGGTGCGCCTGTCGTGGGTCAGCGGCGACAGGGCGGCGTCCTCGCCGCTTCTCAAGGAGGCTGCCCGCCAGATAGAGGCGTATTTCGCCGGCGATCTCCTGGCGTTCGACCTGCCACTGGCGCCGGCCGGCAACGCCTTTCGTCAGGATGTCTACAAGGCGATGTGTGCCATTCCCTACGGCGAGACCGCGACCTACGGCGAGATCGCCGCCGCGCTCTCGACCTCCGCTCAGCCGGTCGGCCAGGCCTGCGGCGGCAATCCGGTGCCCATTGTCATTCCCTGTCACCGGGTGGTGTCCGCGACCGGACTCGGCGGCTATTCCGGCGCGGGGGGCGTGGAGACCAAGATCGCGCTGCTCAAGCTCGAGGGCGGCTTTCGTTTTTTGTTATGAGGGGCGTCATTCGCCGGTGCCGTCCCACGTCGGGGCGTCCTGCATGGCCCGCGCCAGCGCCGCGCGGCGTGCCTGAAAGTCCGGTTCCACCGGGGCGGCAGGTCGGGGTCGAGGCTCGGGCTGCCGGTAGAGCACCCCGGTCACGATCGGGAAGGCGGGGCGCGGCAGATCCGTCAGGAGAATGGCCTGTCCGGGGTCGGTCTCGTCATGCACGGCAAGTCCGGCGTCCTCGCGTGAGCCTTTCGTCAGTGCCACGACCTCGAAACCGCAGGCCACCGCAGTGGTTCGGCGCAGCCCTTTGTCGCGATCCGCACCAAAGATCATCGGCGCGCCGTGTGTCACCTCCAGCATCTCCTCGGCCCCGACGTCCATGACGGGGTGGCGGGCGAGGCACACCTGCAGGATCTCGACAAATCCCGCTCCGCGATGGGCCTGAGCGGCCGCCAGAACCGTCCGCAGCGTCTCGTCGTGTGCTTCGTGCGCACGCGCGACGAAGCTGCCTCCGGCGCCGATTGCCAGCCGGCAGGCATTGGCGTTCGGCACGACCGGGCCCCCGGGAACCTCCAGCGCTGTCGTCGATGCATTCTGCGGACTGTCGGTCCGCCCGGCGAAGGCGTCGCGAAACACAAGGCAACTCACATCGGCGTTGTGGCGGATCAGCTCCAGCAGTGCGGCTGCCCCGTCTGCCAGCGCATCGCCATCGGCGCTCATCGCCCAGACATCGAGCGACGGGTTGGCCGAGGTAACGCCGAGCGCCAGCGTCGCGGCGCATCCCGACGCGCCCTGAAAGATGAAATTGCGTGGCGGGTCGGGCAGAAGCGAGGGGCAGCCATCGCCGCACAGGAAGACGGTGCGCTCCTGCGCGTGGCCGTTTCGCTCCACGAGGGTCTGCAGGGAGGCAAACACCGAGTGATAGCCACAGCCCCGGCACCAGCCGCCGGCGTCTGACGGGTGTCCGGACCCTTCGGGTTGTATGTGCCGGTTCATGCCGCATCGCCTTTCAGAAGCGACCATACGGCTGCCTCGATTTCGTAGCCGGAGAGGGGCTGGCCGTTCACGCGCGACAGCGGGCGGGCGTTGACCAGTGAGGTGGCACGCAACAGATGAACCAGTTGGCCCGCGTTCATCTCCGGCACCAGGACATGGCGAAAAGAGGCCACCAGGGCGGTCAGGCCGCGCGGCAGCGGGATGACCAGATCCAGATGCAGATGGGCGGCGTGAATGCCTCCCGCGCGCAAGCCGGCGGCCGCTTCCGCGATGGCCGTGAAGCTCGACCCCCAGCCAACGAGGAGAATTTCGCCGCCGGGTGTGCCGCTGGCGAGGTCGACCTCCGGCTCCCGCTCGACGATCAGCGCCAGCTTGCGCTCCCGAAGCATGGTCATGCGCGCATGGTTTCCGGGATCGCCCGAGATTGCGCCGCTGCCGTCACGCTGCTCCAGTCCGCCGGTGCGATGCGCGCCGCCGGCGGTTCCAGGCACGGCCCAGGGGCGCGCCAGTGTGCGGGTGTCGCGCGCGAAGGGCTGGAAATCGTGCGTCAGCGTCTGTGCCGGCGTGCGGGGCGAGGCCGGCGGCAGGAAGGGAATGCGAAAGGCTTCGGCGGAAACCATCGCATGGGCGTCGCAGAGCAGGATCACGGGGGTCATGTGCGCGACTGACAGGCGAACGGCCTCGCGGGCAACCGCGAAGGCATGGGCGGGCGAGCGGAGCGCGATCACCGGGCAGGGGGCGTCGCCCGTGCGTCCGTTTATTGCCCAGGAAAGGTCCGCCTGGGCCGTGCCCGGCGGAAGACCGGCGGCGGGGCCGGGGCGCTGGATAGCGATCGCGATGAGCGGCAATTCCGCTGAAACCGCAAGGCCAAGCGTCGCCGCGGCAAGGGCCGTGTCCCTGCCCGCCGTCGCAGCGATCCCTATGGCCCCTGCAAAGGACGCCCCAAGGGCGGCCGACATCGCGGCAGCCGCACTTTCCGTCTCGACGCAGCGCACGCCCGCCGATGGTCCCAGGTCGCGCATTGCATCAAGCAGAGCGCCGGCATGATCTGTGGGGGGAGCACTGAAGAACGGGTCCAGTCCGAGGTCTTGCGCTCCCGCGCTCAGTCCGAAGGCAAGGGCCTGCGAGCCGGTGACCTTGCGCCAGGTGCCGGCGGAGAACGGGTCTCGTTCGCTCGACCAGGTCTGCCATGTCGGCGGTATCCGCGCGGTTTGCGCAAAGGCGTGGCCGTCGCGCAGCGCGTTGCGGGCTTGCGTGGTGTCGCCGGCAGAGCACGTCACGATCCACGCTTCGCTCGCGGCGGTCGTGTGCCCATGCAGCGCAAGCATCAGACCAAGCGCCCAGTACATGCGCAAACTGCCTTGCGGCGCGGTTCGTGTCGGTGCCGCGCCGGCAAAACCCGATGCGAGAGCGCTCATGTTGATTGTCAAAAGACGCAGCCCTGCGCGCCGAAGGGCATCGCGAGGATCACGTTCGTATCCGGCAGCCTGCAGGGCGGAGGGCGTGAAGCCCGCACTGTCGAGGATCAATGTTCCGCCGGCGGCCAGATCCGCGCCGTGGCGACGCAGGGACGCCGCGGAAAACACGGCGAGAGCGTCGAGGCGGGCGTTCGGGGTCTCGTATGCCGTGTCGTCGAGCTCCACCCGGAACCGCGCGGATGTGTCCGTTCGGCCCAATCGGCCACGGATGAATTGCGGCACGTCATCCACCTCGCCTGCGATCCGGATCGTCACGCCGTCGCTGCGAGAACATTCGTTCATTGCTCTGGTCCGCATTCCGGTTCAAGAAAAGGGCGGGCCGCCGGGCCTTGCGCCTTCGGGAGCCAAGGCTGTCATGGATGCGCCCTGACGGAATTGATCTGCCGCAAGTGCGCGTGGTCCCGCGCTTTGCCAAATGGCGAGAAAGTCTATAGTCCGACGGGTGAGACACCCCATATGCGGGGACGAGAGACCGGGATCCGCCCGATGCGGCCGATCCGTCCACCGCAAGACGACCAGGCAGGCACATGACCCTCACCCAGGACACCAAGACCCCCGTTACCGTCCTCACCGGATATCTCGGCGCCGGCAAGACGACGCTGCTCAATCGCATCCTCAGCGAGAACCACGGCGTGCGCTATGCGGTGATCGTCAACGAGTTCGGCGAGATCGGCATCGACAACGACCTCTTGGTCGAGTCGGACGAAGAGATCTTCGAGATGAACAACGGCTGCATCTGCTGCACCGTACGCGGCGACCTGATCCGCACGGTGGAGAACCTGATGAAGCGCCAGGGCAGCTTCGATGCCATTGTCGTGGAAACCACAGGCGTCGCCGACCCCGCGCCGGTTGCCCAGACGTTCTTCATGGATGATGACGTACGCGGCAAGGCGCGGCTCGACGCGGTGGTCGCCGTCGTCGACTGCCGGCACGTGCTGCAGCGTCTCGCCGACACGACGGAAGCCCAGGACCAGATCGCATTCGCCGACGTCATTCTCCTGAACAAGACCGATCTTGTGACGGCGGAGGAGCTCGCGGCGGTAGAAGCGCGCATCCAGAAGATCAATCCCTATGCCCGGCTGACGCGCAGCGAGCGCTGCGATGTGCCGCTCGACACGGTTCTCAATCGCGGCGCCTTCGATCTCAACCGCATTCTCACGCTCGATCCGCATTTCCTGGAAGAGCATGAGCACACGCATGACTGCGAACCGGACTGCGATCATGACCACCATCACGACCATGGTCACCACGGGCACGCGCATGATCACGGGCACGGGCATGAGGATCCGCATTCGGTGAAGAGCGTCTCGATGACCGCTGGAGAGCTGGACCCGGATGTGTTCTTCCAGTGGATCGGCAATGTCAGCCAGATCCAGGGTCCGGGCATCCTTCGGCTCAAGGGCATCATGGCCTTCAAGGACGACCCGCAGCGCTATGTGGTGCAGGGCGTCCACATGATTCTGGAAGGCGATCACCAGCGCGACTGGAAAGAAGGCGAGGCGCGTCAAAGCCGTCTGGTCGTTATCGGTCGCGATCTTGATTTCGATGCGCTGGAAACCGGCTTCAAGGCCTGCGAGGCGTGAGCGGAATGGTTTCTGTGGCCCCCTATGACACTGGAAGCTACGTCGTCGCGGCGTTTTTTCTCGATGGAGACCCTGTTTTCGCCCTCGGGGATGGCGCGCTGTTGATGCTGACGGCTGATGGCGAGCGCCGGGTGGAGGTGCATGGCGGCGGTTTGCTGGCCGCCTGCAAGACGCTGGACGGGGCGGCGATCCTGACCGGTGGCGGCGACGGGCGCGTGATGCGTACCGATGCGGAGGGCGAGGCGACGCTGATGGCGGACCTGCCGCGCAAGTGGATCGACCTGCTCGCCGCCGGTCCGCAGGGCGCCATCGCCTACGGTTCCGGTCGCAGCGCGATGGTCCGCCTTCCCAATGGCGAGACACGCGACGTTTCGCCGGCGCGCGCCGTCGGCGGGCTCGCCTTCGCGCCGAAGGGGCTTCGGTTGGCCGTGTCACGCTACGACGGTGCGACGCTGCATTGGGTCAACACCGAAGCGCCGCCGCAGGATCTCGTGTGGAAGGGCGCGCATGCCATGGCCGCGTTTTCTCCCGACGGAAAGTATCTTGTCACGACCATGCAGGAGAACGCGCTGCACGGCTGGCGTCTTTCGGATGGCCAGGACATGCGCATGACCGGGTATCCGGGCAAGGTGAAGTCCACGCACTGGTCGGCGAAAGGCCGCTATCTGGCGACCTCGGGCGCCAGTGCCGCTATCCTGTGGCCGTTCTTTGGAAAGACCGGCCCGATGGGACAGCAGCCCTTGCAACTGGGCGCGCGGGGCGATCAACTCGTCAGCCAGGTGGTCTGTCACCCGGCGGAGGAGGTGGTCGCCATCGGCTACCAGGACGGAATGGTCCTCGTCGCGCGATTTTCCGACAGCCAGGAAGTGCTGTTGCGCCGTCCGGGCGGGTCGCCGGTCAGCGCGCTGTGCTGGGACGCCGGCGGCACCCGGTTGCTGTTTGGCACCGAGGCGGGTGAGGCCGGCGTGATTTCGCTTTGACGTCTTGCGGCGATCCCGCTTGCCGGCCGGGGCGTTACGGGAAGGGAGTCCGGGAATGATTTTCCGCACCATGGTGCTCGGCGTTGCCGTCGTCAGCGGCGCCACGACGTCACAGCTTCCCGAGTTCGCCCAGCAGTACCGGCAGCGCATGGGCGGCGCGATCGATGCGTTGTCGCAGGTGGTGACCGATTTTCGCGAGGATGCGACACGCCATGGACTGAGCGTGCCCGAGGCGCTGCAGCGCCTGGAGAATGCACAGGATCCGCTGGTCGTCCTGCGCGGCCGGCGCATGGAGCAATCGCTCGACAGGCTGGCGGCGCTCACCCGGCAACGCGCGGCCCTGCAGGAGGCGGGGCCGTTCGGCCGTTTGGGGGTCTTCGTGACGGATCTCGATCCGCAGCTTGCCAGTGCGACCTATCGTGATTTCGAACCCGCGGTGCCCGTTACCATGGAAGGGGCGATTGCGGCGGGAGGCGGCTTTCTCGCCGCCGTCTTCGGCCTTGGCCTGACGGGCCGGGTCACCGGGCGCATGGCCCGGCGGATGCGCCGGCGCGGATCGCAGAAGGCCTGACGGCGAACAAGGACCCTGGACCGCATCGCAATTGGCGGACCCGGGGCGGGGGATGTGAATGGACACGTTGAGCCGGATGCGGTGTTTCCTGAAGGTCGTCGACGAGGGCGGGTTTTCCGCGGCCGCCCGGGCGCTGGGCCGCTCCAAGGCGCTGGTTTCGAAATACGTCGGCGAACTTGAGGACGAACTGGGCGCGCGGCTTCTCAACCGTACGACCCGCCAGATCTCGATGACGGAGGTCGGTCATGCCTTCTACAAGGAGGCGACCGATATTCTGACCCGGATCGACGATCTGAAGGCGTCGGTGCAAAACACGCATCAGGCCGCGCGCGGCACGCTCAGGGTCTCCGCGCCACGCTCGATGGGCGACGACTTCATCAATCCGGCGATCATGGCCTTTCTGGTGGCGGAGCCGGACATTTCGGTGGATCTCCGGCTCGAGGACCGGTTCGTCGATCTGGTCGAGGAAGGCTTCGATGCGGCGATCCGGGTGACGGAACTGACCGATTCCAGCCTGATCGCGCGCAAGCTCGCCCCGTTTCGCGCAACCGTATGCGCCTCTCCCGAGGCGATCGAGCGCTTTGGTGCGCCGCGCCATCCGCAGGATCTCGCCGGCGTTCCCTGCATCATCGACAACAATTACCGCTTCCGCAACAACTGGCAGTTCGAGGTTGACGGATCGAAGGTCGGCGTCGCCGTGAAGGGGCGGGTCGAGGTCAACAGCGCGCAGGCCGCCCGGGTCGCCGCCCGCGAGGGCCTGGGGTTCCTGCGCACGCCCCATATCTTCGTGCACCAGGATATCGTGGAGGGCCGGCTGGTCGAGGTGCTGGATGCTTTCCAGCCCGACGGGCAGGCGATCCACGTGGTTTACCCGCACCGACGGCACCTTTCGGGAAAGGTCCGTGCCTTCGTTGATTTCCTGTCGGACTGGTTTGCCGAAAAGCGTCGAAATGGGGAAATCTGCTGATCCCCGCGCGGGGACGGATCAGGCCCCTGCGAGACGTTCCTCCGCGATCTGGTCCGCGACGGTCTGCGTGGGCAGGCCGAGCGTGTCCGCGCGCTGGAAGATATGGGTCAGCGTTTGTGCGATTCCCAGGACCTTGTCGCGCACGGCCTTGTCGTCGCCGCCCGGACGGGCGAGCGCGATCGAGATCGCGCCGCCGGCGTTGATCGCATAGTCGGGCGCAAAGAGGATATCGCGGTCGCGCAGAACCTCGCCGTGGCGCGGCTCGGCGAGCTGGTTGTTGGCCGCACCCGCCACGATATGTGCGCCGAGCTCCGCGATGCTAGGATCGTTCAGCACCGCGCCAAGCGCGCAGGGGGCGAAGACGTCGGCTTTTTGCGCATGTGCGGCCTCGGCTGGAACGGCGGTCGCGCCGAAGGCCGTCACGGCGCGTTCTGCCGAGGGGGTGTGAATGTCGGCGACGATGAGCCGTGCGCCGGCATCGTGCAGCAGTTCGGCGACCAAATAGCCGACATGCCCGAGACCCTGGACGCAGACGGTCCGGCCCGAGAGGTCGTCGCTGCCGAACCGGTGGCGCAGTGCGGCCTTGATGCCGACGAAGATGCCAAGCGCGGTATAGGGCGAGGGATCGCCGAGGCCGGTGGCGCTTGTGCCGCGCACATGGGCGGTTTCCTGCGCGACGATCTCCATGTCGTCCGCCGAGATCCCAACGTCCTCGGCGGTGAGATAGGTGCCCGAAAGCCGCTCCACCTGCCTCCCGAAGGCGCGCAAGAGCGCCGGCGTCTTCTCGCTGCGCGGATCGGCGATGATCACGGATTTGCCGCCGCCAAGGTCGAGACCGGCGAGCGCGTTCTTGTAGGTCATGCCGCGCGACAGGCGCAAAGCATCGGTGAGCGCCTCGCCGCTGGAGGCGTAGGACCACATCCGGCACCCGCCGAGCGCCGGACCGAGGCGGGTGTCGTGGACCGCGATGATGGTCTTCAGGCCGGTGACCGCATCGTGGCCCTGCACGACCTGTTCGTGCCCGGCGAATTCGGGATGATCGAAAACGGCAGGCGTGTCCGCCGTGAGATCGCGACGTGTCATCGGGGCGTTCATGGGTGTCTCCACGATATGGCCCGGCGGTGAAAACGCTTCGGGCGAGAGGTGCGGAAAAAACTCCCGGTCATGGCGGGCGCTTAAGAACCGCGTCGATAGTTTGGAAAATATGAGTGAATTTTGCAGCAATATCGCTCTTTTCTAACGCTAAAATTGGCAAAATTGTTTAAAAATTCGCATGAATTGGTCAAACCGGGGATAAATCTTTCCGGAATTTGTGCTGCGGTGCAACGTCGTGCGGTTCACGCCTTGCTGTTGCCGCGATGCGCGCCAATATGGGCCGTGCAAATCATCTGACGGGCCGAAAAGAGGTACAGGTATGGGGATACGTGCGGCGATTGCGATGCTGGCGATGTTGCTGTCGGCTGCGGCGGCGCTGGCGCATCCGCATGTTTTCGTCGAGGCGCGGGCCGAAGTGGTGTTTGATGACCAGAAACGGGTCCATGCCGTGCGGCATGTCTGGCGCTTCGACGAGGCCTTTACCGCTTTTGCGGTCCAGGGGCTGGATGCCGACGGCGACGGCGACCTCACCCGCGCGGAGCTTCAGCCGCTTGCGCAGATCAATGTCGAATCGCTGGCCGAATTCGGTTTCTTCACCTTTCTCTATCGGGGAGGGGCGGAGGTGGCCTTCGCCGAGCCGGAGGAATACTGGCTCGACTTCTATGGCGGCCGGCTGACGCTGTTCTACACGCTGCCGCTCAGCGAGCCGATCATCGCCGACGCCTCCTCGCTGACACTCGATGTCTTCGATCCGAGCTATTTCGTCGCCTTCGAGATGGCGAAGGAGCATCCCTTCGCACTCGTCGACGCCCCGGACACCTGCAAGCTGAGTTTCACGCCCCCCCCGGAGCTCGACGCCCAGACCGCGACCACCCTGGCCGAGATTCCCGCGAGCGAGCGTCAGCTCTCGTCCGACCTGCTGGAGGTCACGGAAACCCTGTCCAATTCCGCGACCATCGGCTGCTCGTAGGAGATCGCGACGTGTTGAAGAAGCCCGCCGCCCGTTCGGCAAGGATTCCCGCGCTCGCCGCCGTGTTTCTCGTCTTGGCGATCTGCGGCCTGTCCGCGACCGGGGCCGTGGCGGCGCCGTCGCCCTTCGGTGTCGGATTGCCGGAGCAAACACTGAACCCGGGCGGGCCTTTGTCGGGGTTCTTCGCCTGGGTCGCGGCGCAGCAGACGGCCTTCTATTCAGCACTCACCGCGGCGATCAAGGAGATCAAGGCCGACGGCACCGCCGTGTGGTGGCTGATGGGCCTGTCCTTCGGTTATGGCGTTTTCCATGCCGCTGGCCCCGGACACGGCAAGGCCGTGATCTCCTCCTACGTGCTGGCCAATGGCGAGACGCTGAAGCGCGGCATCGCGCTCTCCTTCGCCTCGGCGCTCGCGCAGGCGGTGACCGCGGTCGTGCTGATCGGGGTGGCCACCGTGATCCTGCGCATGACGTCCATCGCCATCACCGAGACGACCCGCTGGTTCGAGCTGGGGTCCTATCTCGCGGTGATGCTGCTTGGCGCCTACCTCGTCTGGCAAAAGATCCTGCGTCCGCTCCTGCCGGCGCGTCGTCCGGCGGCGCTGGGCGCGCAGGCCGTTGCCGCGACCGGCTGCGACCATTCCCATCATGCCCGCTCCCATCACGCGCATGGCCACGATCATCATGATCATCACGCGCATGATCATCACGCGCATGATCATGGGGCGGGGGCGGGTGAAACGTGTTCAAGCTGCGGCCACGTGCATGCGCCGCCGCCAGAAATGCTTATGGAGCCGGTGTCGCTGGCCCGCGCCTGGTCGGTGATCCTGGCCGTTGGCCTCAGACCCTGCACCGGCGCGCTGGTGGTTCTGGTCTTCGCGATCTCGCAAGGGCTGGTGCTTGCCGGTGTCGCTGCGACATTCGCCATGGCGATCGGCACAGGACTGACGGTCTCCGTGCTGGCGACGCTGGCGGTCAGCGCCAAGGACGTGGCGCTCAGGCTTACCGGCGCGGGCAGCGCGGTTCTGGTGCACCGCGTCGCAGAGGGCGCGGGCGCGCTGCTGGTGTTTCTTCTGGGCGCAACGCTGTTTCTCGCTGCGGCCGGCTGGGGCGGTCTTTGAGGCTCAGGCCTGTTCCGGCGCGCGCCGGGCCGTGACCTGTTCACGGTGAATGACGTAGAGCCCGGAGGCGACAGTGAGCGCGATGCCGGCCGAGGCCATGGCATCCGGAAGGTCGCGGAAGATCATCCAGCCGATCAGCGTCGCGAAGGGAATTTCCAGATACTGCATCGGCGCAAGCGTTGCGGAGGGTGCGAGACGCAGCGACCAGGTCATCAGCAGATGCGCCACCGTGCCGAGCACGCCGATCGCGGCCAGAAGCGCGGTGTCGCGTGGTGACGGCATCTCCAGCGGAAACGCCGCGCCGCCGTGCCCGGGGGCGAGGAGCATGATCGCGCCGATCAGCACGGTCGCGATCACCCCGCTCACGCCCTGGAGCGCGATCGGATCCGCCGCCTTGGCGACATGGCGGGTGACCAGCATGAACAACGCGAAGGCGACCGCCACGAGAAGCGGCAAAAGCGCCGGCGCGCCGACCTCCGCGTAGTTCGGGCGAATCACCAGAAGCGTGCCGAGGAATCCGACCACGCAGGCGCCGAGCCTGTAGGGGCCGACTTGCTCGTCGAGCACGAATTTTCCAAGCAGCAGCATCAGGAACGGCATGACGAAGGCGATGGCGATCGCATCGGCCAGCGGAAGGTAGCGCAGCGAGGCGAACATCGCGCCGATCCCCAGAATATGCAGCACGGTGCGCAGAACCGTCAGCTTCAGCACCCGTGGCGACAGCCGCAGATTGATGCGGCTGGCCACCGCCAGCGGAACCAGGATCATGGCCTGCATGGCGAAGCGAACGAACAGGAGATGCGCCAGCGGGACAGTGTCGCCCAGGATCTTGGCGATGGAATCGCCGAGCGGCGCGAGCACGCAAAAACCCGTCATCAGGAGCATTCCGAGCATCGGGCGGTCGGCGATAGGCATGTGGGTCATCCAGGCGGGGCGGTTCGTCATCGAAAAAAGAAAAACCCGAGGTTGTGGTCAGTTGTAATTCGTCCTGTCGGGCTTTTCCAGCCTGTCTTGTGACGGGGATGCCATGCCGCGCTCACCAGCCGTGGCGGGCAGCCGCACATGTGCCGGCCAAGCATGGCCAGTGCCGCTGCACGACAGGCGTTCCGGGCGCGGCACCTTCGGGATCAGGCGGGTGGCACTGGCTGCCCGTCGCGCCCCAGTTCGATCGGCTCGCCATGCGGCGTGGCGACGGCTGCGCGCTCCCAGGCCTCGCGCCGGGCGTCCAGGCGCGCGCGGGTCGTCACCTCGCGCTCGGTGACCAGGCGCTCCAGCGCCGTCAGCCAGTGGCGATAGTAGCTGTCGCCGCAATCCGGATCGCCGCCGGCCTGGGCCTGCTTGATGGTCCCGGCCAGTGTGTCGGCCCATTCGCTCCAGGTGAACAGACCTTTGGCATGGAGCGAAACGGCGAGTGCGAAGGCGCGGGCCTCCCACGGCGCGTGGAACACCGGTTCGTCCCGTGCGCGGGGCAGATCGGCGAAAAGGTCTTGCCGCGGATGGCCCTGCACGACACCGGGCGAGATCGTTTCAAACGTCGTCAAGATAAGCCTCCCACAGGTCGACACGCAGGCTCAAGTCCGCAGTCGAGGTCTCTCCCCAGATCTCGCGACCCTCGAAGGCGACGCCGTAGAGCCAGTCGGGGTTCTCGCCGGTGCCCGCCGCATTTGTATCTGGAAAGACGTGCACGCCGTGGATCGTCTCGATGGTGCCGATGTGGCCTCGGCAATAGCGCGGAATGCGGGTGTGGCCTGTGGGGTTCATCGTCTTTGCGCGCACCCGGTCGCCGACCTTGAACCGCGCCGGCGCGGTGGCGTCGCGCTCGCTCGGGCCGCCGCGCGCAAGCGTGTCTGCGACGGCGTCGGCGGCAAGCACCCGCTTGACCGGGCGGCTGTCGACGAGGCTCTTTCCCGCGGCGATTTCCTCTGGCTTGACGAGATCGCGCTCCGCCAGCAGGCGTTCCAGTCCGGCGAGCCAGACCTGATAGTAGCTCGAGGTCAGATAGACCGGCGGGGGCAGGCTCTCGCGGGCAAAGCGCGCCATGTCGATCGTCCATTCGCCGGTGGCGCCCATGGCCAATGTCACGGCGAAGGCGCGCGGTTCCCAGGCCGCGTGGAACAGAGGCTTCACCGGTTCGGGCACCACGGGGCCGAAGCCCATCATCCCGCCGAGGTCCTGTGCGCCGTTCATTGCATCGCGCCTTCGGCCATATCCGGCGACAGGGCGAGACCGGTGCCGATCATGCTGTCGCGGGTGACGAGGCGCGCAAGCGCGTCCTCGCTCCAGCCGTCCGTGCCGGCGGGGCGCATCGGAATGACCAGATAGCGAACCTCGGCGGTGGAATCCCAGACCTTGATGCGGGTTCGCTCGGGCAGCGAGACGTCGAAGTCCGCCAGCACGCCGCGCGGATCGCGCACGGCCTTGGCCCGGTAGGGCGCAGACTTGTACCAGACCGGTGGCAGCCCGAGCACCGGCCACGGGTAGCAGGAGCACAGGGTGCAGACCACCATGTTGTGTTCCTCGGGCGTGTTCTCGACCGCGACCATATGTTCGCCCTGGCGGCCGATGAAGCCGAGCGAATGAATGGCGGCGGTCGCATCCTTGCGCAGCCAGTCGCGATACGCCGGGTCGCTCCAGGCCCTGGCCACGACCCGTGCTCCATTGTGCGGCCCGACCTTCGTTTCATAGGTCTCGATCAGGAGGTCGAGGGCGGCCGGATCGACATAGCCCTTCTCGACGAGAACCGATTCCAGTGCGCGGACCCGCGCATCGGTCTCATCCAGATGGGAGCCGTGGTCATGATCGCCGTGATGGTGGTCGTTCGGGTGCTCGTGTGCCATCGAAATGGGTCCTGTGTCGTTCAGCTCTCGGGTCTGACGGCCTTATTCGGCCGCCTCGGAGACACTGTCGCGCATGCGCATGTGGGCGCGCAACGCGTCGCCGAAGGCTGCGAACAGCCGCCTGGATGCGGCGTCGCTGCCGACCCAGTACTCGGGATGCCACTGGGTGGCAAAGGCGAAGCCCGGCACGGCATCGACCGACGCCGCCTCCACGGTGCCGTCTTCCGCCGTCGCCTCCACGCTCAGGCCGGCGGCGAGCCGCCCGACGGCCTGGCGGTGCAGCGAGTTGACCTCGATGCGCGCATCGCCGAGCACCTTGGACAGGCGCCCGCCGGGAGAGATCTCGACATGATGGGCGAGCGCGAACCGGGCATCCTGGTCCGTCGCGTCGGGCGCACGGTGATCGCGCCGACCCTCGAGCTCGTGGACTTCGGGGATCAGCGAGCCGCCAAGCGCGACATTGACTTCCTGCAAACCACGGCAGATCGCGAAGATCGGGAACCGGCGCTCGATGGCCCGGCGAATCAGAGGCAGCGTCGTCGAATCCCGGCGCATGTCGTAGGGGCCGTTCGCCTCATTTGCCTCGCCGCCGTAGAGGGAGGGGTGCACATTGGAGCGGGCTCCGGTCAGAAGGACACCGTCCACGCGGTCCAGAACGCTGTCCAGGTCGATTGCCGGACCAAGGGCGGGGAGCGTGAGCGGGATGGCTTCGGACCCGTAGGCAACGGCTTCCACATAGGCGGAAATGACAGCGTGCCACTCGAATCCGTCGAGTGGCTTGATGTCGGTGCTGACAAGGACGACAGGCTTTCGCATGGCGGCTCCGGAGAGGGTTGGGATCGCACGAGGCGGCGGGGACGGATGCACGAGTGGTTAAAAAAATTACCCACTTGCAATCGGATGCACTTGTCTAGGGCATCCACATGGGCTTTATATCATAGTCAGGGTGCCTATAACCAAGAAGGCACTTTCAAGGTCGCGCAGCGGAAGACGCTGCCGGCAGTTTTTTTTCTTTCTCTGTGGGAGGAGAAGTATGGATCGCCGTTCATTTCTGAAGAATGCCGGACTCGGCGCAGGTGCAGCTGCTGCAGCTACCACGCTGGCCGCACCCGCCATCGCGCAGGGCACCACCGACATGGTCATCGTGTCGACGTGGCCGCGTGACTTTCCGGGTCTTGGCACCAGCGCGCAGCGTCTCGCTGCCCGCATCGGAAACCTGACCGAAGGCCGCATCAACGTCCAGTATTTCGCCGCAGGCGAGCGCGTCGGCGCGTTCGACTCTTTCGACGAAGTCGCCTCGGGCAATGCGCAGGCCTACATCGGAGCCGACTATTACTGGAAGGGCAAGCACCCGGCCTGGGCGTATTTCACGGCCGTGCCGTTCGGCCTGACCTATGCCGAGATCGACGCCTGGATCAAGTACGGCGGCGGCCAGGAGCTCTGGGACGAGCTCGCCGGCGACTACGGCCTCAAGAACTTTGCCGCCGGCAACACCGGCGTGCAGATGGGTGGCTGGTTCAACAAGGAAATCGAGACCGCAGACGACCTCAAGGGTCTGAAGATGCGTATCCCGGGCCTTGGCGGCGACGTCATGGCAAAGCTCGGCGCCTCGCCGGTGTCCTTGCCGGGTGGTCAGATTTACGAAAACCTTGTCTCGGGTGCGGTCGACGCTACCGAGTGGGTCGGTCCGTGGAACGACTACTTCATGAAGTTCTACGAAGCTGCGAAATACTACTATTATCCGGGCATGCACGAGCCGGGTTCGCAGTTGGCCATGGGCATGAACAAGGCATGGTTCGACGGTCTGTCGAAGACCGACCAGGCAATCATCGAGGCCGCCTGCAACGAGGAAAACGCGCTCCAGATGGCCGAGAGCAACGCCAACAACGGCGTTTATCTCGACAAGCTGATCAATGAGCACGGCGTCGAACTGAAGCGCTTCAACGACGAAGTCTATGACGCGTTCGGTGAAGCCGCAGCCGAAGTGTTCGAGGAAACCCGCGAGCACAGCGATCTCGCAGCAAGGACCCACGACAGCTTCGCCAAGGCACGGTCGGAAATCGGTCGCTGGATGCTGCTTGCCGACACGGGCTACACGCAGCAGCGCAACCGCGTGCTGGGCATCACGATCTGATCGATCGTCTTGCCGGTGTGACATTCGGGACGGGGCCTTGTCGCTCCGTCCCGTTTCCACACCCCGTCCCACATTGCATGAGGCTAATCCGACATGTCGTCCTTCGCAGGGGCTTCGGATACCGCTGACGGGTTTCACAACCCGGCGCGGCGGTCCGATCGGAGCGCGCTGATCGTTCGCTGGTTCGGATGGACCATGCTGGCCGTCATGACCGCGTTCGTTCTCAACAATTACCTGACCTATTGGCACGATCTTCCAGGTGTGGCGCCGATCTTCGGCGGCGTGGCCAACGGGGCCGTCAACATGGCGTTGTCGTGGCTCCAGATGCTTGTCTATGCCGCGTTTGTCGTTGCCGCGGCCGCATATGTGCTTCGTTCACCCGCCGTGGCGCTGCGCACGGACAGCGCGAAGATGGTCGCCATCAACAGCTTCATCATTCGCGCGGCGTTCTTTGCCGTGCTGATCGTCGGGTGCGTCGATGCCACGATTTCCTTCCTGAGGGTCGAAGGCCTGCTCGATGGCCTCGTCGGCGAGGCGTTGTCCAGCGACCTCGGCCGGTCCCAGTTTCGCGGGCCGTACCTGCATATGCCGCTGATCGCGCTGTCGGTCGTGCTTGCAGCGTTTTCCCGCTCGATCGGGTTCATCTGGCTGGCGCTTCTGGTCGTCGCTGCCGAACTGCTGATCGTCATCGGACGGTTCATCTTTTCCTACGAACAGGCGTTCATGGCCGACCTCGTGCGGTTCTGGTACGCGGCGCTGTTCCTGTTCGCCAGTGCCTACACCATGTGGGACGAGGGACATGTCCGCGTCGATGTCTTCTATGCCGCGTTCAAGTCGCGCACCAAGGGCTATGTGAACGCGATCGGTTCGGTTTTTCTCGGCATGAGCCTGTGCTGGACCATCCTGATCATCGGGATGGGCGGCAAACAGAACATCATCAACGCGCCGATCCTGTCCTACGAGACAACGCAGGCCGGCTTCGGTCTCTACGTCAAATATCTGATGGCAGGCTTTCTCGGCGTCTTCGCCGTGTCGATGCTGATCATCTTCACAGCCTATCTGCTGGAGGCGGCGGCCGACATTCGCGAGGATCCGGGCGGACGCTCGATGTCCGGGTCAGCCGCGCATTGATATCTGCAAATTAGCAACAGCCGACAGCTGTTGCTGAAACCTCACAGCCGGGGGCGGGCGCAGTCGCACGCGACATGTTCCCGTTTTCTCATGCCGACGGGTCTCGGACGATGGAACTCTTCTTTCTCGTAATGCTGGTCGTCCTGATGGCCGGTGCTCTCGGATCCGGGTTTCCGGTCGCCTTCGCGCTGCCGGGGTCCGCGATCCTGACGATCGGCATTGCCGCATTGAGCGGCTATCTCTTCGCCGGCGAAACGGATGCCTTCTTTTCGCATGGCGGGCCGTCGCAATGGCTCAGCGCCGGCGTGACCAACTTCCGCGGCGTCTACTGGGAGGCGGAGCGAGACACGCTGATCGCGATCCCGCTGTTCGTCTTCATGGGCATCATGCTGCAGCGCTCCAAGATCGCCGAGGATCTCCTCGTCACCATGGCGCAGCTTTTCGGCCCGATCCCGGGCGGGCTCGGCATTTCCGTCGTGTTCGTGGGCGCGCTTCTGGCGGCGACCACCGGCATCGTCGGTGCAACCGTGGTGGCGATGGGGCTGATCTCCTTGCCCGCGATGCTGCGCAACAAGTATTCGCCCTCGCTCGCCACCGGCACGATCGCCGCCTCCGGCACGCTCGGGCAGATCATTCCGCCCTCCATCGTTCTCATCATTCTGGCCGATCAGCTGGCGAGCGCGGTCGATCAGGCCGGGTCCCTGCGTCAGGCGCTCTACAAGGAGAGCACCGGCGAGTTGTCGATGCCGTCCGATTTCTCCGTGACCTCGACGAGCGCGGGCGAAATGTTCCTCGGCGCCTTTTTGCCGGGTCTGGTGCTCGTCGGGCTGTACATGCTGTTTATTCTCGGTTTCGCGATGCTGAACCCGAAATCGGCGCCCGCGGTCCACTATGGCGGCAAGTTCGACCGGGCCTTCTTTCTGAAGGTCGTCTTGACCCTGTTTCCCCCGCTTGCCCTGATCTTTCTGGTGCTCGGCTCCATCATCGCCGGCGTGGCAACCGTCAACCAGGCCGGTGCCATCGGCGCGATCGGCGCCATGATCATGGCGGGTTATCGCCTGAACGATGGCGAGAAGGGGCAATATACCCCCGCGATCCTCGCGATCCTGGCGCTTCTTGCCATCGCCATGATCGTCAGCTTTCACGAGATCAACATCAAGCGCATCGACACGAGCGCCGATGTTCTTGGCCTTGTGGTTGCGCTGATTGCGGTGTCGCTTTTGCTCATTGCGATCTTCTGGAGCGGCTGGCGCGCACTGACGATCGCCGACACGCTGAAGGGCGTGATGGTCGAGACGGCGAAAACGTCGTCGCTCGTTTTCATCATCCTGCTTGGCGCGGCCATGCTGACCTCCGCCTTCCGCGCGTTTGGCGGCGAGGAACTGGTAAAGGAATTCCTGCAAGGGCTGCCCGGCGGGTTCTGGATCCAGTTCCTAATCGTCATGCTGGTGATCTTCGTCCTCGGCTTCTTTCTCGACTTCATCGAGATCGCCGTGGTCGTCGTGCCCATCGTCGCGCCGATTCTCCTGGCCGATCCGTCCGCCAATGTGACGGCGGTCTGGCTTGGCGTGATGATCGGGCTGAACATCCAGACATCGTTCCTCACTCCACCGTTCGGGTTCGCGCTGTTTTATCTGCGCGGTGTTGCGCCGGCGACCGTGAAGACCACCGCGATGTACAAGGGTGTCATCGCTTTCATCGGTCTCCAGATTTTGGCGCTCGGCATCGTCGGTTTCTATCCGGCGCTGGTGAACTACCTGCCGAACAGGGCCTCGCTCCTGTCGGAAACCGCGCCGCCGCCGCTCAATCCGCGCTTGCAATACTGCATGGAAAGCTACGTGCAGGATGAGTTCGCGAAAAACGGCGAGGACATTCGCGCCGCGATCCAGACGGCGAGGGCGCTCGATCTGTCCTATGTTCCCGAAGACCTGCGCGAAGACCTCGCGGAGAGCTTTGAAAAGGCCGAGGAAAGCCTGACGCTGATGGCGCAGATCGTCGATGCGGAAGCGGCAGTCAAGGTGGCCGCCGTCGACTACCGGCCGCTGCATGTCACGGTTCGGGCCATCGAGCGCGATATCCGTCGCATCGACGAACGGATCACCGCCCTCGAGCTGGTCGTGCGCCGGTCCGGCGAGGGGCAGATCTACTCCGCCGCGCGCGGTGAGCGCGCAAGCGCGCAAATCGAGGATCTCAAGACGGACCGCGAGGTTCTCGTCGCGGAGATTCCGGCGGGTTGGGACGAACGCCACACGACCTTCGCCAAGATCCAGACCAACGAGAACCAGACGCGGCGCGAGTATCGGCGCGCGGTCGACGATGCCTATGAGCCGCTCGTCGAACTCATGACCGTGATCTCCGACGTCGACAGGCTGGCGGCCAGCGAAGACGATCTGCGCGGGCTCGTCCAGGAATTGGACACGATGGAGCCGGACGCCTTCGTCGACCGGATCACGGACGTGCGCAGCATCTACTCCGACATCGAGGGCGCCCGTGATGTCCGCTCCGCGGTGAACGATGCGCGCAAGGCGATGCGCTCGGGAACGCCGGAGCCGGAGGTCGCGCGCGCCGCGCTGGCCGAAGCCATGCAGCTGTTCGAGGCGGACATGGCCTGGCGGTTGCGCGCGCAGGATGAACTCCTGCCCCAACTCAGGGCCTACAACGATGCGATCAAGGACACCATCGGACTGCGCGGCCAGCCGAGCCTGCCGCGCGAGCAGGCGCTCTATGTCGCGTCCTGCAACTCCAGCCATCGCGATGTGTCGCTGAGTTTCTAAGGCGTTGAGGACCAGGCCGGGCGTGCTGCGGTGCGCCCGCCAGATCGCCCCGGTTCGGGCGCTTTGATGCGAGCGCTCCGGTCTGACCGCTCCCGAGCCCGGTGACTGTGCTTTGTGCCGCCCGCGCCCGTGATCGGCCGCCAGCGCGGAAGGCGGCGCAGCGCTTGATCCGGGTGGGGGCGAGGCTGTTAAATGGATCTCAAAGCACGCTCGCGCGTGCCGTCCCGTATTCCCTTGTGGGCGGCCAAAGGGCTTGCGCTCGGAACGCGCAAGGCAGGCTCGCGTCCCCGTCGCGGCTCATCAGGCCCGCGCATGAAGCCGGGCGAGACGGGCCCGCGGCCGGAAACGGGGCGAAACAGGCAAAAGGATCGCACATCACATGACGCGCAATCGGGTTTCGCTCGACGACAAGTTCGACCTCAGCAAGGAGCGGATCTTCATTTCCGGCACGCAGGCGCTGATCCGCCTCGTCCTGATGCAGAAGGAACGCGACCGGCAGGCGGGCTTCAACACCGCCGGCTATGTGACGGGCTATCGCGGTTCGCCGCTGGGCGCGCTTGACCAGCAGTTTCAACGGGCGTCGAAGCTTCTCTCACCGGCGGATGTCGTGTTCCGCCCGGCGATCAACGAGGATCTGGCGGCGACCGCGCTTTGGGGCACCCAGCAGGCGCAGATGCGCGGCGAAGGCAAATACGACGGCGTCTTCGGCATCTGGTACGGCAAGGGGCCCGGCGTCGACCGCTCCGGCGATGCCTTCCGTCATGCCAATCTGGCAGGAACCTCTCCGCATGGCGGCGTTCTGGCGCTGATGGGCGACGATCATACTTGCGAAAGCTCGACCACGGCGCATCAGTCGGAGTTCGCGCTGGTCGATGCGATGATGCCGATCCTCAATCCCGCCGGGGCGCAGGAGATTCTGGATTTCGGTCTCTACGGCTGGGCGCTGTCGCGCTTTTCCGGCCTTTGGACGGGGCTGAAGCTCGTCAAGGACAATGTCGAATCGACCGCCTCCATCGACGGACGGATCGACCGGGTCATGCCGGTCATTCCCGATTTCGCGTTTCCCGAGGGCGGTCCGCACATTCGACCCGCCGAACATGCGCTGACCCAGGAAGCGCGGCTGCACAACCTCAAGCTCCCGGCTGCACGCGCCTTCATCGCCGCCAATCCGCTCGACCGGGTGGTGCTGTCGGGCGGGCGCCAGCCCCGGATCGGCATCGTCTCCACCGGCAAGAGCTATCTGGATGTGCTGGAAGCGCTCGACATGCTTGGCCTCGACGAGGTCGCCGCCGCCGATCACGGACTGGCGTTCCTCAAGGTGGGATGTCCCTGGCCGCTCGATGCGCAACGCTTGGGTGACTTCGCCAAGGGTCTGGAGCTTCTCGTCTTCGTCGAGGAAAAGCGCGGGCTGATCGAGGGCCAGGCCAAGGAAATCCTCTACGGCACGCGCAATGCACCGATGATTGTCGGCAAGCAGGACGAGGAGGGGCGCGTGCTCTTTCCCGCGCCGGCGGCGCTGGAACCCATGCATATCGCGCTGGAGATCGGCCGCAGGCTGCACCAGCGGCGCCCGACGGAGGCGCTCGGCGCGGCGATCGCGGATCTTGAAGACCGCCGCGAGCGGCTCGCGCGCACCGGCGACGTCGCTGTCCGCAGCCCGTATTTCTGCGCCGGTTGTCCGCACAATTCCTCCACCGTGATCCCGGAAGGCAGTCGTGCCTATGCGGGCATCGGCTGCCACTACATGGTGCAGTGGATGGACCGCAACACCGAGGGCTACACGCAGATGGGCGGCGAGGGCGCGAACTGGATCGGCGAGGCGCCGTTCTCGCGCACCGGCCATGTGTTCCAGAACCTCGGCGACGGCACCTACAATCACTCCGGTGCGCTGGCGATCCGCGCCGCCCATGCCGCCGGCGTCAACATCACCTACAAGATCCTCTACAACGACGCTGTCGCGATGACCGGCGGCCAGGCGCATGACGGCGGTCTGACGGTGCCCGAAATCGCCCGCCAGGTGGCGGCCGAGGGCGCGCGCCGCGTCGCCATCGTCACCGACGAACCGGAAAAATATTCGCCGACGACCGACTGGCCGGCCAACACCAGCATCGACCACCGCGACGACCTGATCGGGGTCGAGCGCGAACTGGCAGGTCAAGAAGGTCTGACGGTCCTGATCTACGACCAGACCTGTGCGGCGGAAAAGCGCCGCCGGCGCAAGCGCGGGCTCTTCCCCGATCCCGACGAGCGCATCGTGATCAACGAGCTTGTCTGCGAGGGCTGCGGAGACTGCGGCATTCAGTCGAACTGCGTCGCGATCCAGCCGGTCGAGACGGAATGGGGCCGCAAGCGCGCCATCGACCAGTCGTCCTGCAATAAGGACTATTCCTGCGTGAAGGGCTTTTGCCCGTCCTTCGTCAGCGTGAAGGGCGGTGTCTTGAAGGGACGTGCCGTTTCGCCGCCGCCGGCCCCGGCCGTGGACGAGCCGGAGATCGCGCCGTTGACGCAAACCCATTCCGTGTTGATCACCGGGGTCGGTGGCACCGGCGTGGTGACCATCGGTGCGGTGCTTGGCATGGCGGCGCATCTCGACGGGCTGGGCTGCGGCATCATCGACATGGCCGGGCTCGCCCAAAAAGGCGGTGCGGTGACCAGTCATTTGAAACTCGCGCCGCATCCGGAGGACATTTCCGCGATCCGGGTCGGGCCGGGGAGTGCCGATCTGGTGCTTGGCTGCGATATCGTGGTTGCCGGCTCCGCCAAGGTGCTGACGGCAATGAAACACGGTCGCACGACCGCCGTCATCAACACCCATGAAACCCTGCCTGGAGATTTTGCGCGGGACCCCGATTTCAGCCTGCCCGGGCGCCGGCTTGTCGCGGCCATCGAGGAGGCCGCCGGGCCTGAGGCCAGCCGTTTCATCGACGCCACCGCCGTCGCCACCGAACTCTTCGGGGATGCGATTGCGGCAAACATGTTCCTGCTCGGCTTCGGGTGGCAACTGGGCGGGTTGCCGCTCACGCGCGACGCGATCGAGGAGGCGATCCGGCTCAACAAGGTGTCGGTGGAGATGAACCTTTCGGCGTTCGCGTGGGGGCGCGTCGCAGCCGTCGATCCGCAAGCCGTGCAGCGCATGGTCCGCAGCCGCCCGGAGGCTCTGGCGCATCGGCGGTTGTCGGAAACGATGGACGAGATGGTGGAGCGCCGCAGCGCCTTCCTGCGCGACTATCAGGATGCGGCCTATGCCAACATCTATCTGCAGCGTATCTCGGCGCTTCGCCAGCGTGCCGCACCCCTTGGCGAGCGGGGCGAGGAGATCGCGCGAACCGTAGCGCGCGAGCTGTTTCGGCTGATGGCGATCAAGGACGAATACGAGGTTGCGCGGCTGTTTACCTCCGGCGAGTTCGCCGCGCAGCTCGCCGAGACCTTCGAAAGCCACGAGCGGCTGGAATTCCACCTCGCACCGCCGCTTCTCAGCCGTACCGACCCGCGCACGGGACGGCCGGCAAAGCGGCGTTTCGGCCCGTGGATGATGCCGGCGTTCCGCATGCTGGCACGGATGAAGGGGCTGCGCGGCACGGCGTTCGACCTCTTCGCCCGCACGGACGAACGGCGCATGGAGCGCCGGCTGCGCGACGATTATGTCGCGATCGTCGACGAGGTTTGCGGATCGCTGTCGGATACCAATGCCGACCAGGCGCTGGCGCTTCTGGCCTATCCCGAAAGCATCAAGGGCTTCGGGCCGGTGCGGGAGAAATCCGCGAAGGTTGCGCAGGCGAAGGTGCCCGACCTTCTTGCCGCTTATCGTACCCCTGAAACGGCGAAACTCGCCGCCGAATAGCGGGCGGGACCGCTGTGGGCGGGCCTCCGGGTCCGCTTCAGCTCCAGTCGACTTGCGCGGTGAGCATGTAGCCCGAGCCGTATACCGTGCGGATCAGTGTCGGCGCGTCGGGCCGGGTGAGCTTCTTGCGGATGCGCGAGATGCGCACGTCGATGGCCCGGTCGAGCGTATCGTCGCGCCCGCCGTGCTCCAGCAGGTGATCGCGGGTCAGGACCCGTTTCGGCGCCTTGAGAAGCGCTGTCAGCAGGGTCGTTTCTCCGGTGGAGAGAAAGGTCTCCTCACCGTCCGGTGCAATCAGCCGATGCGATCCCGGCTCGAAACGCCAACCAGCAAAGCGGGCCGCCCTCACACCTGATTGTGCGTCGGTGTCCACCCGGTTTGCGCGGCGTAAAAGCGAGCGGATGCGGGCCACGATCTCCCTCGGGTCGAAGGGTTTCACGACATAGTCGTCGGCGCCGAACTCCAGCCCCATGATCCTGTCGGAAGCGTGCGCGCGTGCCGACAGAACCAGAATGGGAACCGACCCGCCGGCGCGAATGCGATTGATCGCCTCCATGCCATCCATGTCTGGCAGCCCGAGATCGAGAATCACGGCGGCGGGCATGTGTCGCGCCAGCTCCTGAAGCGCGGCCTCGGCGGTGGCGAAGCCGATCGCGCGAAAACCGTAGGTGGCAAGCGTATCGCACACGAGGGAGCGGATGTCGGCATCATCCTCCACGACGTAGATCTGCATGTCGGCACCTTCGCACGTGCCGGTATCGTGAAGGGGATCTGGAAAGCTCATGGAGCCAGGATCTCGCTCATCGTTTTCGCCAAGGAACTGGTTGTAAAGGGCTTTGGCAGGACGGGACAAGCCGGCCGGACGGCTTCGGCGTCCGGTCCCTCACGGTATCCGGTCATCAGGGCAAGCGGAAGACCCGGACGGATCCTTCGGATCTCGGCAATCAGGGCGAGACCGTTGATCTGGCCGGGCATGACGATGTCGCTGACAACCGCGCGAATGTCGGCGACATCGCGGACCAGATCGATGGCATCGCGCGCCTCTGTGGTCACAAGCACGGTGTAGCCGAGATTGCAGAGCTGATCACGCACCACATTCGCGACCGCCTCGTCGTCGTCGACCAGAAGGATCAGCTCTCCGCATCCGCCCTTTGTGTGGTGTGCGTCTCCGTCGTCGTCTTCCGCATCGGTCCCGGAAAGCATTGGCAGCAGGATCCGGATGTCCGTTCCCCGCCCCGGACGCGAGTCGATCGCGACGCCGCCGCCGGCGCGGCGCGCGAACCCGTAAACCGTTGGCAGTCCGAGACCGCTGCCCGTGCCGAACGGTTTTGTCGAGAAGAAGGGGTCGAAGGCCTGCCGGCGCACGTCCTCGGTCATGCCTGAGCCGGTGTCGCCGACGAGGACCTGCGCATAGGTCCCCGGTTCGACGCCAAGGCGGTCGGCTTCGCTGTCGCACAACTGAAGCCGGCTGAGCGACAGCGACACACGCCCGCCCTCCGGCATGGCGTCGCGCGCATTCAACACGAGGTTCACGAGCGCGTTTTCCAGTTCGGCCGGATCGACCCTGGCGACCAGATTGTCGTCGCCAATGGCGGCATCCCAGGAGATCGCCGAAGGGAGGGAGCCTGCGACCAGTCCCTCGATGTTGGCGATGACGCCGGAGAGGCGCACCGCTTTGGTGTTCGGCGCATCGCCCCGCGCGAAAGCGAGAAGGCGTCTCGTCAGGTCGGCGCCGCGTTGCGCCGCGTGAAGAATGGGATCGAGATGCCCGGAGAGATCCGGCATCGGGGGGGTGTCGGCGCATCGGCGCAACGCCAGCACATTGCCGATGATGATTGTCAGCAGGTTGTTGAAATCATGTGCCAGTCCGCCTGTAAGCTGGCCGACCGCCTCCATGCGCTGGGCATGGGCGAGTGCGGTCTCGCTGCGTTTCTGGTCCGTGGCGTCGAGCGAAAGCACGAAACAGCCGAGGGTGCGCCCGTCGAGCGTTCGGTCGGGGATGAGCGTCGAGCGCATATGCGCCAGCCGTCCGTTGGGACGCGCGCGCGAATACTCATAGGACACCGCATGGCCGCGAAAGGCCTTTTCGACATGCGGACTGATTTCGCGATAAAGATCCGCCCCGATCACGTCTTCCGCCTTTCGGCCGATCATGGATTCCACCGTCTGGTCGAACCACTTGGCGTAGCGGCGGTTGGCGAAGCGAAAGACCGGCCCCGGGCCCAGGTAGGCAACGAGCGCGGGAACGTTGTCGGTCACCAGCCGGAGCCAGTCCTCGCTCTGGCGCAGCTGCCGGGTCCGCTCCACGACGGTGCGCTCGAGCGAAGCCTGCTGCTCGCGCTCGCGGGTGATGTCGGTGTAGGTGGTGACGAAGCCGCCTTCCGGCAGGGGCGCGCCGGTGACCAGAACAACCTGTCCGTCGGGGCGTATGCGCTCGAAATCATGCGGTTCGAACAGCCGTGCGCGCTCCACCCGCCGCGCGACCATTTCGGCGACATCGCCCTCGCCGTATTCCCCGCGCGCCGCGTTCACCTCCAGAAAGGCCGCCAGATGGGTCCCGCGCTTTGCCAGGTGAAACGGAAAATCCAGCATTTCGAAGAGCTGCCGGTTCCAGGCGACAAGCTGGAGATCGCCGTCGAAAACGGAAAAGCCCTGGTTGATGTGGTCGAGCGCCGCCTGCAGAAGATCGAGGCGGTCGCGGAAAAGGTCGCCGCTGGACATGGGCCAAGTTTACGCAATGTCGTCGGGCTGTCGAATGAAAACCCCGGCCTGCCTGTGCGGCGAGTGAAACATTTCGTTGCATTTGGCACATACTGGCGCAATGACCGGGCCGTAGCGTTCCCTTGAGCGTTGATCCACGTCATTCGGCTGTCATTCTCCAAAAAGAGAGAAAGGCTTGATCCAGCGGATCGAAGGTAGTCTGATAGCTCCAAATAATTGTGCGACCCCGACAAAACAGGGGCGCGGAGAGGGGAAGAAACGCAATGGCAGGGTCGGCCGTCGTCGAGCACCTCGACGAGGACACCTTTCCGAAAATCCTTTTGCACAACGCCAAGGTCTTTGCTGACCGTCCGGCAATGCGTGAAAAGGATCTCGGAATCTGGCAGGCATGGACATGGTCCGAGGTTCTGGAGGAAATCCGGACCTTCGCCATCGGCCTGCAGGACATCGGATTCACCGCAGGCGACCGGATCGCCATTGTCGGTTCCAACCGCCCGCGCCTGTACTGGACGATGGTCGCCGCACAGTCGCTCGGGGGCGTTCCGGTTCCACTTTATTCCGACAGTGTCGCAGAGGAGATGGCCTTCGTGCTGGAGCACGCCGAGGTGCGTTTCGCTTGCGTGGAGGACCAGGAGCAGGTCGACAAGCTCTTGTCCATGTCGGAGAACCTGCCGCGCCTTGAGCATGTAATCTACGACGATCCGCGCGGCCTTCGCGATTACGATCACACCCGGCTGCATTCCTTCGAGGAGATGCAGGCTGCAGGGCGCAAGGCGATCGATGCCGATCCGGCGCGCGACACCGCCTGGCTGGACGCGATCGCCGCAGGCAAGGGCAACGACGTGTCGGTGATGCTCTACACCTCCGGCACTACCGGTCGGCCCAAGGGCGTGATGCTCTCCTTCGACAATCTCGTCATCTCGGGCCGCAACGGCAACGCCTTCGACAAGCTCGACGAGCATGAGGAAACGCTCGCCTATCTGCCGATGGCGTGGATCGGCGATCACGTGTTCTCGCTCGCCCAGGCCTATACCGCCGGCTATTGCGTCAATTGTCCCGAAAGCCTGGAAACGGTGCTGTCCGACCGACGCGAGATCGCGCCGACCTATTTCTTTGCGCCGCCGCGCGTCTTCGAGGGCCTTTTGACGCACATCATGGTGCGCATGGAAGACGCCGGAAAGATCAAGAAGACCATGTTCGACGTCTTCATGGGTGTGGCAAACCGCGTTGGCGAGAAGATCCTCAACGGCGAGGACGTGGCGCTGACGGACAAGCTGGCCTATTGGCTGGGCGAGATCTTCGTCTACGGACCGTTGAAGAACCAGATGGGCTTCACCCGGCTCAAGGTCGGCTACACCGCCGGCGAGGCCATCGGTCCCGAGATCTTCCGGTTCTATCGTTCGCTCGGCCTCAACCTGAAACAGCTCTACGGCCAGACGGAAGCCAGCGTGTACATCACCATGCAGCCCGACGGCGAGATTTTCGGCGACACGGTCGGCAAGCCGGCCACCCAGGTGGAGCTGAAAATAGCCGAAAACGGCGAGGTGCTCTACCGTTCGCCCGGCGTCTTCGTCGGCTACTACAAGAACGACGAGGCGACGAAGTCGACCAAGACCGAGGACGGCTGGGTGCTGACCGGCGATGCCGGCTTCATTGCCGACAACGGTCACCTCAAGATCATCGATCGTGCCAAGGACGTCGGCAAGCTGACCAGCGGGTCCCTGTTCGCACCGAAATACATCGAGAACAAGTTGAAGTTCTTCCCGAATGTGAAGGAGGTCGTGGCCTTTGGAGACGGGCGCGACTTCTGCGGGGTGTTCGTCAACATCGACCTTACGTCGGTCG
This sequence comes from Stappia sp. ES.058, assembly GCF_900105595.1. GTDB lineage: Bacteria > Pseudomonadota > Alphaproteobacteria > Rhizobiales > Stappiaceae > Stappia. Next base: position 3,414,828 of record NZ_LT629784.1, on the reverse strand, counting down.
GATCCTGGGCGGAGCGCAACAACATCAATTATGCCTCCTATCAGGAACTGGCCCAGCACCCGCTCGTCTACGACATGATCGAGAAGCATGTCGACCAGGTGAACCGGGATCTTGCCGGCGAGCCGATGATGGCGGGCGCGCAGATCAAGCGGTTTTTGGTGCTGCACAAGGAACTCGAGGCGGATGACGGGGAACTGACCCGCACCCAGAAGGTGCGCCGGTCCTTCATTGCGGAGCGCTATTCGCCGCTGATCGAGGCGCTCTACGACGGCTCGGCATCGAAGCACGTGAAGACGGAAGTGACCTATGAGGACGGCCGCAAGGGCGTTCTCGAGGCGACCGTGGAAATTCGCGACATGACGCTTCATCCCGCCTCGGAGCGCAACATTCAGGAGGCGGCGGAATGAGTGTGCTTGTCGATCCCGCCCGCATGGCCGGTCACTCCGGCATGTCGAAGGGCGAGGTGCTGCTGCGCGTCGACAACGTGTCGCTGTCGTTCGGCGGCGTGAAGGCGATCACCAACATCTCCTTCGACATCGTCAAGGGCGAGGTGCGCGCCATTATCGGGCCGAACGGCGCCGGCAAGACCTCGATGCTGAACGTTATCAACGGCTTCTACCATCCCCAGGAAGGCACGATCACCTGGCGCGGCAAGGTGCGGCGCAAGATGAAGCCCTATGAGGCGGCGAGCAACGGCATCGCCCGCACGTTCCAGAACGTGGCGTTGTTCAAGGGCATGACGACGCTCGACAACATCATGACCGGCCGCGGCCTGAAGATGAAGAAGAACTTCTTCTGGCAGTGCCTGCACTGGGGGCCGGCCCTCACCGAAGAGATCGAGCATCGCCGCAAGGTGGAGGAGATCATCGATTTCCTTGAAATCCAGGCGATCCGCAAGACGCCGGTCGGGCGGCTGCCCTACGGGCTGCAAAAGCGGGTGGAGCTTGCCCGCGCGCTCGCCATGGAGCCGGAACTCCTGCTTCTCGACGAGCCGATGGCCGGCATGAATCTTGAGGAGAAGGAGGACATGAGCCGCTTCATCCTCGACGTGAACCAGCAGTTTGGAACGACCATCGCGCTGATCGAGCACGACATGGGTGTCGTGATGGACCTGTCCGACCGCATCGTCGTTCTCGACTACGGCCTCAAGATCGCCGATGGCGTGCCCGATGAGGTCCAGGCCAGCCAGGACGTGATCGACGCCTATCTCGGCGTTCCGCACGAACACTAAAGGACAGCATGAGATGGAGTTTCTGATCGAAACGATCCTGTCGGGCATCATGGCCGGCGTGATGTATTCTCTGGTTGCCCTTGGCTTCGTGCTGATCTTCAAGGCATCCGGTGTCTTCAACTTCGCCCAGGGCGTGATGTGCCTTTTCGCCGCGCTCACCTTTGCCGGCATCATGGAAAAGACCGGCCTTCCCTGGCCGATCGCCTTTGTGCTGACCATGGGTGTGATGGTCCTCGTCGCCTGGGCGGTTGAGCGTTTCGTGCTGCGCCATCTGGTCAATCAGGAGCCGATCATCCTGTTGATGGCGACCATCGGCCTTGCCTATGTGCTGGAAGGTGTCGGCGACATCCTGTGGGGGTCCAACGTCAAGGTCCTGAACATCGGCCTGCCGTCGGGCGCTTCGGACTACATGCTCGACACCTTCAACATCTACATCGACAAGCTCGAGGTCTTCGCGGCGCTGATCGCCGCGACGCTGGTCGCCTTCCTCGCCATCTTCTTCCAGAAGACGCGCATTGGCCGGGCGCTGCGGGCGGTCGCCGACGATCATCAGGCGGCCCTGTCCGTCGGCATCTCGCTGCAAACCATCTGGGTGGTCGTCTGGTCGGTCGCCGGCTTCGTCGCGCTTGTCGCGGGAACGCTGTGGGGCGCGAAATCGGGCGTGCAGTTCTCGCTGTCGCTGATCGCGCTCAAGGCGCTTCCGGTGCTGATCCTCGGCGGGTTCACCTCCATCCCCGGCGCCATCGTCGGCGGGCTGATCATCGGTGTCGGCGAAAAGCTCGCGGAGATCTATGTCGGCCCGATGGTTGGCGGCGCGATCGAGAACTGGTTCGCCTACATGCTGGCGCTCGCCTTCCTGCTGGTCCGCCCGCAAGGGCTGTTCGGCGAACGCATCATCGAGCGCGTCTGACGCATCGCTTTTACTCAGGACGGGTGATACCTCAATGCTTTATCGTGAAGCCGGCCAATACAAGACGTCCTACCAGCGCGATCAGGCGATCTTTCCGATCGCCCAGGACCGCTGGGTGGTGTGGGCGTTCGTGGCGTTTGCGTTCCTGGTTGTGCCGTTCTTTGTAGACGACTACTGGACCAACGCCGTTCTGCTGCCGCTCCTGATCTACGGCCTGGCGGCGCTGGGGCTGAACATTCTGGTGGGCTACTGCGGGCAAATCTCGCTCGGCACCGGCGGGTTCATGGCGGTGGGCGCCTATGCGTCCTACAAGCTGATGACGTCCTTCCCCGAGATGAACATGATCTTCGTTGTGATGCTGTCGGGCGGGATCACGGCGGCGGTCGGCTCGGTCTTCGGCCTGCCGAGCCTGCGCATCAAGGGGCTTTATCTCGCGGTCGCCACGCTTGCCGCCCAGTTCTTTCTGGTTTGGGTCTTCAACAAGTTCGGCTGGTTCTACAATTACTCGATGACGGGGCAGATCACCGCGCCCGACCGCGAGATGTTCGGTTTCCTGCTGACCGGCCCCTCGGCGCTTCCGTGGGTGAAATATCTCTTCTGCCTGTCGTTGCTCGCCGTTTTCGCGCTTATCGCCAAGAACCTGGTGCGCGGGCGTCTGGGCCGCAACTGGATGGCGATCCGCGACATGGACATTGCCGCCGAACTGATCGGCGTTCGTCCGCTGCTGACCAAACTGTCGGCCTTCGCCGTGTCGTCGTTCTACATCGGCATGGCCGGGTCGCTGCTCTTCACCGTCTATCTCGGCGCGGTCGAGGTTGGCGAGGTGTTCGGCATCAACGTCTCGTTCCTGGTGCTGTTCATGGTGATCATTGGCGGGCTGGGCTCCATCGTCGGCTCCTTCATGGGGGCGGCCTTCCTGATCCTGTTGCCGATTTTCCTGAAAAACTTCATGGTCGACGGACTTGGCATGATGCCGACGATGGCCAAGCACGTCGAAATCCTCTTGATGGGCCTCCTCATCATCTTCTTCCTGATTGTCGAGCCGCACGGCCTTGCCCGGCTCTGGCAGATCACGAAGGAAAAGCTGAGATTGTGGCCCTTCCCCTACTGAGGCAACGCAGCACAACAGACAAACACGCGCCCTCAGCCGACTGCCCGATATCCTGTTCCAAGGGAGGAAACAAAATGAAACTGAAGCATCTTACAGCCGGGCTTGCCGCGCTTGCGGTCGCCGGGCCGGTGGCGGTGTCCACCGCACAGGCCTATGAACTGACGATTCCGTCGCTGGTCTATCGCACCGGACCCTATGCGCCGGGCGGCATTCCCTTCGCCAATGGTTACGCCGATTACTTCAAGCTCCTGGAGCAGCGCGACGGCGGCATCAACGGCGCCACGATCAACTTCGTGGAGTGCGAGACGGCCTACAACACGCAGCAGGGCGTGGAGTGCTACGAGAACACCAAGGGGCAGGGCGACAGCGGCGCGCTGGTCTATCAGCCGCTCTCGACCGGCATCACCTATCAGCTGATCCCGAAGGCCTCGGTCGACGAGATCCCGCTGTTCACGATGGGCTACGGCCGCACATCGGCCGCCAACGGCAAGGTGTTTCCGTGGATCTTCAACTTCCCGGGAACCTACTGGGACGCAGCCTCCGGCATGGTCAACTATGCGGCTGCGATCGAGGGCGGCGAGGATCAGCTCAAGGGCAAGACGATCGCGCTTGTCTATCACAACTCCGCCTATGGCAAAGAGCCGATCCGTACGCTTGAAAACCTCGCGGAGAAGCATGGGTTCACGTTGGAGCTCCTGCCGGTCGACCATCCGGGCCAGGAGCAGAAGGCCACGTGGCTGCAGATCCGCCGCATGCAGCCCGACTGGGTCCTGATGTGGGGCTGGGGCGTCATGAACCAGGTGGCGGTCAAGGAAGCCTCCTCGATCCGCTATCCGATGGATCGCTTCATCGGCAACTGGTGGGCCGGCTCCGAGCATGACGTCACGCCGGCGGGCGAGGGCGCCAACGGCTATCTCTCCGCAACCTTCCACGCTCCGGGCGCCGATTTCCCGCTGCATCAGGAAATTCTGGAGAAGGTGTATGACGCCGACATGGGGGCGGGCGACCGCGACCGGGTCGGCGAGGTTCTCTACAACCGTGGTCTCGTTGCAGCCGTTTGGACGGCCGAGGCGATCCGCAAGGCGATGGAGATCAAGGGGTCCAACGAGATCGTCGGCAAGGACGTGCGTGAAGGCCTCGAGGCGCTGAACGTCACCGAGGAGCGGCTTGGCGAGCTTGGCCTGCCGAACTTCACCTATCCGGTGGAGATCTCCTGCGCGGTTCACTCCGATCCGGGCACGGTGCTGATCCAGCAGTGGGATGCGGCCGCAGGGACGTGGCACGTCGTCGCCTCCGGGATCGAGCCTGACCGGTCGGTGATCAATGCGCTGATCGAAGAGGATTCCGCAGCTTATGCGGCGGAAAACAACATCACTCCGCGGGACTGCAACTGACCGCCAAACGGTCACGATCCCGATAATGTGGAGCTGAAAATGAACGAGACGTCCGCCAATCCAATCCTGTCGGTGAACAACATCGAGGTGATCTACGATCACGTGATCCTGGTGTTGAAGGGCGTCTCGCTCACCGTGCCCGAGGGGGGAATCGTTGCTCTCCTCGGCGCCAACGGCGCGGGCAAGACCACCACGCTGAAGGCCGTGTCCAACCTGCTCGGCGCCGAGCGCGGCGATGTCACCAAGGGTGCGATCGTTTTCGAGGGCGAGGAGGTTCAGGCGCTGTCGCCGAACGATCTCGTCAAGCGCGGCTGCATTCAGGTGATGGAGGGCCGACACTGTTTCGGCCATTTGACCATCGAGGAAAACCTGCTGACCGGGGCCTACACGCGCCGCGACGGGTCGACCGCGATCAAGCAGGACCTGGAGAAGGTCTACACCTACTTTCCAAGGCTGCGGGAGCGCCGCAGCAGCCAGGCGGGGTACACCTCCGGCGGCGAACAACAGATGTGTGCGATCGGACGGGCATTGATGAGCCGTCCGAACATGATCCTTCTCGACGAGCCGTCGATGGGCCTTGCGCCGCAGCTGGTCGAGGAAATCTTCGAAATCGTCAAGGAACTCAACCGCAAGGAAGGCGTGTCCTTCCTTCTGGCGGAGCAGAATACAAATGTCGCCCTGCGCTATGCGACCTATGGATACATTCTGGAAGCTGGTCGGATCGTGCTGGATGGCGACGCAAAGGCATTGCGGGAAAACGAGGACGTCAAGGAATTCTACCTTGGGGTTGGCGGTGAGGGGCGCAGGTCGTTTCGAAACGTCAAGCATTACAAGCGGCGCAAGCGCTGGCTGGCCTGACAGGCCCGCCGGAACGTATCCGATACCGAACCCTGATGACTGTCCTCCGCCGCCGAAGCCTTTCAGCGGATAGGGGTTATTTTGCCCGAGGCGCCTCGCGACAGCCGGCTGCCTGAACGGATAAGGCCTGACGGCATGGGCCAGAACGCATGGGGAAAACGATGAGCAACCATCATTTCGACCGTTTGGAGGGGCAGGACCCGGACCAGCGCGAGGCAGGGCTTTTCGCGCGGCTGCCGGGACAGATCTCGCACGCGATGACCAATGCGCCGGCGTGGGCGGACTATCTTGCCGGCGTCGCGCCGGATGCGATCCGTGACCGTGCGGCGCTTGCCGACCTTCCCGTTCTGCGCAAGGCCGATCTGATGGCGGCGCAGGAAAAAACGCCCCCGTTCGGCGGGTTCGCTGCCGGAGACGCCTCGAGCTTCGGCCGGATCTTCATGTCTCCCGGGCCGATATGGGAGCCGCAGGGCGAGGGGGACGATCCCTGGAGCGCGGCGCGGGCCTTTTACGCTGCAGGATTCCGGGCCGGGGACATCGTGCACAATGCGCTCGCCTACCAGATGACGCCGGGCGGTTTCATTCTCGATCATGGCGCGCGCGCGCTGGGCTGTGCCGTCTATCCCGCCGGTGTGGGCAACACCGAGGCGCAGGTGGATGCGATCACGGCGTTGCGCCCGACCGGATACGCCGGCACGCCGGATTATCTAAAGGTTATTCTCGACAAGGCGGCCGAGCTCGACCGCGATGTCTCGTCCCTGACCAAGGCGCTGGTGTCGGGCGGAGCGCTGTTTCCCAGCCTGCGGGCTGAATACAAGAGCCGCGGCGTTGACGTGCTGCAGGCCTATGCGACCGCCGATCTCGGCGTGATCGCCTATGAGGCGATCGCGGATGACGGATTGATCGTCAATGAGGACATGATCGTCGAGATCGTGCGTCCGGGCACCGGAACGCCCGTGGCCGACGGCGAGGTCGGCGAGCTCGTCGTTACCACCTTCAAGCAGAGCTATCCGCTGATTCGCTTCGGAACGGGCGATCTCTCGGCCACCCTTCCGGGGCGCTCGTCATGCGGGCGCACCAACATGCGCCTCAAGGGGTGGATGGGACGTGCCGATCAACGCACCAAGGTCAAGGGCATGTTCGTCGATCCCAAACAGATCGCGGAGGTGGTTGCGCGCCATCCGCAAGTGGCGCGGGCGCGTCTCGTGGTGGAGCGCAGCGGCGATCAGGACGCGATGCGACTGCTGTTCGAGGCGGAGGGCGCGGGACCCGGTCTCGCTGATGCCCTGGCCGACAGCTTGCGCGAGATCACAAAACTCGGCGGTCATGCCGAGCAGGCCGACCTTGGCAGTTTGCCCAATGACGGGAAGGTGATTTCGGACGAGCGAAACTACAAATCCTGACAATATTGTTTGCTCTTTGTTAGGATTGTTCGGGTGTGGGGCATAGAGTGTTCGCGTTTTTGTTGCACACTCATGTCGGTTCGGCCTATTCAGGCGCCGGGTCAGGCACAGCAAACGAGGGCAAGCGCGGCAATGCAGGATGCGGATTCGGGGACACGCGGCGCTGCCATTCTGCTTGTCGAGGACGATCCCGACGACATTCGAATCATTCAAAAATCGCTGGAAACCTCGCCCGTTCCGGTGCGGATCACCACCGCTGAAAACGGCGCCGATGCGCTCGTCGCTCTCGACGGGCTCGCGGCCTCGGGCAGTCCTCCGCCGGATCTGATCCTTCTCGATTTGAACCTTCCGGTGATGGGCGGAACGGAGTTTCTGGCGCGGCTGAGGGCACATGCGCAGTTCAGCGCGATTCCGGTATGTGTCTTCACGACGGCCGATGACCCGGTGACGATCCGCTCCGCCTATGCGGCCGGCGCGAATGCTGTGGTGACAAAGGCGGACAGTCTCACGGGCATGAGCGAGGTCTTGCACACGATCGTGGAATTCTGGTTCAAGGTCGCGGAGCGCTATCCGCCGGACTGACCTGCTCCGGCCCGTTCCCTTCGTGCCCCGTTTCCCTAAAGATAGAAGATCTCGCTGTCCTCGACTGCCGGCGCATTCCCGGCCGCGACCGGCAGCGTCCCGTCGCGATCCGCTTCGGGGGGCATGTCGGGCAGTGGCTTGGCGTCGATTTCGCCGAGGACTGCCAGAACATGGGAGCGCAGGACATTCAGCGAGAACGGCTTGAGCATGACGGAGCTTGCATCGAGGTTTGCCGCGCGCTCAAGGAGCGCCAGGTCGACATGGGCGCTGGTGATGATCACCGGCGTGACGGCGGTCTTCGGATTGTCCGCCTGTCTCAGCCGGGCGAGCATGCGCGCGCTTTCGGTTCCGGGGGATCGCCAGTCGAGGAGGATGGCGTCGACCGGGTTCGTCTTCAGCATGTGTTCGGCCGTGGCGCCGTCCCGCGCTTCGATCACGCTGTGAATGCCGATTTCCTTCAGCATTCCGCGGATCAGGCGGCGGGTAAAGGAGTTGCGCTCGACGAGCATGACGGCGTTTCGTTTGCCGGGTTTGGCGTTCGACGTGAAGGGCATGCCTGTTCGGTTCCGGGATATCGCTGAAACTTCGCACGTTGCGTATCTCGGGACTTTTGACTATCCCGGCTAAAGGCTGCGTTAATTCCGGGCCGGTGGCGTGCAGGAATATCCGCTCGCATTGTGCGGCAGCATGTCGCGCATGGAGCAAAACCTTTGTGAACTTGCGCGCGTACACGGGCTAGGATGTGGACGATTGCCGCCCGGCGCCTTATGTGCGCGGTGGTAAAAAACAGGATGCGACCGGGAGCCCCATGGACAGCATGACCGCAATCGACCAGGAAACCGACCAAGAAGACCGCGCGCGCGACATGCGGCAGATCCGGCTGCCCTCGGATCACCCGAAGGTGAAGGCCGGCAAGATCGGCGTCCTTCTGGTCAACCTCGGGACGCCGGACGGAACGGACTTCCGCTCGATGCGGCGCTATCTTCGCGAGTTTCTTTCGGACAAGCGGGTTATCGAGTGGCCGCGCGCGCTTTGGTATCCGATCCTCTACGGCATTGTTCTCAACACCCGGCCGACGAAATCCGGCAAGGCCTACGACGAGATCTGGAATCGCGAACTGGACGAATCTCCGCTTCGCACGATCACCCGTTCGCAGGCCGACAAGCTCACGGCCGGCCTGTCGGATCCGGATGGACGCATCGTCGTCGACTGGGCGATGCGCTACGGCAACCCCTCGATCGCATCGCGGCTGGAACATTTGCGCGAACAGGGATGCGAGCGCCTGCTGGTGTTTCCGCTCTACCCGCAGTATTCGGCCTCGACCACGGCGACCGTGAACGACGTGGTCTTCAACGAGCTTACCAAGATCCGCTGGCAACCCGCGCTCAGGACGGTGCCACCCTATCACGACGACCCCGCCTATATCGATGCGCTGGCCGTCTCCATCGAACACAGCATGGCCTCGCTCGATTTCGAGCCGGAACTGGTGCTGGCCTCGTTCCACGGCATTCCCCAGTCCTATTTCAAGAAGGGCGATCCCTATCACTGCCACTGCCACAAGACGACGCGGCTGGTGCGCGAACGTCTCGGCTGGCCCGAAGACAAGCTCAGGATCACGTTCCAGTCGCGGTTCGGCCCCGAGGAATGGCTTCAGCCGTATACGGACAAGACGGTGGAGAGCCTCGCCAAATCAGGCGTGAAGAAGCTCGCGATCATCAATCCGGGATTTGTGGCGGACTGCCTGGAAACGCTTGAGGAAATCGCCGGCGAGGCCGGGGAGATCTTCGAGGAGCATGGCGGCGAGCACTTCGCCCATATCCCCTGTCTGAACGACAGCGCGGAAGGCGTGTCGGTCCTGAAGACCATCGTCGAGCGCGAACTGTCCGGCTGGGTCTGACCGGTCATGCCGTCAAACGACGGTGGACGACAGTTCCCGGCGTCTTCCCGAACTTGCACATTGGCGCGGAGTGGGTACATCTGAGCGGGTAACCGCGCGGCAGCCCTGCCGCCGGTCGGCCGTGCGGTCTCTTCCGTGTCGGCTGCTCCTGCCGGGAAGGACAGTTTCATGATCGATGGTATCGCCGGCTTCGACATTCTCGTCGTGGTCTTGTTCGTGCTTGCCGTCTTGGTGGTCATTGCCGGCGTCAAGACGGTGCCGCAGGGCTTCAATTTCACGGTGGAGCGGTTCGGGCGGTATCGTAAGACACTGACGCCGGGCCTAAATTTCATTGTGCCCTTCGTCGATCGCATCGGTCACAAGATCAACATGATGGAGCAGGTGCTCGACGTTCCCTCGCAGGAGGTGATCACGCGCGACAATGCGACCGTGACCTCCGACGGGGTGACATTCTACCAGGTACTGGACGCGGCACGTGCCGCCTATGAGGTGTCGGGCCTGGAAAACGCGATCCTGAACCTGACGATGACCAACACCCGCTCGGTCATGGGGTCGATGGATCTCGATGAACTCCTGTCCAATCGCGACGAGATCAACAGCCGGCTGCTGAGGGTCGTCGATGCTGCGGCCGCGCCCTGGGGCATCAAGATGACCCGCATCGAGATCAAGGACATCAATCCGCCGCGCGACCTGGTCGAAGCGATGGGCCGGCAGATGAAGGCGGAGCGCGAAAAGCGCGCCTCCATTCTGGAAGCCGAAGGCAAGCGGCAGTCGGAAATCCTGCAGGCGGAAGGGGAAAAGCAGTCGCTGATCCTGGAAGCCGAAGGCCGCCGCGAGGCCGCGTTCCGCGATGCGGAGGCACGCGAACGTTCGGCAGAGGCGGAGGCCCAGGCAACCCGCATGGTCAGCGAGGCGATCGCCGCCGGCGACCTGCAGGCGATCAACTATTTCGTCGCCAACAAGTATGTCGAGGCGCTTGGCAAGTTCGCGAATTCGCCGAACCAGAAGCTCTTGATCCTTCCGACCGAAACGACGTCGATCCTAGGGTCGCTCGCCGGTGTCGCGGAGATCGCAAAGGAGGCTTTCGGCGATGAAAACCGTGCTCGCCCGCGCGGAGGCGCAGGGCGTGTGCCCAGCGCCGGCACGCGGCCCGACGAGAGCGGCACATGAGCATCATCGAGCGGATCATCTTCGAGCTCGGGCCCTGGTCCTGGTGGATCGGCGGGCTGCTGCTGCTTGGCCTGGAAGTCGTGGCGCCGGGAACCTTCTTTCTCTGGTTCGGTCTGTCCGCGCTGATCGTCGGAACGCTGGCGCTATTCGTCGACATCTCCTGGCAGGTCGAGCTCGTCCTGTTCGGCGTCCTGTCGCTCGCCAGTCTTCTGGTCGGCCGGGCCTTCATGCGCAGGAGCGGGGACGCGGAAGGCGATCCGGGCCTCAACCGTCGCGGCAGCCGTCTGGTGGGCCGGGAGTTCGTTCTGGAGCAGCCGATTTCGCAAGGAGACGGCCGGGTCCGGATCGACGATACGATCTGGCGCGTGACCGGGGCCGACATGCCTGCGGGCACGCGGATCCGCGTGGAAGGCCTCGACGGGCCGCTTCTTGTCGTGGTTGCCGTGTCACCGAAGGACCCGTCCTGAACGGGCCGGGTCGTCCTTTAGGGATTGTGTCCGAGCGGGATCGGCGGTTCTTCGCTCATCAAAAGAATGCCGATGCGCCTGTTGGCCGCCAGATAGGGATCGTTGGGAAACAGCGGTTCGGTATCGGCCTTTCCCACGACGCTGTAGAAGCGATCTGACGGAATGCCGTATTCCGACAGGACCTGGCGGGCGGCATTGGCCCGGTCGGCGGACAGCTCCCAGGCCGTGTAGCCTGGATTGATGGCGGCGCCGCCGGACGTGGTGTGACCGGTGATCTCGATCCGGTTGGGCATGCGCGCGATCACAGGCGCCATCGCCGACAGAAGTCGGCGGGTGATTTCATACGGATATTTCGAGCCTTCCGGAAACATCGAGCGTCCGTCCTGGTCCACCAGCGTGATGTTCAGCCCTTCCTCGGTTTCCTCGAGGATGATGTTGGAGGAGATCTCCGTGATGTCGGGCATCTCCTGCCAGGCCTGGCGCAGGGATGCGGCCGCGGTGGCAAACTGGCGCGGGCGCTCTATCTCCGCTTCGCGCACGTCGTGGGTGTTGGCTTCCGGCCCCTGCTTGCGGCGCTTTTCGTGGCGTTCCTGGGAAAAGTCGGAATCCAGCTCGTCCGCAACTTGCGTGATGTCCTTCATGTAGTCGCGGATCGGAATGCCCTCGACCTCGATGATCCCGGTGCGGCGGGAGGTTTCCTTGATGCCGAAGGCCTCGCGCATGGAGCCGGCGACGACCTGAAGCTTTTGCTTGTCCTGGATCGAAAAGGAAATGATGAGCACGAAGAAGCAAACGAGCAGGGACATCAGGTCGGCGAAGGTCACCAGCCATTCCGGAGCGCCGCCGCCGCCTGCCTGTTTCTTCCGGGCCATCGTTTTTTCTCCAGTTTCGCGTCTGCCGCGTCAGCGTCTGCGCTGCGGCCCTAGGGTGTGGACCCATAAATGGGATTTGCCATGGTTTGAGGCGCAATCCGGTCAAATCCTAAGGACATGGAAATGGCTTCGCTTTGCATCGTCAGCGCGCTTGACCGGGCACCCGGCCCGCTCTGCACGCCCTTCTTCGCAATTCATCGCCATTTTCCATGCCATGTCAGCCTCATTTATGGGTCCACACCCTAGGCCGCCTCGACCAGGTCGGCGCGCTGCTTTTCGGGCAGATAGGCGATCAGCATGTCGCGAATCAGGGCCGGGCTCTTGTTCTCTCGGATCTGCATGACGCCATCGATCACCAGTGTCTGGTTGACCTCTTCCACGTCGAACTTGGAATCCAGCTTGTCGACGATCGGCAGGCAGATGACGTTGGAGATCAGCGCGCCATAAAGGGTGGTGAGAAGCGCGATCGCCATCGACGGTCCGATCGTGGAGGGGTCATCCATCGTCGCCAGCATCTGCACCAGGCCAACCAGCGTGCCGATCATGCCGAAGGCCGGGGCCGAATCGCCCAGTGCCTTGAACACCTTCTTTCCTGCCTGGAGCCGGTCCAGATAGAGATCGCGTTCGCGCTCCATGCTGTCCTTGATGAAATCCGATTCGTAGCCGTCGGCGATATATTGCACGCCCTTTGCAAGTGCCGGATCGCTGACCTCGACATTCTCCAGGCCGAGCGGGCCGGACTTGCGCACGGTGTCGGCAAGCTTTGTGATTTCCTCGATCAGGTCGCGCGGGTTGACCTTCTTGTGTGTGAAGGCAGCCTTGCTGCCGACGACGAAGGCGCTGCTGATGCCTGAGAGCGGAAAACGCACCAGCGTCGCCGCAAAGCCGCCGCCTATCACGATCAGCATCGACGGCACGTCGACGAACTGGGTGATGTTGCCGCCAATCAGGATGGCGACGACCACGACGGCGAAGGCGGCGATAATGCCGATGATTGAACTTAGATCCATGATCCTACCACGCTCCGGAACCGATCCGACCGACTGGAAGCAGTGGTGATCATAGGGGCGGTAGGGCTAATCAATCCCTAAGCGCACAGAAAGCAAACGATGAGAATGCCGAAAAAAAGATCAAGGTAAACAGAGTTTTAAGATACTCAACCAAGAGCGGCAGCGTCAGGCAACGCCATGCCGCAAGAGATCATGCAGGTGAATGATGCCGACCGGCATGTCGTTTTCGACGACGAACACGACGGTGATGGACGTCCGGTTGATGAACTCCATCGCGGATGCGACCAGAAGGTCGGTGCCGATCGTCTTGGGATCGCGGGTCATGACGTCGGCGGTGGTTTTCTCGAGAAAATCGCTGCTCAGGTGGCGACGCAGATCGCCGTCGGTGATGATGCCGATCAGCCTGCCGTCCGCATCGACAATCCCGAGAATGCCGAAGCCCTTTTGCGTGATCAGAACAATCGCATCGCGCATGGAGGTGTGTGCATCGGCAAGCGGAAGCTTGTCGCCGGAATGCATGATGTCGCGTGCATGCAGCAGCGTTGCGCCGAGACGTCCCCCCGGATGGTAGATCTTGAAGTCCTGGGCGGTGAAGCCGCGCGCTTCGAGCAGGGCGATGGCAAGGGCGTCGCCCGTCGCCATTTGCAACAGTGTGGAGGTCGTCGGCGCCAGCCCGTGCGGGCAGGCTTCCTCCACCTTGGGCAGAGACAGCACGATGTCGGCGGCGGAGCCGAGCGCGCTGTCGATCCGTGAGGTCATCGCAACCAGGGGAACCTTGAAGCGGCGCGTGTAGGCGATCGTGGCAGCCAGCTCCTGGGTCTCGCCCGACCAGGAGATCGCCAGCACCACATCATGGTCCGTGATCATGCCGAGATCTCCGTGGCTTGCCTCGGTGGCATGCACGAAGGACGCCGGGGTGCCGGTCGAGGCGAAGGTTGCCGCGATCTTGGCGCCCACATGACCGCTCTTGCCGACGCCCGTGACAATGACGCGGCCGCTTGCGCTGACGATGCTCTCAACCGCGCGTGCGAAAGGGTCTGCCAATCCGTTGGCCAGGGCTTTTCGCAAAATGCCAAGACCGGCCAGTTCCGTGTCGATCGTGCGCAAGGACGAAGAAAGGGCCGAGCCCGGGTCGTGTGAGCGCGAAGGTGACTGAAGCGTGGCTGCCGTCATTGTCTCATGTCCAGTGATCTTTTGTTGTCGGTCTTACCGGTCGCAAGGCCGTCCGGCAAGCGCTGGCAATCGGACCGTGTCGAAGCGGATTGGCAACGCTTGGTTAACCTTAACAGATCATGATCATGGCCAAAGTGGGCCGTTGCTGCCCGACGTTCCCGAATGGTCCCGTTTATGAACCGGTTTGTCGCGCACATTCTCTTTGCAGCCGTCCTCGCCGCTTCCGTCCACACGGTGCGGGCGCAGGACGCGTCTATGCGCGGAAGTCTGGGCGGAGCCGCGCCGCAGGGCAGTGTCTTTGCCCAGGACGACCTGGGTGCCGACGCGACCGGGGACGATGATGGCGACACGGAAGACGACGGCAACGCGGAAGACGCTGCCGCTTCCGATCCGGCGCGCGACACCGATGCCGGCGAGGAAACCGAGCCGCTCTCCGAGGCGGGCCGTGTTCGCCCCGTCCAGCCGTTCGCCGAGCGGCTGCGCGCCGTGGCGAGGCGAGCGGCGACGGGAGGCGGAGGCACGCTGGTCAACGACATCTATGACGGTGACACGCAGCGCGACGCGCCACAGGGGATCCGGGTCGGGTCCTTTCTGCTGTATCCCGAGCTCTTTACCGGGCTCGGCTGGACCGACAACCGCTCCGGCGACACGTCCGGCTCCTCCGGTCTGCTGTATCGCATCGCGCCGACGCTGCGGGCACAGTCGGACTGGTCGCGGCACAGTCTGGGTGTGAATTTTCGCGGCAGTTTCACCGGATATCCCGACAGCACGGTCGACGCGGATCCGAGCGCCACGCTCGACGCGCTGTTGCGTCTCGATGTCAGCGACCGCACCGAGGTGGAGGTTTCCGCGCGGTACGGATTGTCGCTCGAAGACAGCGGCAGCGCCGAGGCCACCGGCGGCGGGCGCGACATTCACGAACTGGGCGGCGGGCTTGCCCTGCGCCGTTCGGTCGGGCTTGTCGGCGCGGAGCTGCGCGGCGAGGTGGATTCCACCGTTTACACCGGCGGCAACACGACGGCCGCCAACCGGGAACGCGACAATGCGCTGTTTTCCGCGACGTTGCGGCTCGACGGCAACACCGGCGCGAGCCTTCAGCCGTTTGCCGAAGCCAGTCTTCTCACGCGTCGTTATTTCGAGCGTTGCACGGACCCTTCCCTGTGTGCCGACCGCGATTCCAAGGGATATGCCCTGCGCGCCGGCATCGCCTTCGACGCCGGCGGCAAGATCAGCGGCGATATCAGCGCCGGCTGGCGCAGCGAAACGCTCGATGACGCCCGTCTGGAGCGGCTCGAGGGTTTGACCGTGGACGGATCGCTGATCTGGTCGCCGTCGCGGCTCACAACGGTCACGGCAACGCTTGCGACCGATCTTGCGCCTTCGACGCTCTCGGGAACTCCCGGGTCGCTGCTCTACTCGGGTGATTTGCGGATTGCCCACGGGTTCACAGATGCCCTGTCGGGTGAAATCGGCGTCGGACTGTCGCGGCGCGACTATGCCGGGATCCGCCTGATCGAGGACGAGGCCAGCGCCACTGCGGCGCTGACCTGGGCGCTGACATCGAGTGTCGCCGTGCAGGGGCGCTACACTTTCCGGCGGTTCAGTTCGACGACGCCGGGCGCGGGCTACAGCGAAAATGCGATCGAGGGCGGATTGCGGTTTCGCCATTGAGCGCCACTTATTCACAATGCGGGCGCCGGGGGGCGCGCGTGACCCTTTGCCACCAGGGACATTTGGCGAAGGTCTGAAACCACACCAGGAGTTTGGATGACTGTCTTGCGCATTTTCCGGAAGGCCGTTGCGGCATCTCGCGGGTTCACCTGCCGCCCGGCCGGTCGGCTGTCGCTGGCGATGCTGACGGCCGCCGTGACGTTTGGCGCCGGTGTGCTGTCGCCGGCCGCCGCGGACACGGACTTCAACCGGTGGGTCAACGGGTTCTGGCCCGTTGCACGAGACGCCGGTGTTCGCCGCGACACCTATCGGCGCGCCTTTCAGGGGGTGACGCCCGATCCCGACACGATCCGGCTGATGAACAAGCAGTCGGAGTTCGTCAAGCCGATCTGGGACTATCTCGACACGGCCGTCTCGGACACCCGTGTCGAGAAGGGGCAGGAAATGCTCGCGTCCTATGCCACGGAGCTTGCCGCAATCGAACGCCGCTACGGTGTTGACCGGGAGGCGGTCGTGGCGATTTGGGGCATGGAAACCAACTACGGCTCCTTCATGGGAGAGCATTATGTGGTGCGCGCGCTGGCAACCCTTGCCTATGCCGCGCCACGCCGCAGGAGCTTCTGGAACAAGGAACTGGTCACTGCCCTGAAAATCCTCGATGCCGGGCACGTCCAGCCCGAGCGCATGGAAGGCTCCTGGGCCGGCGCAATGGGTCACACGCAGTTCATGCCCTCCAGCTGGCGCCAGTATTCATCGGATTACGATGGTGACGGGCGGCGGGATATCTGGACAAACATCCCCGATGCGCTGGCGTCCACCGCCAATTATCTCAAGCGGCACGGATGGCGCACCGGCAATACCTGGGGATACGAGGTCGTTTTGCCGCGCGGCTTCGACTATGGAACCGTTGACGAGGAGAAAGACCTCGCGGACTGGAGCCGGCTTGGCGTGCGTCGAACCAACGGCCGCGACTTTCCGCGGCCTGCCGACGATGCGGTCTTGATCCTGCCGGCGGGCGCATCCGGGCCTGCCTTCCTGATGCTGCGCAATTTCTATGTGATCAAGCGTTACAACAACGCCACCGCCTATGCGCTCGCCGTCGGTCATCTGGCTGACCGCGTGCGTGGCGGCGGCCCGTTCGCGCAGGACTGGGACCGCAGGGCCCTGCCGTTGTCGCGGTCAAAGGCGAAGGATTTGCAGACCCTTTTGAACCGGCGCGGGTTCAATGTCGGCGCCGCGGACGGGCGGATCGGCCCGGCGACGCGGCGCGGCATTCGCGCCTATCAGCGCTCGGTCGGATTGATCCCGGACGGATATGGCTCCGTCGCCTTGCTGGAGCGCATCAGTTCCGGTCGGTGACATGCGGGCTGATCTGATGCGCAGTCGGGCGTCCACCTCCGGCGGCATTTACCCGCCAGTTTGCGCGCGCCCTTGGACTGTGGCAGCGCAATTCGCTAGGGTCGCTCCATGACGTTCCTTCGATCCCACTTCGGCCAACGCCTACGCCATGGACTGTTTCGCGTGGTGCTTCTGCTTTGCGTTGCCGGGCTCGGCGCGACCGGGGTCGCGCCGGTGCATGCCCAAAGCAACGGTCCGATCGTCAAGCCGGGCGACACGCGCGGGACCGGGTTCCACCCCCTGTCGCCGCTTCTGCGCCTGTTCGGGGTCGACAACAACCGGCGCACGCGGATGAAGGAACAACGTCCCAAACAGCGGATCCAGCCGAGGCGGGAACCGGTGAAGCCCGTGATCGTCGAGGTGCCGAAGGATGCGGATGCCCGCGTCGTGCTCGTCGTCGGCGGCGATCTGGCGAAAGACCTGGGCGAAGGATTGGAGGCGAGCTATTCGGAGGTCCCCTCGGTGCGGGTCGACACGCTTGTGTTCGCCGATGAAGGACTGACGACGGAAATGGGCAGCGAGATCGCCGACCGCATGCAGGGCGTCGTGCAGGGTCGCCGGGTCGGGGCGATCGTCGTGCTGATCGGCTCAAACGACATGCGCGACTTCGTCCTGCCATCGGGTGCGGAAATGGAGTTCCGGAGCGAGGCATGGGCCGGGGCCTACGGGCGACGTGTCGATGCGCTCTTGTCCGCCGCCCGTCGACAGCGCACGCCGCTTCTCTGGGTGGGCCTGCCGCCCCCGAAGGGGCGCGCGCGACGATCCGACTTCAGCTATGTCACCACCTTGATCAAGGATCGCGTCGAGGCGGCAAATGCCATTTATGTCGATGTCTGGGACGTGTTTCTCGATGAGGAGGGGGGATATACCTCCTATGGCCCCGATGTGGAGGGCCGTCGCCGTCGACTGCGGGACAATGCGGGCGTGGGCTTTACATGGCCTGGCAAGAGCAAACTTGCCTTTTTTGCCGAGAAGGCCATTGCGCGGGTGCTCGGATCGTCGGGGGCATTCGCGTTCGAGGGTGTCGAGGACGACCCGAACTTCGTGGTGTTGACCGGGCGGATCGGGTCGCCGGAAACGGAACTGGCCGGCGCGGAAGACGCGCGCAACGCGCCGGTGGTGGACACGCCGCAGTACCGGCTGATTGTCCAAGGGGCAGTGTTGCCGCCGGCAAACGGGCGGGTCGACGACTACCGTCTTTCCGACCGCTGATCGCAACACGCCGACCGTCAAGCGACGGCGGAGCGCACCCTTGATCGGCCGCGTTGAAATCGGTCGGGGGTTTTCTCTTTTTTCATCAATTCAAGGAAGGATGTCAGCGGATCGAATACAAGGTCGGCGACATGATTTCTTCCCGTTCTTCCCGTTCTTCGCTTTTCTCCCTGACTGTCCTGGGGCGTTTTATGCTCATGGTCGGCACCGCCGCGATGATCATGCTGGGCGGCACGGGTTTCGCTTTCTATACATTCCGCACCTCGCTCACCCGGGCGCTGGGCGACCCGACCAAGGCATCGTCCTTTCTCGGGCCGGATGCAGCCTCCAGTCTTGATCGGCTGATCCTTGGCGAGATGGTCGAGATCGCGCTGGTGTGCATGCCCGTCGGCGTGGCGTTCCTCGCCATGGCCTATGTCCTTGCCATGGGCGTCAGGCGGCCTCTCAAGGCGTTGCAGACCGGTCTGGACGGACTGTCGCACGGGGATTTCAAGATCGAGATCGCCGGTGCGGATCGGGGCGACGAGATCGGGTCAATCGCGCGATCGGTGGCCGGTTTTCGCGAAAAGCTTGCTGAAAAGGCGGTCGAGGATGCGCGCATCGCCCTTGAGCAGCAGGAGGACCTGGCCAGTCAACGCGTCGAGACGCTGCGCCAGGTGGCGAATGAATTCGAAACGTCGGTTGTCGGTGTCGTGCAACGCCTGAGCACGGCGGCGCAGCGGGTCGGCGGACTTTCCAACGATCTCGACGGTGCGGTCGATCAGGCGTCTCAGGCCGTCGGCGCCGCCTCCGATTCCTCGCAGCAGGCCTCCAGCTCTGTGGCCACTGCGGCGGAGGCTGCGGAGGAAATGACACAATCCATCCTCGCGATCGGGCGGGAGATGGAGCAATCCGCCAGAATGGCGCAGGCGGCGGTCGACGAATCGCGGGCAACCGACACGATCGTCGGTCGGCTGGCGGAAAGCGGGCGCGCGATCGGCGAGGTCGTCGACCTGATCAAGCAGATCGCCGATCAGACCAACCTGCTGGCCCTCAATGCGACCATCGAGGCCGCGCGTGCCGGGGAGATGGGACGCGGCTTTGCCGTCGTCGCCAATGAGGTGAAGACGCTTGCCGGACAGACATCGCGCGCCACGGAGGACATTTCCCAGCAGGTGGAGGCGGTGCAGCAGGTTTCCGAGCAGGCGGTGGGCGCGATCCGCTCCATCGCGGGAACGGTGGAGCAGATCCACACGATTTCCAACACCATCCTGAGTTCCGTGCAAAAGCAGATGGCGGCGACCGGCGAAATCACCCAAAGCGTCGATTTTGCCACGCAGAATACCGAAAGCGTGGCGTCCAGCATGTCGGAATTGTCGCAGGCGAGCGAAAGCACGCGCTCGGCAACGGATCAGATCCGTGGCGCCACCGCCGAACTGGCGGACCTTTCCGGCGCGTTGCACCAGCAGGTCGGTGGCTTCCTGAAGAACATCAATGCAAGCCAGGATCGCGACGCGGCCTGATCGCATCGACCTGGTCCAGGTGACGCATGCCCCGGCCGGGCTTGCGCATGCGGGTGCGCGGAGATATTGCGGGCGCGTTCCGGTGACGCCCTCCGTGCCACTGGCATGAAAAGGCTCCGGCACATGCGGTATCTCTGCCTTCTTCTCCTTGTCTTCCTTCCGTTCGGATCCGTCAATGCGATGGATGCGCCGGGAATGGCCGTGATCCCGGTTGCGGATCCTCAGGGCGCGCGCGATCTGTCGCTGACGCTTTGGTATCCGGCGCATCGCGGTTCGCCGCGGGCCGTTACCGGGAACGCCGTTTTCCTCGGACCGCATGCGGTGCCAGGCGCCGAGCCGGACCCGGGGCCGTTTCCATTGGTTTTGCTGTCGCATGGCGGAATCCGGTCGAGCCCGGATTCCGGTGCCTGGCTCGGTGCGATGCTTGCCGTTGCGGGTCATGTCGTGGTGGAGGTGAACGCGCCTTGGCCGAAGAGCGCGCGGGCGGGGGCTGATGAGATCTGGCGGCGACCCGAAGACATGAAGCGCGCAATGGAAGCTGTGCTTGGCGATCCGCGCTGGGCGGGGCGAATAGACCGGGCCCGGATTTCGGCGGTCGGTTTCGCACTCGGCGGGACCGCGGCGCTCGCCCTTTCCGGCCACCGGTTTGATCCGGATGCCGTCATGCGATCATGTTCGGATACGTCTGGCCCCGAATGTGCCTGGTATGCCGCCGGAGGTGTTGCGCTTGAAACGCTCGCCCGCGCGCCGCTCGCCCGCTCGTACCAGTTTCCCGGGCTTTTTGCCGCGGTGGCGATCGCGCCGGAATATTCTGACGTGTTGTCACGGTACGGTGCGACGAGAGCGGCTCCGTCCCTTGTGATCGCGCTTGGCGAGACAGACGAGGGGAGAGACGCCTCTGCAAGGCTGGCCGGCAACGGCGGGAATGTCCGTCTCGTCACCCTTGCAAAAGCCGACCCCTTCGATGCCTTCCCGCTCTGCACCCCTGCGGGGCCGGAGATTCTGTTGCAGGAGGGTGGCGATCCGGCGCTGTGCGGGAGATCCGCGCAAGTGCGCCGCACGGTCCATGCAGCCCTTGTCGAGCGCATCCTGTCGTTTCTCGCCAATCCCGGAAAGTGATGAGCCGCGCGTGACCCGCACGCTGCGTCGGCGGCCCGGCCGCGTTCCTTGAGGGACACGCGGCCGGGCCGTGCGTTTGTCAACGCGGCAGGTTGGTGGATCCGGTCAGATGCAGGTCGATGGAGCGGGCAGCCTGACGGCCCTCGCGGATCGCCCAGACGACCAGCGACTGGCCGCGGCGCACGTCGCCGGCGGCGAAGATGCCGTCCACCGAGGTCTTGTAGGCGTCCGTGTCGGCAAGGATGTTGCCGCGCGCGTCGCGGGCCATTTCATCCTTCAGCTCTTCCAGATAGGTGCCTTCCGCAGGACCCGCGAAGCCGATCGCCGCCAGCACCAGTTCGGCGCGCAGGATGAATTCCGAGCCGGGGATCGGTACGCGCTTTTCATCGACGCGGGCGCATTTGACACCCGTTACATGCCCGTCCTCGCCAACGATTTCGAGGGTTGCGGCCGCGAACTCGCGGTCGGCGCCCTCGGCCTGACTGGAGGACGTGCGCATCTTGGTCGGCCAGAAGGGCCAGACCGCGAGCTTGTCTTCCTTTTCGGGCGGGCGCTGGCGGATGTCGAGCTGGGTGACGGATAGCGCCCCCTGGCGGAACGAGGTGCCGACGCAGTCGGACGCCGTATCGCCGCCGCCGATCACGACGACATGCTTTCCGCCGGCCCAGAACGGCGCCTCGCCGGAGACATCCTCGCCACCGACGCGGCGGTTCTGCTGCACCAGGAACGGCATGGCATACATGCAGCCCTGAAGATCCATGCCGGGCAGGCCCGGATCGCGCGGGCGTTCCGCGCCGCAGGTCAGCAGCAGCGCGTCGTGGCGATGCTTCAGTTCATCCACCGTGACCGAGACGCCGACATCGGCGCCATAGTGGAAAACAACGCCTTCGGCTTCCATCTGCTCGACGCGGCGGTCGATGTAGTGCTTTTCCATCTTGAAGTCGGGAATGCCGTAGCGCATCAGGCCGCCGGCCTTTTGCTGGCGCTCATAGACATGCACCGTGTGGCCGGCGCGCGCCAGCTGCTGGGCCGCGGCCATGCCGGCCGGTCCCGAGCCGACGACCGCGACGGTCTTGCCGGTCTTCACCGCCGGCGGTTCCGGCTTGATCCAGCCTTCCGCATAGGCCTTGTCGGCAATCGCCTGTTCCACGGTCTTGATCGCGACCGGCACGTCCTCGAGGTTGAGCGTGCAGGCTTCCTCGCAGGGTGCGGGGCAGATGCGGCCCGTGAACTCCGGGAAATTGTTGGTGGAGTGCAGGTTGCGCGCCGCCTCTTCCCAGTCGCCGTTGTAGATCAGGTCGTTCCAGTCGGGGATCTGGTTGTTGACCGGACAGCCGACGGGGCCGTGGCAATAGGGAATGCCACAGTCCATGCAGCGGGCGGCCTGGCGCTCGACTTCCTTGTCCTCCAGCGGGAGCGTGAACTCCTTGAAGTGGCGGATACGGTCCGACGCCGGCTGGTACTTTTGTTCCTGCCGATCGATTTCCAGAAAACCGGTGACTTTTCCCATGTTCTCCGTCTCCCCTTACTCGGCCGCCACCAGGCCGAGCCGCTTTTCTTCCATTTCCTTGAGCGCGCGGCGGTATTCCACCGGCATCACCTTGACGAACTTCGGTCGGAAGTCGTCCCAGTTGTCGAGGATCTCCTGCGCCCAGGCCGAGCCCGTGTGCGCAATGTGGTTGGAGATCAACTGGCGCAAGCGCTCGTCGTCGTGTCGGGTCATGTCGGCGGTGAGGTCGACGCGTCCCTTGTGCTCGATGTCGCCGCCATGGTGGTGGAGCTTTTCAAGCAGGTCGTCTTCTTCCGGCACCGGTTCGATGTCGACCATCGCGAGATTGCAGCGGCTGCGGAAGGAATTGTCCTCGTCGAGCACATAGGCGACACCGCCGGACATGCCGGCCGCGAAGTTGCGCCCCGTCCAGCCCAGCACGACGACCACGCCGCCGGTCATGTATTCGCAACCGTGGTCGCCCACGCCCTCGACAACCGCCAGCGCGCCGGAATTGCGAACGGCGAAGCGTTCGCCGGCAATGCCGCGAATGTAGCACTCGCCTTCCGTTGCACCGTAGAGCACGGTGTTGCCGGCGGTGATCGACGTATCGGGGTCGGCTCCGCTCTTGGGACTTGGCCGGATTACCAGCCGTCCGCCGGCAAGGCCCTTGCCGACGTAATCATTGGCATCGCCTTCAAGCCGCATCGAGATGCCGCGCGTCAGGAAGGCGCCGAAGGCCTGCCCGGCGGTGCCCGTCAGATTGATCTCGATGGTATCGGGTTTCAGCCCCTTGTGGCCGTAGCGCCGCGCAACCTCGCCGGAGAGCATGGCGCCGGTCGAGCGGTCGACATTCATGATCGTCTCGGTGATCGTCACCTTTTCCTTGCGCTCCAGCGCCGGTTCGGCGGCAGCGATCAGGCGGCGATCGAGAATGTCGTCGATCGGATGCTTCTGGCGTTCGGTCCAACGTCTGTTTTCGGGCGTAGCGTCGGGCATGTGGAAGAGGCGCGAGAAGTCGAGCCCACGCGCTTTCCAGTGTTCCGACATTTTTTCCTGATCGAGCATCTTGGTGTCGCCGACGAGTTCCTCGAAGCGCGTGACGCCCATGGCGGCCATCAGCTCGCGCACTTCCTCGGCGACGAAGAAGAAGAAGTTCACCACATGCTCCGGCATGCCCTTGAAGCGCTTGCGCAGAACCGGGTCCTGCGTGGCGATGCCGACCGGGCAGGTGTTCAAATGGCACTTGCGCATCATGATGCAGCCGGCCGCGATCAGCGGCGCGGTGGAGAAGCCGAATTCGTCGGCACCCAACAACGCGCCGATCACGACGTCCCGGCCGGTCTTCAGACCGCCGTCAACCTGAAGCGCGATGCGCGAGCGCAGGCCGTTCAGCACCAGCGTCTGCTGCGTTTCGGCAAGGCCCATTTCCCAGGGGCTGCCGGCGTGCTTGATCGAGGTCAGCGGCGAGGCGCCGGTGCCACCGTCGTAGCCGGAGATGGTGATGTGGTCTGCGCGCGCCTTTGCGACGCCGGCCGCAACCGTGCCGACACCGACCTCGGACACGAGCTTGACCGAAATGTCGGCGGCCGAATTGACGTTCTTCAGATCGTAGATCAGCTGCGCCAGATCCTCGATCGAATAGATGTCGTGGTGCGGCGGCGGGGAAATCAGGCCAACACCTTGCGTCGAATGGCGCACCTTGGCGATGACAGCGTCGACCTTGTGGCCGGGCAACTGACCGCCCTCGCCGGGTTTTGCACCCTGCGCCACCTTGATCTGGATCATGTCGGCGTTGACGAGATAATCTGTGGTGACGCCGAAACGGCCCGAGGCGACCTGCTTGATCGCGGAGCGCATCGGGTTCATCGACCCGTCCGGCATCGTCCGGTAACGCTCCGGCTCCTCGCCGCCCTCGCCGGTGTTCGACTTGCCGCCGATCTGGTTCATCGCCACCGCGAGTGTCGAATGCGCCTCGCGCGAGATCGAGCCGAAGGACATGGCGCCCGTGGAGAAACGCTTGACGATTTCCGCTGCCGGTTCGACGTCCTCGATGGCGACGGGCTTGCGGCCCATGTCTTCGGCCGTTTTCACCTTGAACAGGCCGCGGATCGTGAATCGGCCGTTCTCCTCGTTGGTTTCTCTGGCGTACTCGCGGTATGTGTCCGGCAGGTTGCGGCGCACCGCATGCTGAAGCGAGGCGATGTTGTCGGGCGTCCACATATGGCGCTCGCCGCGGATGCGGTAGTTGTATTCGCCACCGACGTCGAGCGCGTCGCGCAGCATCGGCACGTCGTCGAAGGCGACCCTGTGACGGCGGGTGGTTTCGTCCGATACGGCGTCGAGGTCGATGCCCTCGATCGTCGTCGCCGTGCCGAAGAAGAACTCCTTGACGAAATCACTCGACAGGCCGACCGCGTCGAAGATCTGCGCGCCGCAATAGGACTGGTAGGTCGAGATGCCCATCTTGGACATCACCTTGAGAATGCCCTTGTCGATCGACTTGATGTAGCGGTGCACGACCTCGTCGGCATCGACCTCCTCGGGGAAGTCGAGCTCGGCATGCAGCTGCAAGAGCGTCTCGAAGGCCAGATAGGGGTTGATCGCCTCCGCGCCGTAGCCGGCCAGCACGCAGAAATGATGCACTTCGCGGGCTTCGCCGGTTTCCACCACGAGACCGACGGAGGTGCGCTTGCCCTCTCGGATCAGGTGATGGTGCACGGCCGCCGTCGCCAGGAGCGCCGGGATCGGGATCCGGGCGCGGGACAGCAGACGGTCGGACAGGATGATGATGTTGTAGCCGTTTGCCACCGCCCGCTCGGCACTGGCGCACAGGTTGTTGAGCGCCTCGCGCATGCCTTGCGCGCCATGAGAGACGTCATAGGTGATGTCGAGCGTCTTGGCCGAGAACTGGTTGTCGGACGTATCGCCAATGGTGCGGATCTTTTCCAGGTCGTCATTGGTGAGGATCGGCTGGCGCACCTCGAGCCGCTTGGATGTCGACAGGCCCTTGAGGTCGAACAGGTTCGGACGCGGCCCGATGAAGGATACCAGGCTCATCACCAGTTCCTCGCGGATCGGATCGATCGGCGGGTTGGTGACCTGGGCGAAGTTCTGCTTGAAATAGGTGTAGAGCAGCTTCGGCTTGTCGGAGAGCGCGGAAATCGGGGTGTCCGTTCCCATTGAGCCGATGGCTTCCTGGCCGATCGTCGCCATCGGCTGCATCAGGAGCTTGATGTCTTCCTGGCTGTAGCCGAAGGCCTGTTGGCGGTCGAGCAGGCTTTCGGCCGCCACGGGTGCGCGACCGCGCACTGCCGGCATGTCTTCCAGCACGATCTGGGTACGGTGCAGCCAGTCCTTGTAGGGGTTGGCCGTCGACAGGGTGCGCTTGATCTCGTCGTCGGAGATGATGCGGCCCTCGGCCAGATCGATGAGCAGCATCTTGCCCGGCTGCAGCCGCCACTTGCGGATGATTTTTTCTTCCGGGACCGGGAGCACGCCGACCTCTGACGACATGATCACGAGATCGTCGTCGGTCACGATGTAGCGGGCCGGGCGCAGGCCGTTGCGGTCCAGCGTCGCGCCGATCTGGCGTCCGTCGGTGAAGGCAACGGCGGCCGGGCCGTCCCACGGCTCCATCAGGGCCGCGTGATACTCGTAGAAGGCGCGCAGATTATCGTCCATCAGCGGGTTGCCGGCCCAGGCTTCCGGAATCAGCATCATCGCCGCATGTGCGAGCGAATACCCGCCCGAAACGAGGAATTCCAGCGCATTGTCGAAACAGGCCGTGTCCGACTGGCCCTCGTAGGAGATCGGCCACAGCTTGGAGATGTCCTCGCCGAAATGCGGCGAGGAGACGCTCGCCTGGCGCGCAGCCATCCAGTTGACGTTGCCGCGCAGCGTGTTGATCTCGCCGTTGTGCGCGACCATCCGGTAGGGATGCGCAAGATCCCAGGAGGGGAAAGTGTTGGTGGAGAACCGCTGGTGAACGAGTGCCAGCGCCGAGGTGAAGCGCGGGTCGGTCAAATCGGCGTAATAGGCCCCAAGCTGGGTGGCGAGGAACATGCCCTTGTAGACCAGGGTGCGGCTCGACAGCGAGACGATATAGAATCCGTTTTCGACGGCATCGCTTTCCGCACGCACGGTGTTGGAAATCACCTTGCGCAGCACGAAGAGCCGGCGTTCGAAATCGTCCGGCGTCTCGCAGTCGCGGCAGGCAATGAAGACCTGACGCGAATAGGGCTCGGTCGCCGCGATCTCCGGCGCCTTGGACAGCGAGGCGTTGTCGACCGGCACATCACGCCAGCCGAGACACGCCTGCCCCTCCGCCGCAATCACCCGCTCGATGATGGCTTCGCAGGTCTTGCGCAGCGCGGGATCGCGGGGAAGGAAAATGAAGCCGACGCCGTAGCGTCCCTGTTCGGGCAGGTCGATGCCAAGGCCCTTTGCCTCTTCGGCAAAAAATTCATGCGGGATCTGCACGAGCATGCCCGCGCCGTCGCCCATCAGCGGATCGGCGCCGACGGCGCCGCGATGGGTCAGGTTCTTCAGGATCTGAAGACCGTCGGCGATGATCTGGTGCGACGCCTTGCCCTTGAGATGCGCAATGAAGCCGACACCGCAGGCGTCATGTTCCTTTTCAGGATGATAAAGGCCGAAGCGGGCGGCGTCGTCGCGCTGTGCGCGCGTTGAAGAACCTGCCGTCAGGGCATCGGCCGGTGCGGGTGTTCCTGCGAAGTCCTGTGCTTCGATCATCGCGTCGGTCTTGCTCATCTCAGCCCTCTTGTCTCATCCCGGCGTCCGGTTCGTCCTCTCCCGTTCGGGTCGCGTTCCCCTCGGGCAACGCGGCTCGTCCGGCGAACAGGCAAGAGCCCTGACGCTGACTTTCGTGAAGCGGTCCCGCTCCGTTGGCCCGCCCGCATTTGCGGTGGGGGCAGGAAGCGCAACGCTCCCGTCCCCAGCGGTGCCGGATGCAAGCCTGACCCTTCGCCCCAAGCCGCCCGTCCAAACCGCTCCGGCGGACGCCCCGCCTGTGGCGGTGCTGGCAGCTTTCATCCCCTGCCCGGAGCGCCGTCGGCGTCAAGCAATCGCTTAACCTAGGGCGCGCCAGTCGCGAAACCATCGGGGCTCCGGATTATCATTCCCAAAAGGGACAGTATTCCTGTCCTATTGGGAGCGGCGAACAATGCCAGATTTCCGAAAAGGGAGCAAGCGGCTTGCGACCGGCCTTATAAACTATTTCTTTCGTGTGTGCGCAGCAAATTGTCACTTTCGACCAGGTGGCCCGTCCACGCCGAAATTTTCTGTCCGGCGGACGGGATGACGGGCATCGGTTGCCGTGGGGACTTGCCAGCCGCGCCTTGCCGGGACTAGATCGGGCATGAACTTTTCCAGCGACAATTGG
Organism: Stappia sp. ES.058; assembly: GCF_900105595.1. Taxonomy (GTDB): domain Bacteria; phylum Pseudomonadota; class Alphaproteobacteria; order Rhizobiales; family Stappiaceae; genus Stappia. Next base: position 3,386,955 of record NZ_LT629784.1, on the reverse strand, counting down.
GCGGGGGCTTCGCAGCCGGTGATGGATGCGCTCACCCGCCACAATCACGGTTCTGCGCCGGCCTACGGTGCGGATCCGCTCACCGACCGGATCACCCAGCGCTTCCGGGACATCTTCGAAACTGACGTTTCGGTGCTTTTCACGGCGACCGGCACGGCAGCGAATGCACTGTCAATGGCGGCCTGCGCGCGCCCGGGCGGATTGGTCCTGGCAAGCGAAACCGCGCATCTTCATTGTGACGAATGGGGATCGGCCGAGTTCTACACTCACGGCATGAAGATCCTGCCGCTCGCCACGACGGCCGGTCGCATCGCACCCGATGCGGTGGCCGAGGCTCTCGCCAAATACCGCGAGGGAAGCCGTTTCGGCGTGCCTGCGGCACTGAGCCTCACCCAGGCAACAGAATGCGGCACGGTGTATTCGCCGGGCGAAGTTGCAGCGCTGACCGCGCGGGCGCGCGAAAACGGGCTTGTCTGCCACATGGATGGCGCCCGTTTCGCAAACGCACTCGTGCATCTGGGGGCAACCCCCGCAGAGCTCACCTGGAAGGCCGGGATCGACGTCCTGTCGTTCGGCGCGACCAAGAACGGCTGCTGGTGCGCCGAGGCGATGGTCGTGTTCAACCCGCAGTCCCTGCCGCATCTTGCAATTCATCGCGCGCGTGCCGGGCACCTGTTTTCCAAGTCGCGTTTCGTGGCAGCGCAGTTCGACGGGTACTTCGAAGGCGATCACTGGCTCGATCTTGCGCGCAGCGCCAATGGGGCAGCCGCGCGTCTTGCCGAAGGGATCGGGCAGGGCGGACGCGCGCGTGTCGCCTGGCCCGTACAGGCGAACGAGGTTTTTGCGGTCCTGACGCAAGCGCAGATCGCGAAGCTGAGGGGCGAGGGTGCAAAATTCTACGAGTGGTCGCGCGAGGGCTGTGAGGACGACGAACACGTGGTCCGGCTTGTCGCGAGCTTCGAGACAACCGCCGAGGAGGTCGACCGGTTCGTCGCGCTGCTTTGAGCGTGCCCACGACGGTTTGCGGCAAGCCGGACCAAAGCGTCGTTTCACAATGACGACGCCGCGCCGATCCGTGAAGATCCGCGCGGCGCCTTCTGGCCCGGTGGCCCCGGTCCGTCGATCGGGGGATCATCGACGGCACGAGGCGTTTGGACCGGTCTGACTAGTTCACGCTGCTTTCGATCTGCCGCGCGCCGTCGCCGTTGGTGATCTCGATCTTGCGCGGCTTCATCGCCTCGGGGATTTCGCGCGCGAGGTCGATGTGCAGCAGGCCGTTTTCCAGGCTCGCGCCCCGCACTTCGACGAAGTCGGCAAGCTGGAAGCGACGCTCGAAGGCGCGCGCGGCGATGCCGCGGTGCAGGAATTCGCCGCTGTCGGCTTCAGCAGGGCGCTCGCCCTTCACCGTCAGCACGTGTTCCTTCGCTTCAAGCGTCAGGTCCTCATCGCGGAAGCCCGCGACCGCCATGGTAATCCGGTAGGACGTCTCGCCGGTCCGCTCGATGTTGTAGGGCGGATAGCTCGGCGCATCCTGCGCGTTGGCATCAAGCATTGCGAACAGCCGGTCAAAGCCGACCGTGGAGCGATAAAGGGGGCTGAAATCCATGTGACGCATCTGAGTGTCCTCTTTCTTGAGCAACATTTGATGGTGCGATCCGCGTCGTCCGCCATCTTGGCCGGATGTCTTCGGGATCGATCGTACAGGCCCGGTGACCGGCGCCTGCACTGTCAAAGGTGGGGACCGCATTTCGCCGTTTCAAGAGGGGATCGAATGGCCGCCCGGTGGCGGATCCTGGCCGTTTTTCGCGGATGAACGATTTCTGAACGGGCTCTTCCGGTTCGGTTCACGTGCCCCCTGACAGATTGGGGGTGTTCAACAGGCGCTGATCGCGCCGCAAACCGGGAGACCAGGATATGAAGAAGACCATTCTCGCCGCCGTTGCCGCCGGACTGTTGATGACCGCTCCGGCCGCAAACGCCCTCGATGCGCGCGCCCCGTCCTTCGCACCGTCGGCGCCGCTCTCCGCAACCGCCGATGCCGGCCAGGTGATCAAGGTCGGTCAGCGTATCCGTCGTCACCGGGATCGCCGTCTTGGTCCGCGCCGTATCGTGCGCAAACTGCACCGCCGCGGTTTCCGCAATGTTTCCCGGGTCCGTGCGCGCGGCGACATCTATATCGTGCGGGCGAACGGACGCCGCGGCGCCCCCTTGCGTCTGGTGGTGGATGCCTATTCCGGCAAGGTCGTCGGACGCACGGTTCTGCGTGGTCCGGGCCGCGGCCGCGGCGGTCATCGCTGGGGCGGTCGTCGCGATCACCGCGGCGGGGATTTCACCTGGGGGTTCTGGGGCCGCTTCTGAGCATCCCGTCGCTCTTTGAAAGTGCCACCCAGCGGTCGCCGGTGTTGAGCCGGCGGCCGGGCTCCTGTAAGACAAAGCAAGGCTTTTTCCCCCCGGCGTTCCGCCGATCCAGATTCCGGATTGCCATGGACCTGTATGATCATCCGGACAACCCGATCCCCGAGGGCGGCATCTGCGCCGAAATCCGGACCGTGGACGGTTGCAGCCTTCGAACGGCCCGTTGGATGCCAAGCCATCGCCCGTTGAAGGGCACGGTAACGCTTCTGCAGGGACGTGCCGAATGCATCGAGAAATACTTCGAGACGATCTCCGACCTGCGGGCCCGTGGCTTCGCGGTTGTGACCTTCGACTGGCGCGGGCAGGGCGGTTCGTCGCGGCTCTTGCGCAACCCGAAGCGCGGACACGTCGACGATTTCGCGGATTTCGTGACGGATCTGGAAACGGTGATGCGCGACGTCACACTCGCCTCAATGCCGGGTCCGCATTTCGCCCTCGCGCATTCAACCGGCGGTCTGGTGCTGCTGCTTGCCGCACAGCGGTTGCGGACCCAGATCGAGCGTGCCGTTCTTTCCGCGCCTCTGATCGGTCTTGGCAAGGTCGGGCTGTCCCAATCGGTGGTCTGTCCGCTTTCCTCCGCTTTGTCGGTCATCGGCCTGGGCACGTCCTTCGTGCCACGGGTCGGGCCCAATGCCAGCATGGCGTTTGCCGGAAATCCCCTGACCTCGGATCCGGCGCGGTTCCAGCGCACCGAGATGGTGCTGGACGCACGTGGTGATCTGGAGATCGGCATGCCGACGATTGACTGGCTCGCCGCCGCCTGCCGTGCCATGCGTCGCGTGTGCGCGCCGGATTTCGGACCTGCGATGCCGTTGCCGGTGCTGATCGTTGCCGCCGGGCAGGACATCATCGTGTCAACCCGAGCGGCCGAACAGCTTGCCCTGCGGACGCGTTCGATCCGCTATCTGGAGATAGCGGGTTGTCGCCATGAAATCCTGATGGAAGACGATCTCTATCGCGACCAGTTTCTTGCCGCCTTCGATGCCTTCGTCGCCGACGGGATGCCGCAAGCCGTCAGATTCTGACGCAGGTGGCTCCCGTCACAGTGCCGCCGATGCCAGACGCGCCAGAACCGCCTCATGCAGCCGTGTGTCGCCGCTGGCGACGATTTGACCGCCATTGGCCGGCGAGCCGCCTGACCAGTTCGTGACGACCCCGCCCGCGCCCTCGACGATCGGCGCAAGCGCGACGATGTCATAGGGCTGCAGCCCGGTTTCGATCACCAGATCCACCTGGCCGGAGGCGACCATGCAGTATCCGTAGCAATCGGTCCCGTAGCGGGCCGTGCGCACGCGCTGCTCGATATCCTCATAGACCGCCTTTTCCGCGCCCTCAAAAAGCCCCGGGTGTGTGGTGCAGGCGATCGCATCTTCGATGCGCGCGCAGGCGCGTGTCTTCAACACGCTGCGTTTGCCGTGGTGCTGTCGCCAGGCGGCTGTCCGGTCACCGTAGAAGCGCTCCTCGACAAAGGGCTGGTCCATGACGCCGAAGGCGGGAACGCCGGCGGTCATGAAACCGATCAGCGTGCCCCAGGTCGGCAGGCCGCAGATAAAGGCGCGGGTTCCGTCGATCGGGTCCAGCACCCAGACATGCTCGGCATCGAGACGCACGTTGCCGTGCTCCTCGCCAAGGATGCCGTGGTCGGGATGCTCCGCCTCGATGATCTCGCGAATGGCGGCTTCGGCGGCGCGGTCGGCGATCGTCACCGGATCGAAGCCGGCGTCCAGCTTGTTTTCGATCGAAAGATCCGCGCGAAAATGCGGAAGGATGGTCCTGCCGGCCGTGTCCGCAAGACGATCCGTGAAAGAAACGAGGTCCGGGGTCGACGGCATGCGGACAGTCTCCTGGCTGGGCTGAGATGGTGGATATCGGAGGATGGGTATCGAGGGTGGAAATCGGGTCGGTGATGATCCGTGTTAAACCAGCCTGATGCGATGGCGTCGAGGAAAACCGTCCAGAATGATTTTTCAAGGAGATTTAGTAATATATAAATAATTGATTTTAATGGAATAAATCTGTTTTTCACTCAGAGCTGGCTGCGTTCACGTGAATTCCATATTGACTTTTGTGCGGTGCGGTGGAACATTTGTGCAGCGCGATATGACCTAGTCATTGAGCGTCGCCCTCCTTGGGCGTTTCCTCCCTAGACTCGGGCCGCCTCGCAAGAGTGCGGCCCTTTTTTTTGGTGGCGGCGAAAAAAAGGCCGTTCCGGGTCATGGACCCAAAAATGCGTCCGGTTTGGCTGCCCGACGCCGCTTCACCGTCAGCGGGAGATGGATGACTTGTTCCGTCAATGCGGTGCGACGGCTTGAAAAACCCCTGCCCGTGCTGTGTCGCGCCCGCGATCGTTGTGGAGCCCTATTCGGCTGCGAGGGCGTCGGGAAAAAAGCACTCGCCCTGCACCGCCACCAGTGCCTTTGCCAGTTTGCCGAGATCCTGCGCCAACGTGGCGAAGCCGGCGTGTTTGCGGGTCTTCGTCTCGTCCATGTAGAGGCCGCGGTTGATCTCCAGCTGAAGGGCATGCAGCCCCTTGACCGGGCGGCCATAATGCTCGGTGATGAAGCCGCCGGCATAAGGCTTGTTGCGGCTGACGCGATAGCCCATTCCCCGCAAGGTCTCGCTGGCCGCATCCAGCAGCTGCACCGCGCAACTCGTGCCATAGCGGTCGCCCAGGATGAAATCCGGTCTCGGGCTCCCGTCGCTGGTCTTGATGGCGGAGGGCATCGAGTGGCAGTCGATCAGGACGGCATAGCCGAAGGCCACATGGGTTTGCGCCAGCAACCGGCGCAGGGTCTGGTGATAGGGTTTGTAGATCGTCTCGATGCGTTCGAGGGCTTCGTGCACACACAGACGGCCCTGGTAGATTTCCTGGGCCTCGCCCACGACCCGGGCGATTGTCCCGAGCCCGCCCGCGACCCGGATGGAGCGGATGTTGGCATAGGAGGGGAGCCGGTCGTCATACATCTTGGGATCGAGTTCGTAGGGTTCGCGATTGACGTCGAGATAGGCCCTGGGGAACCTGGCTCGCAACAGCGGCGCGCCAAGCGGGACCACATGCTCGAACAACTCGTCGACGAATGCGTCTTCCGAGCGCCTGATGGCCGTACTGTCGAGACGCGAGGCACGCAGGAAGGCATCCGGGTAATGACAGCCGGAGTGGGGCGAGTTGAACACGAAAGGGACGCATTGCTCGGCGGGATGCAGGACCTCGAAGGCCTCCAAGTCCTCAAACCCGCTGATCACTTCCATCGTCTGCAATCCTCGCCTGGATGCGGTCTATCTTGTTTCCAAATCCCTATTTGTCCCCGAATCGCGGTTAATGTCCACAAGGCCGGTGGGAAATGCCCCCGGCGGATGGCCCTTGCCCGGGTTTCACTGGATGTTTACCACGGGTCGGCCTTATAACGTTGAGGCGCGCTGTGCCAAATCGGGAACGGTTTGACGAAACCCGGAATGGTCGAACGCCTGGCCTCAAGCGCCCGGCGCCGGGCGACAGGCCGCGGGTTCCGGGCAGGACACGCGACGGTGCCAAGCAGGACGGACGGAGCGAATGACACGGATCCTACTCGCCGAAGACGACAACGACATGCGCCGGTTTCTGGCCAAGGCGCTGCAGAAAGCCGGCTATGACGTCGTTTCTTTCGACAACGGAAAGAGCGCGTACGAGCGATTGCGCGAAGAACCCTTTTCCCTGCTCCTGACCGACATCGTCATGCCGGAAATGGATGGCATCGAGCTGGCGCGCCGGGCGACGCAACTCGATCCCGATCTCAAGGTCATGTTCATCACCGGCTTCGCGGCCGTCGCGCTCAACCCCGATTCCCAGGCGCCTAAGGACGCCAAGGTCCTTTCCAAGCCGTTCCATCTGAAGGACCTGGTGCTTGAGGTCGAACGGATGCTCGTTGCCTGAGCGGGCCGTTTCCGGTGTGCCTGACGTCTCACGCCTTTTGCCTGCGCTCAGGTTTTCCACTGCGATTGCAGGCGAGAAAGAAGTTTGCCGAGAGGGCTTGCACCGGTCTTCGAACCTCGGTATATCCCCTGCCACCGCTGCCGCTTTGTCGGCGTGGTGACCGGACTTGCCGGGATCTGCCGCCAGGCAGATGACCCGGCGTGACAGTCTCGGGCGTGTAGCTCAGCGGGAGAGCACTACGTTGACATCGTAGGGGTCACAGGTTCAATCCCTGTCACGCCCACCATTTTCTCGTTCGGACCGTCACCGGATCGAACGTACGCCCGCCGGGCGATCCGTAATCCCCAAAGGGGGCGCGCGCAGACGATATTGCGCGCCGGAGGCCGGCGAACCGGGTGCGAAAGCGCCGAAGAAGAAATGCCGGGCTCCGCTTTTGCGGCAGTTCCGTCGACGAGGACGAAGACGATGAAGATCAAGAACTCGCTGAAGGCGCTTATGGGCCGGCATCGTGACAACCGTATGGTTCGTCGCAAGGGGCGCGTCTACATCATCAACAAGAAAGCTCCCCGCTTCAAGGCACGCCAGGGCTGAAGACCCGGTTTCGCTTCGCGCATTTTGCGCGGGGACGTGACGGTCAATCTTCCCGCTTGCCATTGACGGCCGCAACCGGTGATCCATAATCACAGGTATGCGGCCTTTTAGCGTTGTTCTCCTTCTTTTGGTTCTGAGCGGTCCCGCCTTTGCGCAGGGTGAGCCACCCGGTGTGCTTCCGCCCGAAGCCGCGCCCCCGGCAATAGACGATCTCGCGCCCTTGCCGGAAAGCGAGATCGAATCGGGTGCCCGGAATGCGATCCCCGACGACGAGCCGGCTCAAGACGACACCGACGAGCTGTTCGAGGCACTTGCGCGGGCGCCTTCGGCAACGGCGGCCCGGCCGATTGTCGCCAGGATCCAGCGCAAATGGATGCGGTCGGGAAGCGCCACGGTGGATCTCTTGATGTTGCGTGCCGGCACCGCGATGAAAGCGAAGGACAACGGCCTCGCGCTCGATCTGCTCGACATGGTAACGCGCCTGGCGCCCGACTATGCTGAAGGGTGGAACCGCCGGGCGACGGTGTTTTACCTCAAGCAGGATTTCGGCCGCTCGGTTGCCGATATCGAGCGCGTGCTTGCGCTGGAGCCGCGCCACTGGGGCGCGATGTCGGGCCTGGGCATCATCATGCGCCGCCTTGACCGCGACGAAGATGCCATGAGGCTTTTCGAGGAAGTGCTGAAAATACATCCGGCGAGCGAAAATGCGCGTAAGGCAATCGAGGACCTTGCGGCGAAGTCCGCCGGATCCCCGACCTGACCGCTTGACGGACTTCGCCTGCCGCGAGACGCGGGTCGATGCGAAGGCGGTCGGCTCGCGCGGCGTCGGCGCTCAAGAGGCCATCCTTCCGTGCATGCGAGGTGTGTCATAAAGCTCCGGATGACTTTCGTTTTCTTCATTCTGGCCGTTGGAGCCGTCGCAGTCCTTGGTGCACTGGCTGTTTACGCGTCGCAGCGCAAGGGCGTCGTGGAGGCGCGTTACCCGCGACTGGGCCCCGTTCAGCAAATCGACGGCGTCGATCTGCATTACGTGGATCATGTCCCGCAAGGCTGGACTTCAGGCGATCCCGCGCTTGTCTTTGTGCATGGAGCAAGTGCGAACCTGCGCGATCCGTTCACGGCGTTCTTTCCCGCGCTCTCCTCCCGCTATCGCCTGGTTTTCGTCGACCGGCCGGGCCATGGCTATTCGCAACGCGGTGGGGACGAGGCGCACAGTCCCGCCCGCCAGGCGCGATTGATTGGCGGGCTGGTTCGCCATCTGGGGATCGAGAAGTCGGTCGCGGTCGGTCATTCCTGGGGTGGGGCGGTCGTCGCGCAGATGGCGCTGCAAGCGCCCGGGACGTTTGCGGGACTGGTGTTCATCGCGCCGGCGACCCATCCCTGGCCTGGCGGTGTGAACTGGTACTATGATCTTGCCGCGTTGCCGGTCGTCGGTGCCGTGTTCTCTCATACGGTCGCGCCGGCCGTGGCCTCGCTCGTGTCGTCAAAGGGGGTGGAGAGTGTGTTTGCGCCCGAAGCCGCGCCGGACGACTACGCGCAGTCCATCGGCCTGCCGTTGCTGTTTCGTCCGCACAGTTTTCTTGCCAATGCCCGCGATGTCGCCTGGCTGAAGCCCGAGCTGCGTGCGGCGGCACCGCGTTATTCGCAGATTGACCAACCCGCCGCGGTGATCACCGGAGATGCGGATGCCATCGTCTATCCGGAGATTCATTCTGCCGGGCTTGTTCGGGACCTCGAGAATTCCTGGCGCGTCGATCTCCCGGGTGCAGGACACATGCCCCATCACACCCGTAGGGAGGCCGTGGTGCGCGAGATCGAGGCGGTTGTGGCGAAGACCTTTCCGGGTGCGGGTCCGGCGACGACTGCCGAGCGTGTTGCCAATCCTGCGGTCCCGGACGCCGATGACGACAGGACTGAAACGCAAAACGCGCCCGCCCGGCTTTGACCGGCGGACGCGAATGACGTTTTTCAAGGCGCTTGCCTGGTGTTACGGCGACAGCCGCCGCAGCCTCAAAGGCCGCTGCTTCCGTCGCTTCCGATAAAGGCGATGCGCAGCATGTTTGTCGATCCCGGCGTGCCGAAGGGAACGCCGGCCGTGGTGATGATGCGCTGGCCGGGCCTTGCGAATTCTTCCTGGAACGAAATCCGGCAGGCGCGGTCGACCATGTCGTTCTCGTCCTTGGCGTCGTCGCTGACCACACAGTGCAGACCCCAGGCGAGGGCGAGGCGTCGCGCGGTCTCCAGCACCGGAGAGATCACGATAACCGGAACCGCCGGGCGCTCGCGCGCGGCGCGCAGGCCGGTCGCTCCGGAAGTCGTATAGCAGACCACGGCGGCGAGATTGAGCGTTTCGGCAATCTGCCGGGCTGCTGCCGCGATGGCATCGGCGCCGGTCGGCTCCGGCTCCTGGCGTTGACCATGGATGATGCCGCGGTAGTTCGGATCGCGCTCCACCTCGCCGGCAATCCGATCCATCGTCTCGACCGCCTCGACAGGAAAATCACCAGCGGCTGATTCGGCCGAGAGCATCACGGCGTCGGCACCTTCGAAGACCGCCGTTGCAACGTCGGAGACCTCTGCGCGGGTCGGAACCGGAGCGGTGATCATCGATTCCAGCATCTGGGTCGCGACGACGACGGGTTTGCCGGCCTTGCGGCAGGCGCGCACGATCTGCTTTTGCAGACCGGGCACCCGTTCAAGCGGCATCTCGACGCCGAGATCGCCACGGGCCACCATCAGCGCGTCCGACAGGTCGATGATTTCCGCAAGGCGCTCAATGGCCTGCGGCTTTTCGATCTTGGCAAGGATGCCGGCCTTGCCGCGCGTCACCTTGCGCACCTCGGCCAGATCGTCGGGGCGCTGGATGAAGGAGAGCGCCACCCAGTCGACGCCGGCGGCAAGCGCTGCGTCCAGGTCCTTGCTGTCCTTCGGCGTCAGCGCGCCGACCGGGATCTCGGTGTCGGGAACGCTCACGCCCTTGCGGTTCGACAGCTTGCCGCCTACCTCGACTGTGGTCTTGGCGTGCTTGGCATCGCAGCTTTGCACCGTGAGGCGGATCTTGCCGTCATCGAGCAGCAGGCGGTGTCCCGGCTCAAGCGCTTCGAGAATTTCGCGGTGTGGCAGGTTCACGCGTTTGGCGGAGCCCGGCGCCGGGTCGCTGTCGAGTGTGAAGGTCGCGCCGTTTTCCAGCACCGCGCCGTCGCCCTCGAAAGTGCCCACGCGCAGCTTCGGCCCCTGCAGATCGGCGAGAATGCCGATCGGCCTGCCGACCTTGATCTCGATGTCGCGGATCGTCTTGACCAGCGTGTTGAGCCGGTCGTGATCCGAATGGCTCATGTTGATGCGGAAAACATCCGCGCCGGCCAGAAAGAGCTTTTCGATTGTCGCGGGGTCCGATGAAGAGGGTCCGAGTGTTGCAAGTATCTTGACCCGTCTGTCACGCTTCATCGCCCACCCGTTCCTGTTTGCACCGGCTCAGTCAACTGGACGGTCCAGCTGCTTTGTTCGCCTGTATCGATCTCGAAGAACCCCGTGCGCTCAAATCCGCGCGCCACGCAATCCTCAATACCTGAAATGGTGAATTCCTTCTCGCGGGTGCACATGAATGCACGTCCGCCCCATTCACCGAACTGATCGTAGTCGACCGCATAAATATAATAGAATCGTGACACCAGCGACCCCGAAACGAGGGTCTCGCAGGAATTCGCGGGGAGGTTCCACCACCCTTCGGTCACCCAGTCATCGTTCTCGCGGTAGCCGATTGCAACGCCGACCTGACTCTCGGTCTTGTTGCACAGCCTGAGCTCGGCCTGCGCCGGAGTGGCGGAGAACAGCGAAAGAAAAACCGTTAGAAGCGCTGCCAAGCCGACAGGAGCTCCTCCCCAGCGGAGCTTGCGTGTCGCCGTGGTGCGCCGATGCCTTGCGGCTAATTTCATCATGCAATTTCTCGTGCCACGACCATGCGCGTCATCTTATGGCCGACGGGCTTCCGGCTTGTCAATGATGACAGCCCTGAAGTCGTTGACGTTGGTGTAAGTCGGCCCCGATCGAAGAAGATCATTCAGGGCTTCGAAAAAGCCCGTACTGTCGTTTCTCGCCAAAAATGCGGCGGCATCATGACCTTCGGCCTGAGCCCGGGAAAGTGTTCCCGGGTCGATGAGCGCGCCGGCCGGATCGTCGGCAGCGCCGGAGCCGCCGTCGGTGCCGTCGGTGTCGCCGGCAACCGCGAAAATGGCCGGGTGGGACTTGAGAGCCACGGCGAGCGCCAGAGCATATTCCTGATTGGGACCCCCGCGTCCGTCGCCGCGCAGGGTGACCGTAAGTTCGCCGCCGGAAAGCAGCACGCAGCGGCGCCCGGCTTGTGCCAGCGAAACGGCCTGTGCTGCATGTTGTGATGCAATCGCGGATGCCTCGCCCTCCAGGCTGTCGCCCAGGAGGATCGCCTCGTAACCCATCTCCCGCGCTGCCCGTGCGGCCGCCTCGAGCGACAGCGCCGGGCGTGCGACGATCTGGAAGCTTGTATCGTCGAACAGCGGGTCGCCGGGCTTCGGCGTTTCGTTGCGCGGATCGTCGAGTGCCGCGATCGCGCTTGCAGGGGCGTTCGGCACAAGCCGGGAAAGCAGTGCACGCGCGTCGCTCAAAGTGGAAGGATCCGGGAGTGTGGGGCCGGAACCGATCGCGACGCCGGTGTCATGCGGGACATCCGATATGGCCAGCGTCGTCATCAGCGACCCGGTACCGCGCGCTGCGGCCAGGCGCCCGCCCTTGATGCGCGACAGGTGGCGCCGCAGCGTGTTGATTTCGTCGATCGTGGCACCGGAGCGCAGCAGCGCGCGGGTCACGGCCTGCTTGTCTTCCAGGCTGACACCCTCCACGGGAGCCACCCAGTTGGCCGAAGCACCGCCGGACAGGAGCACCACGATGTGATCGCCGGGCCGTGCGGCGGCCGCGATCTCGAGGCATCTTCGTGTCGCCTCGACGCCGGCATCGTCCGGGACGGGGTGGCCGGCCTCGACCACCGGGATCTTGCGTGTGGGCCGGGCATACCCGTGGCGCGTCACGCACAGTCCCGTCAAAAGCGCTGGATCAAGGGCGAAATCATCGAGGTAAATGCGCTCTGCCACGTTCATCATGGCGCCGGCGGCCTTTCCCGCCGCGAGCAGGATGATCCGGGCGTTCTCCGCCGGACGGGGAAGATGGGGAGGCAGACAGGTTTCCGCCCGGGCGGCGACCACGGCGGTTTCGAAAAGGCTGATCAGCCGTTGGCGGACTTTCCGTGCGTGTGATGATGTATCCGGCATCCGGTCCCGGGAACTCCGTGTTTGGTCGATTCGCCTAATGGGGGACAACCTTAGGGAAAGGCGGCCGCCCTGTCTGCCACGGTTTCCCGTCCGGTCCCGAAAATCGACCGAGCGGGACCTTGCGCGGGGCGACCGCATAGCCCCATATCCGGGACATGATCGCGCCCGTCTCCCTTCCTGCCGCGCCGCATCCGGATGTGTCTGCGGTCGAAAGCCTGTCCGGCGATCCAGGCGTCGGCCTGCTGATCCTGTGCGACCATGCGGGCAATGCGGTTCCTAAGGCTTACGATACGCTCGGGTTGCCGAAGAGCGAGTTCGAGCGTCACATCGCCTATGACATCGGCGCGCGCGCACTGACGTTCGCGCTTGCCGCGGCACTGTCGGCTCCGGCAGTGTTGTCGACGTTTTCGCGGCTGCTGATCGATCCGAATCGCGGGGAGGACGACCCGACGCTGATCATGCGCCTGTCCGACGGGGCGGTGGTGCCGGGAAACGCAAGACACGACGCAGGCGAGCGTGAACGCCGTCTTGCCGTCTATCACCGGCCCTATCATTCGGCGGTGGAAGCGCGGATCGATGCCGCAATCGCCGCCGGCCATCCGCCGACGGTTCTGTCGGTGCACAGTTTCACGCCGGTCTGGCGGGGCGTGCCGCGGCCCTGGCATGCCGGTGTGCTTTGGGATCGCGATCCCAGGTTTGCCGTTCCGCTGCGCGACCGGCTGCGCGGCGAACCGGATCTGGTCGTAGGTGACAACGAGCCCTACGGAGGAGCGTTGAAGAATGATTGCATGTTTCGGCACGGAACGCAGCGCGGGCTTGCCCATGCACTGCTCGAAGTGCGACAGGACCTGATCGGCGATGCGCGGGGCGTGGCCGCCTGGGCGGACCGTCTTGTGCCGATGCTGCGGCAGTTGCTTGACGAACTCCCGGACCTTGCCACCATCAGGCACTACGGGTCGGGCAGCACCTGAAAGGCCGGGTGATCACAGCCCGTTCCTCAATCCATCCCTGGAGGATCTCATGACGGAAATCGACGAAACCAAACGCATCGAACTGGAGGCCGCGGTGTTTCGCCGTCTGGTCTCGCATTTGCGCAACCGCACCGATGTGCAGAACATCGACATGATGAACCTCGCCGGGTTTTGCCGGAACTGCCTGTCCAACTGGTATGCCGACGCGGCGCGTGAAGACGGGCTTGAGCTCGACAAGGAGGCCGCCCGCGAAATCGTCTATGGCATGCCCTATGCGCAGTGGAAGGCATCCTATCAGACGGATGCCACGCCCGAGCAGGCAGCCGCATTCGAGACGTCGAAGCCGCACGACTGATCCCTGGGGAGCTCGTGTGCATAAGTGTTCCGTATTCGTTCACGGAGCTTGAATTCGCCGTAAAATACGCGCAAGGAGAGGTCCGCGCCGTTTCCGGCTCTCCAATCGAAACTGTTTCAAACGACCAAGGAGTGTTCATCCATGTCCGACCCAGGCGGTGTTGCCGGCGACCAGCTGCGTGCCTTTGTCGAGCGCATCGAGCGTCTCGAGGAAGAAAAGAAGGTCATTGCCGATGACATCAAGGATGTCTATGCGGAGGCAAAGGGCACGGGGTTCGACATCAAGATCCTGCGCAAGATCATTTCGCTTCGCAAGAAGCAGCCGCATGAGCGCGAGGAAGAGGAAGCGATCCTCGATCTCTACATGCACGCGCTCGGCATGGCAGGACCCGCCAACGACGCGTGAGTGACCGTCGCATCCGGCGCGCGGGTTTTCCGTGCGCCGGTTATTTTCGACACCCTATCTCTTTCATGATTTTTGCGACCTGCCGGCGTGTGGAGCAGACGTTTTCACGCGGGACGCCGTCGCCGTCGGCGCGCCCGTAGCCCGAGCACCAAAAGGCCTCGACGGACCGGCAGTCGCGCATCTGCCAGCGCATCGGGGGGGCGCATGCAAAGCGCACCTTGCGAACATAGGGCGCTGCCGGGGAAGGCGTCCACAAATCGCCACCGCAGCAACTTCCGAAGCGAATCATCCTACCTTCATGTACGTGACTCGTCGGGCGACGCATGGACAGCGCGTTGTAATGCGCGAAATCCTGCCGCTGAGTTAAGCTTGCATTCACGGCTGCAAGCTACCGTCCGGCTCCGTGCACTGTGCGCGACGTGTGTTTGGACGTCGAGGGATGGAGGATCGCATGCCCGTCTTGAGGATCCTGGCAGTCGTTTTCTGCTGCAGTGTCTTTCTCGCCGGGACCGTGCCGGTGCGGGCCTCGGACGCTTCCGAACAAGGTCCGGGGAACGCGGCGCACATCCTGCTGACGCAGGAGGGCACGACGCGAAAGCTGGCGATCGACGAGATCGAACGCCGCCTCCCGACGGTCGAGATCGAAGGACGCGCAAGCCCGGACGAACCTGTGACCGCCTTTCAGGGGGTGCTTCTGTCCGATCTCGTGCGCATGATCGGCGCCGGCGAGGCGGAGATCCTGGTCGTGCGCGCGTCCGACGGGTATGCTGCGGATATTCCGCGCAAGGACTGGGGAAGCTGGCCCATCGTCTTCGCGACGCGCGCCGACGGCGCGCCGCTGACGCTGCGCAAACGCGGTCCGGCGCGGATCATCTATCCCGTCGACCGCTATCCGGAGCTGGCCGGGCGCACATACATCGACCGCAGCGTCTGGCTGATTACCGAGATTGAATGGTGAAGGGACGCGGACAGACCCCTTCGCACCTGCCTTATCGCCGCTCGGTCCTGCCGTCGCTGATCCTGGTGGCGGTCGCATGCGCCTGCGTGGTGGCGACGCTCGTGGCGCTGCGCGGGGTCACCACGCTCAATCAGCCGGAGCCGGATGCGGGACAGTACCTGATCCGTCACATGCGATACACGTTCGCGGAGGTTGCACGCGTGGACGGCATGCTGCAGGCGCTGCGGGTCAACGTGGCGACACCGGAGGCGCGTCAGCTGGTCTCGAACGCGGCCGACCATCTGCACATCCGGTTCGAGGTCTTGTCGGGACTTACGCGGGGCCCGCTGGTCGAACCGGATTCCGAGGTGGCACCGGTTGCGTGGAGGCTCCTGGAGGGTCTGGACCGGCTCGCGTCCGGCGAGACCGCCTTCGATGACGCGACGCTCACCCGCCTGCGCGGCATTAGTGCCGAACTCCTGCGCGAGACCGGCGACTACATGCGCCGCATCGAAGGCGAAATCGACCAGGCCCTGAAGCAAAGGGCCGAGAATTCCGCCGGTGCGTGGTTCGAGGTGATCGGCAGTGTCACCATGCTGCTGGTCCTGTCTTTCATCTCGCTTGCACTGCGATGGCGCAACCGGCGGATGGTTGCCGAACTCAAGCTGGCCAGCGGCCGCGACAGTCTGACCGGCCTTGCCAACCGGCGCGGGTTCACCGAATGGGCCAGTGGGATGGCCGCTGCCGGATCGCGACGACCGCATGCTCTGCTGATCTTCGATCTCGACCGGTTCAAGGTCGTCAACGACCGTCATGGTCATCTGGCCGGCGATGCGTTGCTGAAAACGGCCGCCAACTGGCTGGTGGCGCGTTTCGGCGACCGCGGCATCGTTGCGCGCTGGGGCGGCGATGAATTCCTGGCCACGCTCGCGATCGAAGGGGAAGGACGGGAAGAAGTCGCGGCGCGGATCGCCGAGCTCATGGCGGATCCCCCGGTCCTCGTTTCCAAGGGGGAGACGATTCCGCTGCGTTTCAGTTGCGGAATTGCCCTTTGGCCCCACGACGGAGCGACGATCGACGAGACGATGGTCGCGGCGGATGCCGCGCTCTACGAAGCCAAGGCGCGCGGACGCGGGCGGCAGGTGTTTTACGAGGCGGGCATCTCGGATCGACGCGATCGCGCGGAAGCCCTGCGTAGCTCGCTGCCTCAGGCGCTCGCCGCGGGAGATCTGTTTCTCGAGTTCCAGCCGCAGGTGAATATCGGACGCGACACCGTGATCGGCGCCGAAGCCCTGGTGCGGTGGCGCGATGCCGCGAGCGGCACGATCATTCCCCCCGGCCTGTTCATTCCCATCCTCGAGGAGGGCGACCAGATTGCGGAACTCGACGGTTTCGTGATCGACGAGGCCTGCCGCGCGGCCGCCGCCTGGAACAGGGAGGGCCGGCGGATCCGCGTTTCCGTCAACCTGTCGCCGCGCACCTTCCAGAAACCGGGCCTTGCGGTGCAAGTGGCTGCTGCGCTTGCTCGACACGAACTGACGGCGCGACAGTTGGAGATCGAGATCACGGAAGGTGTTCTCCTGATCGACAACGCGCAGGTCGCGGCCAATCTCTCCGACTTCGCCGACCTCGGCGTCCGGCTGGCGCTCGACGACTTCGGTTCCGGTTACTCCAACATCGCCTATCTGATGCGATTGAAGCCGGATGTTTTGAAGATCGACCGCTCCTTCGTGCTGGAAGGCGACGAACGCATCCGGGCCAGCATCGTCCAGGGCATCATGCAGTTGGCCGATACGCTGGGCGCCGAGACCCTGATCGAGGGCATCGAGACGCCCGAGCAACTGCTCTTCGTTCGCGAAGTCGGTTGTCAGCTTGTACAGGGGTTTCTGTTCGCGCACTCGATGGCGGCGACCGATATTCCGGCGTTCTGCGAAGAGATCGAGACGCGGCGGCGGCCGGCGCAAGAAACGAAGCTGCAGCATCGAGGGTCCTGACGTGAGGCGACGAAGCCGGTCGCGGGGACGTGCGGCTTCCCCCGGCGCGGCGAAGCTGTTTCGCGATCTTCTGAAGGGACAAGATCCTGCGACGGAAAACGGCGCGCCCGGGATCGGACGCGCCGTTTGTGTTTCAAGTCATTGGCGACAAAGACTTACATCGACTTGATGATGCCCTCGGTCATCTTCTTGGCGTCGCCGAAGAGCATCATCGTCTTGTCCAGGAAGAACAGCTCGTTCTGGATGCCGGCGTAGCCGGAGCCCATGCCGCGCTTGACGAAGAGCACCGTGCCGGCCTTGTCGACGTCGAGGATCGGCATGCCGTAGATCGGCGACTGCGGATCGTCGCGTGCGGCCGGGTTGGTCACGTCGTTGGCGCCGATCACATAGACGACATCGGCCTGAGAGAACTCGGAGTTGATGTCCTCCAGTTCGAAGACCTCGTCATAGGGCACCTGCGCCTCGGCCAGAAGCACGTTCATGTGGCCGGGCATGCGGCCGGCGACGGGGTGAATGGCGTATTTCACCTCCACGCCTTCTTCCTTCAGCGTGTCGGCCAGCTCGCGCAGCGCGTGTTGCGCCTGGGCCACCGCCATGCCGTAACCGGGCACGATGATCACCTTGCCGGCGTTCTTCATGATGAAGGCGGCGTCTTCCGCCGAGCCCTGCTTCACGGGCCGCTCTTCCGCACCGCCGCTGGCCGCCGCGACGCTGTCGCCGCCGAAGCCGCCGAGGATGACGGAGATGAAGGAGCGGTTCATGCCCTTGCACATGATGTAGGACAGGATCGCGCCCGAGGAACCGACCAGCGCGCCAACGACGATCAGCGCCATGTTGCCGAGCGTGAAGCCGATGCCGGCCGCCGCCCAACCCGAATAGGAGTTGAGCATGGAGACAACGACGGGCATGTCCGCGCCGCCGATCGGGATGATGATCAACCCGCCGAAGATCAGCGAGAGGATCACGATCACCCAGAAGACCGTGTGGCTTTCGCCCTGCACGAAGACCCCGATCAGAACGAGGATCAGAAGTGCCAGGCCTGCGTTGATGGCATGGCGCATCGGCAGCATGATCGGAGTGCCTGACATGCGACCATCAAGCTTGGCGAAGGCGATAACAGAGCCGGTGAAGGTGATCGCGCCGATGGCGACGCCGATCGACATTTCCACAAGGCTCGCGCCCGGGATCTGGCCGGTCACGCCGATGCCGAAGGCCTGCGGCGCGTAGAGTGCACCGGCGGCCACGAACACGGCGGCCATGCCGACGAGCGAGTGGAACGCCGCCACGAGCTGGGGCATGGCGGTCATCGGGACCCGCTTGGCGGTGACGGCGCCGATCCCGCCGCCGATCGCAAGACCGGCAAGGATCATCAAGAGGCCGCCGGCGCCGGGCGCGGCGGTGAGCAGCGTCGTAACGATGGCGATGGCCATGCCGATCATGCCGAGGAAATTGCCCTGGCGCGATGTCTCAGGGCTTGAAAGCCCGCGCAGCGCCAGGATGAAGAGAACAGCCGAAATCACATAGAGGACGGCCGTGACATTGGCGGAAAGCATGTGTCCGGCCTCCTATTTCTGCTTTTTCTTGTACATGGCGAGCATGCGCTGGGTGACCAGGAAGCCGCCGAAGATGTTCACGCTGGCCATGATCAGGGCGATGAAGCCGAAGCCGCGCGCGTAGCCCGCGCCCTCGGCCGCGAGATCGACCCCGACGGCGAGCAACGCGCCGACGACGATGACGCTCGAGATGGCGTTGGTTACCGACATGAGCGGCGTGTGAAGGGCCGGGGTCACCGACCAGACCACGTAGTAGCCGACGAAAATCGCCAGAACGAAGATCGTGAACTGGAAGACGAAGGGATCGATCGCCCCGCCCGTTGCCGCCGAGGCGGCGTGAGCGATCGTATCTCCCATCCCGCCTGCGAGCTGGTCTGCGTAGCCTTGCGCGGCATCTGCCGCGGCTTGCGCGGTGTCCGCCGCGTCACGCGCCGTTTCGGCCGCAGCCCTGGCGCGTTCAAGCGTTTCCGTAGCGCTTTGTTCCGTCATCTGACCCCCCTGTTACTTGGTGTCCGGCGCGAACGCCGGGTG
The DNA here is from genome assembly GCF_900105595.1 of Stappia sp. ES.058. Lineage (GTDB taxonomy): Bacteria > Pseudomonadota > Alphaproteobacteria > Rhizobiales > Stappiaceae > Stappia. Next base: position 3,367,993 of record NZ_LT629784.1, on the reverse strand, counting down.
CACGACCTGACCGTCGCGGGTCAGGACGGTCGCCTTGACGAGTTCATCGTCCCAATTGACCGCAATCGCCTTGGCTTCCTTGTCGATCATCGTTTCGGCAAAGGCGAAGAGGTTCTTCGCATAGAGCGTCGATGCGGAAGCCGCGATCCGTCCGGGCACGTTCAAATGGCCGATGATCTTGACGTCTCCGGACTTGGCGATCTTGCCGGGTTTGGATCCCTCGACATTGCCGCCGCGCTCGACCGCAAGATCGACGATCACCGAGCCGGGCTTCATCGATGCGACCATGGCGGCGTCGATCAGCTTCGGTGCCGGGCGGCCGGGGATCAGCGCCGTGGTGATGACGATGTCCTGCTTGGCGATATGAGTCGCCACGAGTTCGTTCTGCTTCTTCTTGTACTCGTCCGACATTTCCTTGGCGTATCCGCCGGCGGTCTCGGCCTGCTTGAACTCGTCATCCTCGACAGCGACGAATTTCGCGCCAAGCGATTCCACCTGTTCCTTGGCGGCCGGGCGCACGTCGGTCGCGGTGACGACAGCGCCGAGACGGCGTGCCGTGGCAATCGCCTGAAGGCCGGCGACGCCCGCGCCCATGACGAAGACACGCGCTGCGGGCACGGTGCCGGCGGCCGTCATCATCATCGGCATCGCGCGGTCATATTCCGCTGATGCATCGATTACCGCCTGATAGCCGGCAAGGTTTGCCTGGGACGACAGAACGTCCATCGACTGCGCGCGGGTGATGCGCGGCATGAACTCCATGGCGAATGCGGCAATGCCGGCCTCGGCCATGGCCTTGACCGCGTCGTCGTGGCCGTAGGGGTCCATGCTGGCGATAACAAGCGCGCCCTTTTTCGTCAGGCCCAACTCGTCCGTCGAGGGACGGCGGACCTTGAGCACGACGTCTGCGTCGGCAAGGGTGGCCTTTGCATCGGCGGCGAGCGTTGCGCCCGCAGCTTCGAAGTCGGCATCGGGAATCCGGGACAGGGCTCCTGCGCCTTTTTCGACTGCGACGTCGAATCCGAGTGCAACGAAGCGTTTCACGGTATCCGGCGTGGCGGCGACGCGCGGTTCTCCTGCCTCGCTTTCGCGGGGCACTGCGAGTTTCATCGGCTGTATCCTCCCGGTCTTAAGTCGATTTGAGTGCTGTGGCCCGGCTCAGGCAAGCGTGATGATCGCAAGCAGGCCCGAAACCAGCGTGATCACCGCAGAAGGCACCCAGCCATTGGCGCCTGCAAACAGGCCGACCCCTGCGGCTATCAACGTCGCGATCATCAAGACGGTTCCGAAAAACGCCGCGCCGCCGCCGCCGAAGGTCAGCAGAAGCAGGCAAATCATCACGTTGATCGCGGCAACAATGGCCACTTTCGAAAAATTCAGGAAGCCGGTGTAGGTGCGCTCGTGCTCTGCGTAGTCCATTGCCGGTGACGTCTGATCGGACATGGGTTCCTCTTAGATGGCTCGTTCAAGAAGTTGCGGCTACTTATAACAGCTAAGGGTGTCACGGCAACGCGCTGTTTTGCAGTGCACGCCTGGCGTGTTCTTGCGGGTGTATAGCTCCAGGTTTCAGATCAGGGGATCAGACCCACCGATGACAGCAGCTTGGACTGGCGTCCTTGCACGGTGGCTGTTTCGAAACTCTCGATCTGCTCGTTGAACAGGCGGAAGAAGTTGAGTTCGGCGCGCAGGTGCAAAAACACGCCCCCCAGCCCGATGGCGGCGCGGTCCATGAACACGAACTCGCGCGGGACAGTCACCGGGCCTTTCTCCTTCAAGGCCCGGTGCACGCGGAAAGCTTCCTTGCGCCCGTATTCTCCCGGTTTGACGCCGTCGGCGATCGAGCGCACGCGGTCGGTGAGAAGCGGGCCGTAGATGAACCGCGCCCAGATGTTGAGGATATCGATCAGGTCGCGTGTCAGCCCCTTGAAGCCCCAGCGCTCGTAGGCGGACACCACCAGTGCTTCGTTTTCCTCCAGAAGGCCGCGGTAGAGATCGACGACGCCGGCCACGAACTCCGGCGGGAAGATGCGGATGCAGCCGTAGTCGAGCAGGTTGATGCCCGCCGGCGCGCCGTCTTGCGAGAACACCGTGTAGTTGCCCAGGTGCGGGTCGCCATGGATCATGCCGAAGTGGCTGAAGGGGTGCCACCAGGCCTTGAACATCGTCTCCGCCAGCAGGTTGCGCTCTTCCAGCGGGCTGTCCCTGAACGACAAGAGCGGGGCGCCTTCCAGCCAGTTCATGGTCAGGAGACGTCCCGTGGAAAGTGTGTCATGCACGGCCGGCACGCGGATGCGGGCCTCGTCCCTGAAGATCTCGCTGTAGGCGGCGATCTGTTTCGCCTCGCGCTTGTAGTCGAGTTCCTCGCGCACCCGTTCGCCGATTTCCTGGGCGATCTCGCGGGTATCGATCGCCGGCTGCATGCGCCGGTGGACCGAGAACAGCAAGCCAAGCTGGCTGAGGTCCGCTTCCACCGCCGAGGCCATGTCGGGATATTGCAGCTTGCAGGCCAGCGGGGCGCCGTCTTGCGAGACCGCGCGGTGCACCTGGCCAAGCGAGGCGGCCGCCGCCGGGGCACGGTCGAATTCCTTGAAACGTGACTGCCAGTCGCGTCCAAGCTCCGCCGACATGCGCCGTTTGACGAAGGGCCAGCCCATCGGCGGCGCATCGGACTGGAGTTGCGCCAGTTCGGCTGCATATTCCGGCGGGATGGCGTCGGGAATGGTGGAAAGAAGCTGGGCAACCTTCATCAGCGGTCCCTTGAGGCCGCCGAGCGCGGCGGCCAGTTCCGCCGCCTGCTTTTCGTTGTCGACCTCATAGCCGAAGACGCGTGCGCCTGCGAGCTTTGCGGCCAGGCCGCCGACATTCGCGCCGACCCTTGCGTAGCGGCCGACCCGGGCACTCATGCGGTTCTGTTCCCGATCGCGAGGCGGCGTGGTCGGCATGGATTGGAGGTCTCCGTTGAAAGGGAAATGGCGGGTGCAGGTTGTGTGATCACAGTCTCACGGATCTACGCGCGCCAGCATATACCGGATTGCCAGGACACCAGGCACCGGTCACGTCCTGCCGGCAATCCGCGCAAGATCGTCCAGCAAGCCCATGATCGCCGCGCGGGCGCCGGTCAGCCCCTTGTAGGCGAGCTGGTCGGGGTTCAGGGCTTCCAGTTGTGCGCGCAGTCCTTCGGCAAGGTCCGCGCCGTTTGGATGGCGGGCGAAGGCGGAGACCGGGTCGTGATGCACCTTGATGGTGAAGAGGATGTCGCCGCTTGTCGGCAGGCGCCGCAGGGTCTGGCGCTCGACGCGCACGAAGAGCGGAAACTCCGCCGCACCACTCTCCAGTGTCCGGTGGTCCATGCGGGTCGGGTCGCTCGCCTGCGGGTCGATGCGCTTGGCGCGGGGCTGGTGCAGCTCGGGGCTGGAATAAAGCGACCAGTTGAGCCGCCAGGACGGGCGATCCACCGGCAGATTATCGAAAATCCGCGCCACCATCATGCCCATGCGCGCGCCATTGAAGCCCGGCACGGTCTCGTGGATCCCGGTCATCGACTGGCCGAACTTCTCCGCAAGCGACCAGGATGAGGGAAAGCACAAGGCGGCCGCCGCAAGGCGGTAACCATCGTCGCCCTTGCGCATCAACACCAGATCTTCCTGCACCAGCCGGGCCGCCGTCTTGAGCGGTGGCGCGCCGGACGTGTCCAGATCGATGTCGTGCCCGGCCGCGGTGAGGCGAAGGCCCGTCGCCGTCGGTGTGTAGAGCTCGGGGAACCGATCCGGCAGGTAGCTTCGCAGCATTTCCAGCACGTCCGCCTGAGCCGCGTGTGTGTCCGGTTCCGCCAGGAACACCGGAGCCTCTCCGGCTCCGGCGAAAAGGCGATCCTTTTCGGCCATCTGCTCGGCGAAACGGTGGTCCGGCTCGATCCACTCGCGCGGGTCGAGTGGCATCAGTCCCACGGTGAAGGGTTGCGAGGAGCCGTCATAGGGCGTGTGCGCGAAGGGCGCGTGCACGCTCTCGTCGCGAATTGCCATCCCGCCCGGCATCAGCCCTCCAGCCGTTCCAGTTCGTCGATGAAGCCGGAGATCACCAACAGGCCCTTCGACCAGAAGGCCGGATCGCTGGCATCCAGTCCGAAGGGCGCCAGCAGCTCGGAATGATGCTTGGTGCCGCCCGCCGACAGCATGGCGAAATACTTGTCCTGGAAACCGTCTTCCGCGCCTTCATAGACGGCGTAGAGGGAGTTCACCAGGCAGTCGCCGAAGGCATAGGCGTAGACGTAGAAGGGCGAATGGATGAAGTGCGGGATATAGGCCCAGAAGGTCTCGTAGCCATCGCCGAAGCGGATCGCCGGCCCGAGGCTTTCGCCCTGCACCGACATCCACAGATCGCAGATCGCCTGCGAGGTCAGCTCTCCCTCGCGACGTGCGGCGTGGACCTTGCGCTCGAAACTGTAGAAGGCAATCTGGCGCACGACGGTGTTGAGCATGTCCTCGACCTTGCCGGCGAGCAGGATCTTGCGGCGCTCCGGTGTCTCCGCGGTCTGCAGCAGCTCCTTGAACGTCAGCATCTCGCCGAAGACGCTGGCGGTTTCGGCAAGCGTCAGCGGCGTGGGGGCCATCAACGCGCCGTTGGGGGCGGCGAGCACCTGGTGAACGCCGTGACCAAGCTCATGGGCAAGCGTCATCACGTCGCGGGTGCGGCCCTGATAGTTGAGCAGCACGTAGGGGTGTGCGCTGGGCACCGTGGGATGGGCGAAGGCGCCTGGCGCCTTGCCGGGACGGGCCGGCGCGTCGATCCAGCCCTTGGCGAAGAAGTCGTCGGCGATGTCGGCCATCTTCGGCGAGAACCGGCCATAGGCTTCCAGCACCAGCGCGCGGGCTTCCTCCCAGGGGATCTTGCGGCTGTCGGCCAGGGGCAGCGGCGCGTTGCGGTCCCAGTAGTCGATGGTGTCCTTGCCGAACCACTTCGCCTTCATTGCATAATAGCGATGCGACAGGTCTGGATAGGCGGCGCGCACGGCCTCGACCAGCGCATCGACCACCTCCCGCTCGACACGGTTGGACAGGTGCCGGCTGTCGGCGATGTCCTCGAACCCGCGCCAGCGGTCGGAGATTTCCTTGTCCTTGGCCAGCGTGTTGGTGATCAGCGTGAAGGTCGACAGGTTTTCCTTGAAGGTCTTGCCCAACGCTTGCGCGGCGGATTTCCGGGCGGCGCCGTCGGGATCCTGCAGCAGCGTAAGTGTCTGTTCCAGCGCTTGTTCCTTGCCGTCGACGTCGAAGCGCAGGCCGGCCATGGTCTCGTCGAACAGGCGGTTCCAGGCGGACGCGCCGGTCACCGACTTCTCGTGGAAGAGCTGCTCGATGCGGTCCTCGAGCTGATAGGGCCGCGCCTTGCGGATGTCGTCGAGCCAGGGGCGATAATGCGCCAGACCCGGATCCTGCGTGGCGGCATCGAGAACCGCGTCCGGAATGCGGTTGAGTTCCAGCGTGAAGAAAATCAGATGCGTGCTGGCCGCCGTCAGCTTGTCCTGCGCATCGCCGTAGAACTTCTGGCGCACGGGGTCGGTTGTGTCGCCGGCATAAAACAGACCCGCGTAGGAGGCGATGCGGCCCATCAGGTCCTCAAGCGCCTCCATTTCCTTCAGCGCCGTCGCCAGTTCCGCGCCCGAGCGTTTTGCCATGTCCTCGAGCCGGCCTTTGTAACGGTCCTCGAAGGCGGCCGCGTCCGTCGTCGCGCGGGTCATGTCGGCGGCGACCTCCGGCGCGTCATGGGCCGGGTAGAGATCGGCGAGGTTCCATTCCGGCAGCTCTCCGAGGTTGTCCTGCGTACTGGCTCCCTGGCCTGCGGAGGCGAAGGCCGGCCTTGTCATGAACGGCCGTGCAGCGAGGGGGAGCGGACAATGGCGCGGGAATGTCATGCGGTCTCCGAAGGGGCTTGGACTGTTTTGCTTTCCTTCTGGATATTGTGGATTGCAGGGAGAGGGCAATGTCCAATCGTGTCCGAGGGCGCGCATCGGGGAAAAGATGGACGATTTGTTTACCGCTCGAGCGCTACGGTGACCCGAATTGATACAGGGGCGAGATCCGAAAGGCGCGGCACCTACATGATCCCGACAAGCGGACGCATTCTCATCGCCGATGACGACCCGGTGCAGCGCCGGCTGCTTGAGGAAGCGGTCAAGCGCTTCGGATATCGCTCGCGAACGGTTGAAAACGGCGCGCAGGCGGTCGAGGCCCTGTCGGGACCGGACGGAGCCGACATCGATCTCCTGATCCTTGATCTGGTGATGCCCGAACTCGACGGCATGGGCGTGATCGCGCGCCTTCGCGAGATGCGCTCCTCGATCCCGATCATCGTGCAGACCGCGCACGCCGGCATCGACGCCGCCGTCAACGCCATCCGTGCCGGCGCTCAGGATTTCGTGGTCAAGCCGGTGTCGCCGGAACGGCTGGAAGTCGCCATTCGCACCTTCATGAAGATGAAGGCGCTGGAAGGCGAAATCACCCGCATCCACAAGCAGTCGAGCGGCACCTTTACGTTTGACGATATCGTGACGCGCTCGGAGGCGATGGAGCGGGTCATCCGTGTCGGCAGCCGGGCCGCACACTCACAGATCCCGGTGCTGATCGAGGGCGAGTCGGGTGTGGGCAAGGAGCTGATCGCCCGCGCGATCCAGGGAACGAGCGAACGACGCGCGCGCGCCTTCGTCACCGTGAATTGCGGAGCGATCCCCGAGCATCTGGTGGAATCGATTCTGTTCGGCCATGAGAAGGGCGCCTTCACCGGTGCTGTGGAAAAACACGTTGGCAAGTTCCAGGAAGCGCATGGCGGAACGCTGTTTCTGGACGAGGTCGGTGAACTTCCGCCCGACATCCAGGTGAAGCTCTTGCGTGCGCTGCAGGAAGGCGAGATCGATCCGATCGGCGCGCGGCGTCCGGTCAAGGTCGATTTCCGCTTGATCTCGGCGACCAACCGGCGGCTCGTCGATCTGGTGAAGGACGGGCAGTTTCGCGAGGATCTCTATTATCGGCTGAACGTCTTTCCGCTGTGGTTGCCGCCGCTGCGCGACCGTCGGGAGGACATTCCCGATCTCGTGCGCCATTTTCTGGCGCGTTTCGTCGCGGAGGAGGGGCGTTCGCATATCACCACCGTCGCGCCCGATGCGGTGGCGATGCTTCAGGCCTACGATTGGCCCGGCAATATCCGCCAGCTTGAAAATGCGGTGTTTCGCGCGGTCGTCCTGTGCGAAGGTGATCACTTGCGGATGGACGACTTTCCGCAGGTGCTCGCAAGCGTCGGACAGGATCCGGGACAGCCGGCATCGGTCTCGTCTGACGCCATCGGATCGTCAGGAGCCGGTATGCCGCCGCGGCCGGATCACCTTTCGCGTGCTGCGCGGTCCGTCGATAGCGGTTTCCCAACCGACCCCGGCCCCGCCCATGAGGTCGGTACTGCCTCCGCCTTCCACCCCGCCATTGGCGCCGGCGGCGATCCCTCCGGCAGGCAGGTCCCGTTTGGATACCTGCGCTGTCTCGACGATCACGGTCATGTGCGCGCGCTCGATTCAATCGAAGCGGACATGATCCGCACGGCAATCGATCACTACAGTGGGCGCATGACGGAAGTCGCGCGAAGGTTGTCTATCGGTCGCTCGACGCTCTACCGAAAGTTGAAGGACTATGGCCTCGATGCAACAGATGATGCCGACGCCGCCGAATAGCGCGTCGATCACCCTCGCGTGACTTGCATCGGCCGTTTTTGACAGGCTTGTTAACCTTGCGACAGCAGCTTTCGCGGGCACCTCATCGTCCGCTCATCGTGTTCAGGATCCGCGACTATGCCGAAGAATTTTCGCTCCGCCCTTTTGCGTACCTCGCTCGCCGGGGCATTTTTCGGCCTTGCTGCCGTTTCCGGGGACCCTGCATGGGCGACAACCGATTCAGCCGCGTCCGACCCGGTCGAAACGCGGTCGATCGTGACACCGAAGCCGGTCACGGCTCTCCAAATGCTTTTGGAAGACACGGCGTCCCGGGGTGACCCGGACGCGGACGTTTCCTATCTCACGCAGTCAACCCGAAAGGCGGTTGCCGGCTTTTATGCCGCGCGGAATTTCAAGCCGATCTGGACGGAGACCGGAGCGCCGACCCTGACCGCCTATAAGCTCGTGGCGCGGATGGAGAGAGCCGAAGAAGACGGTCTTTCCGCGAGCGACTATGCGCTTCCCTCGGATCTCCTCAGTCAGGTTGGCCGCCTCGACGTCGATGATGCAGCACGTTTCGAACGCGCCCTGTCGGCCGCACTCCTGACCTACGCCGAGCACGCCCAGGCCGGACGTGTAGAGCCCTCGAGCCTGTCCGGCTACATCACCGCTTCGCCGGAGCGCCCCGATCTGTCCGTCGTTCTCGATAGGCTTTCATCAAGTGCAGACCCGGTGGCTGTTCTCGACGGGTTCAATCCGCCGCATGCCGGCTTTCAGGCCTTGCGCCGCAAGCTTGCCGCCTTGCGCAATGCGTCCGCCGAGGATGCAGCGCCGCCGGTCGTGCCCGCCGGCAAGGTCCTGAAGGAAGGCGTGCGCGACCCGCGGGTTGCGATCCTGCGGGAGCGGATGGGGCTTGCTGCCGACGAACGCACCGAAACGCCGGTGGCTGAAGCGGTGTCGGATACGCCTGCTCAGGCGCCCGTCGTTTCGCAGACGACACCCGTCGACGGGGAAGCGGATGCGCCGGTCGAGGCGGCTGTCGATGCGACGCTTTTCGACGCGCGTCTGAAGGACGCCGTCTTGGCCTTCCAGACGGAAAACGGGCTGCATGCCGACGGTATCGTCGGACCGCGCACGTTGCTTGCTCTGAATGCGACCGCCGACGACGGCATGGCCATCTCCGACATCATTGCCAACATGGAGCGGTGGCGGTGGCTGCCGCGCGACCTCGGCGCGTTCCACGTTTTCGTCAACATTCCGGAATTCAAGGCACGGCTCGTTCGCGATGGTCGCGAAGTCTATGAAACGCGGGTCGTGGTCGGCAAGCCGGCGAACCAGACGCCGGTGTTTTCCGATGAGATGGATCACCTGATCGTCAATCCGTACTGGAATGTTCCCTATTCCATCGCGTCGCAGGAACTGCTGCCCTCCATACAGGCCAATCCGACCGGCTATCTGGCGAGGCGCAACTATGAGGTCGTGGCGGGCGGGCGCGTGGTCAGTCCGGCATCGATCGACTGGACGGGCGTGAACCTGCGCTCGGTGCGGATCCGGCAGCGTCCGGGCTCGGGAAACGCTCTTGGCCGGATCAAGTTCATGTTTCCCAACCAGCACTCCGTTTATTTGCACGACACGCCGTCGAAGCGGCTGTTCAATCGCTCGCGCCGGGCGTTCTCGCATGGCTGCGTGCGCGTCGAGGATCCTTTCGCTTTCGCCGATGCGCTGTTGCAGCTCGATCCGCAGTGGAACGCGGCTGCCCTGAAGAAAATGATCGGTGGCAGCGAGAAGCGGGTCGATCTGAAGCGGCACATTCCGGTGCATCTGACCTATTTCACGGCCCATGTGGATGAGGCCGGCCGCCTCCAGAGGCGACCGGACATTTATGGTCACAACGCGCGTCTGACGAAAGCGCTCGAAATCGAGGGCTGGCAGGAGTGGCAGAGGTTCGCCGTCGCGGCGCCGGTAAAGCGCGCATCTGCTGTGCGCCGGTCCGCCGCTCCGAAGAAGACCGTCGAGACGCTGTCGATTCGGGAACAGCGGGCCAAGGTCTTCCGGTTGCGTCAGCGCGGGTCGAACGATCTTTATCGATAGGAGCGCCGCCCGCCGCAGCCAGTCACGGTTGGGAAACCTGCCGGACGGCATCGGTTTTTGCGTGCATCTCATGCGTTTCGACGCTGCGGTCCGGTGCCTGGCGGGGCGGCCCGCAGCGACCTTTTTCCGGAATTCTCGATATTTTTTGGATGTGGTGCGTATTTGCCACGATTTGCGCTCATTTTTGAATACGGTAAAGGCTTCTTAACTTCGCTCGCCTACACCAGTCCGACGGGGGGCGGGTGTTCGGCGATCCCGCCGACAAACTAGCGAGACTGACATTGCTTGAAGCACTGTTCTCCAGGCTGCGACGTCGCACACGCTCGCTTGCAGCGATCGCGCTGGCGGTGTGTGTGTCCCTGCTGTCGCTTGCGAGCGCGCCGGCGTCTGCCGAGACGCGTGCGCTGAAGCTTTACAACACTCACACACACGAGCGCGTGACGATCACGTTCAAGAAGAACGGCCGATACCTGTCGTCGGGCCTGCGCGAGTTGAACCGCTTCCTCCGCGATTGGCGCCGCAACGAAATCACCAAGATGGATCCCGAACTGTTCGATCTCGTCTGGGACGTCTACCAGAAAGCGGGAACCAGCAAGGCGATCCACGTGGTCTCGGGCTATCGCTCTCCGGCCACCAACAACATGCTTCGCCGCCGGTCGCGCGGGGTCGCCAAGAAGAGCCAGCACACCCGCGGCCGCGCCATGGACTTCTTCATTCCCGGCGTGAATGTCTCCAAGCTGCGTGCGCTGGGATTGCGCAAGGAAGTCGGAGGCGTCGGTTACTATCCGACATCGCGCACGCCTTTCGTTCATATGGATACGGGATCCGTGCGGCACTGGCCGCGCATGACGCGTCGCCAGCTCGTCAAGGTCTTTCCGCGCGGCGATACCATCCACGTCCCGACAGACGGCAAGAAAATGCCGCGCTACGCGGAAGCGCTGGCACGGAAGAAGAGCGGCGGGTCGTCGCGTGCCACGGTCGTCGCCAGTGCGGCTCCCCAGCCGATCCGGCGCAATTCATCGGATATTTCCACCGACACCGGCCGTCGGATATCGCGTCCGCCTACCACCAATACATCCGGGTCACCCGGTCTGATCGCTAGGATCTTCTCGAGCGACGAAGAAGAAGAGGAAGAGACCTCTTCGGCACCCACACCGCCGGCTCCGTTGCGCTCACGCCTCGTTCAGGCCAACACGCCGCCACCGGTTCCGTCGCAGGCGCCGCCCGGCGTGCGCAGTCCCGAACCGGCCGAAGAGCCGGCGCCGACAGCCACCGATCCGATTGTTGTGGCGGAGGTGCGCCCGCGAACCAAACCGGCCGGTTTTGCTGCGATCGTCGCGGCGGCAACCTCGGGATCCGTTGCCCCTGGAACACTTGAAGCTCAGGCTCAGCGGATTGCGAGCGGACTTCCTGCCATCGAGCCGACCCCGCCCGTGAGCGAAGCCCGGCAGCCCGTGCAGGTGGCGAGTGCCACGCCCGTCGTGACACCCTTGCCGAAGACGACGGAACTCCGTCAGGGTCCGACGGGCGCGGGTGCCTTCCCGCGTCCGGCTCCAGGCGATGGCGCTTCGGCGATTGCGGCTGCAACGGGCGCGATGCAGCCCTCGCGCAAGCCGCAAGGGGATCTCAATGCCGCAACGCTCGCCTATGCACCGGCGGTCACCGCCTCTGCGGGTGGCGGGGGGACAGGTGCCATCGCTGTTCCCAGGCGCCGCAGCGCGGCTGAAGGCGCGCCCGCCCGGATCGGATCCGTGTCCGGCCGTTTGCCCGCACCCGTCATTCGCGACCCGTTGGCGATTTTTGCGGCGTTGCCGGATCGCTCGATGCCGGCGTTGATTTCGGGCGCGGCGACCACCCGCACCCGCACGTTCGCATCCTTGTCGCACCCCAATCAGCGCCGGCTGGAGCTGTTGCTTTCGCCGGGCGGCAGCGTTTTTGCCAACCGGTTCGGGTCCGGCACCGGCACCGGCGCGGCGCCGCGGGCCGACCGGTTTGACGACGGCCCAGCGGTCGTTCTGCTTCCGGTTGTCGCGCTGCGCTGAGGCATTTTGCACAAAGGGGCAGGGTGAGCCGGCTGCGGGCTGTCTGCGAAGTGTGTCCGGGTCGCGGCGCGTGGCTAAGGGGCCTCGGCCCCGACAAGTCCAGGCGTTGCCGATTGATCACCCAGAACCGGACGCTGGTGCGCCGGCTGCCCGATCTCGGCTGCGGGTCCGGGTTTCCTTCGAATGTGTTGACCGTCCTTGAACCGCAATCCATCACACGCACACGCTCCGCTTTGCCGGTGCAACGCATCACGGGGCTTTCTCGCAAGCGTCTTGAGGTATGAGCATCCGCGCACTGCGGCCGCAATCGGCCCAGCTGTGGAAAAGCCTGTTGTTCTTTTGGGGAATACCTGTCGACAAGCGTGAGCTTTGCAGCGCCTGCGATCCGGCTAGCCGCCGCGGTCGAGACGTCCGATGCCGTCGCGCGCGATCTCGTTTGATGCGTCGATGCCAAGTGCCCTGTTGAAAGAGCGGCGTGCATCCGTCGGCTTGCCGAGCAGCTCCAGAGCAAGGCCGCGATTCGCCCAGGCAACCGCGGAGCGCTTGTCCCGGTTGACGGCGTCTGAAAGATCGGAGAACGCCGCCTTGGGATCGTTCAACGCAAGATAGGAGACGCCGCGCGCGATATAGGGCTCCGCGGCGTTGGGGTCGAGCCCGATCGCGGTTGCGAAATCCTCGACGGCGCGCGTGTGCTGGCCCTGGGCCTGATAGATCAGGCCGCGGTTGTGGAACGCGCGGGCGTTGCTGGAATCGATAGCGATCGCCGCATTGAAATCGGCGAGCGCCGTATCATTGCGACCTAGCGTCCGGTAGGCATTGCCGCGGCCGACAAGCGCAACGTCATAGTCCGGCTTGATCCTCAGCGCGGAACTGTAGTCGGAGATGGCGGCTTGGGTGTTACCCATCCTGCGATTGACAAGCGCGCGATTGGCGTAGGCCTGATAGGAATTCGGGGCGAGTTGAAGTGCGGTATTGAAGTCTTCCAGCGCATTGTTGAAACGACCGGCCTGACCATAGGCAATGCCACGCGTGTTGTAGGCGGCGGCATCGCGCGGGTTTGCCTCGATCACTGCGTTGAGCGAATCGATATTGGCAGCCGATCCTGCGGATCTGTCGATCGGTACGCCGGAAACGCCGGCGGTCTGGCATGCGGAAAGCAGAAGACCGCAAGAAATCACTGCGGCCAAGGAGGCCCGGTGCTGCACCTTCGCTATCTGCATTGCTGCCCCTTCCGGACCTCGGTTTTCCACCCCAGACTCACGTCTCTTCCAGAACGGCTGCACTGCGCACAACACGCAACCTGCTTTTGTCGCTCTGGTGCGGAAATCCTGTATCAGAATTGTGGCGCCGAACCGACGCACCGCAAAATCTGTCCTCGTAACCCATGCGCAAGACAGACAGGTACCTGTCTGTCACGCATCGGCTTCCCAGCCGGGCAGGACGACGTCCGCGAAATTCCGATGAAAGAGATGATCGGAGGCACTCATGCGATCGCTTGCCTGAGGGCGTCCTGCGCGACATCGTGACGGCATGCGCAGGCCCGCCCGAAACAACTAGCGGCGCGGTGCTTTGCTCGGCAGAAGGCCTTCGCGCTGGGCGCGCTTGCGCGCCAGCTTCCGCGCACGGCGAACAGCTTCCGCCTTTTCGCGGGCCCTCTTTTCGGACGGCTTCTCGTAATGGCCGCGAAGCTTCATCTCGCGAAAGATGCCTTCGCGCTGCATTTTCTTCTTCAGCGCCTTGAGCGCCTGATCGACATTGTTGTCGCGGACCAGAACCTGCACGCGTTTTTTCCCATCGTTCTTGCACCCATGCGATTGCCGCATCCGGTGCCGGATCTCACCCAGTTGGACTCGCTGTGTGACTCGGAAGCGAAACCGGTCTGCCTCTGTCATCAGCTGCAAACCTGGCGCGCACCGTGCAAAACGCACCGGCGCGCCGCTTTCACGTCGCTAATCAGGTCGTCTAGTTAGCAGAGGTCGGGGATATTGTCCACCGCCATAAGTGCCGGATGCGCGCGTTCGCGTGTGTATTTGCGTCAGTTTTGTTTGCTTTCGTTGCAGCGTCGCCTGGAACGTCACTGGACGCTGCAACGGGCGCACGATACCACAGGCCGACAGGAAAGGGGACCAGCCGGACGCGTGGGGGCGGTCTGCCGGTCCGATCGGGGAGATTTGAGAATGACAGCCTCGGTGCCGGGGGTGCCCAGCGCGGTGGAAACTATTGGTGCGTGGCGCAACGAAATCACCCAAAGCCTGCGGCTTGGCATTCCGATTGCGGGTGCGCAGGTCGCGCAGATGGCGATCAACACCACGGATGTGGTGATGATCGGCTGGCTCGGTGCAGCGGAACTCGCTGCCGCCGTTCTGGCCTTCAACCTTTATATCGTCATCTGGCTGTTCGGCATGGGCGTGCTTCAGGCCGTTGTTCCGCTGGCGGCGAAGGCCCGCGGAGAACGCCGCACGCGCGACGTGCGCCGTTCGGTTCGCATGGGGTTCTGGTTCGTTGCTTTCTACACGATCCCCACGCTTGGCATCCTGTGGTTCACCCCGGACATCCTGCTGGCATTCGGCCAGCAGCCGGACCTTGCCGCGCTCGCTGGCGAATACGCGCGCATCATGATGTTTTCCGTGTTTCCCACGCTGATGACGATGGCGTTGCGCAATTTCATCACCGTCCTGGAAAAGGCGCAGGTGGTGTTGTGGGCGACCATTGCCGGCGCGGTGTTCAACGCCTTGATCGACTACGCTCTAATTTTCGGCAATTTCGGATTGCCGCGCCTGGAACTGGTCGGGGCGGGGATTGCCTCGGTCGCAACGTCCTTCGTCACGTTCTTCATCATTGTCGCCTACACCCTCCGGCAACGGCAGTTGCGTCGCTATGCGGTGTTCGGGCGGCTGTGGCGCAGCGACTGGTCGAAGTTTTTTGAAATTCTCAGGCTCGGGTGGCCCATCGCGATCATGTTGCTCGTGGAGGTGGCACTGTTTTCCGGCTCGTCCCTGATGATGGGCTGGATCGGAACCGTGCCGTTGGCTGCCCACGGGATTGTGCTTCAACTGACCTCCATCACCTTCATGGTTCCGCTCGGTCTGGGGCAGGCGGGCATGATTCGCATCGGCCTCGCCGCGGGACGCGGCGACCGTGTTGGCGTGGGGCGTGCCGGATGGGCGGCGCTGACCGTGTCACTCGGATTCATGGTGATCTGCGCCGTCGCGTTCTGGCTGAAGCCGGAGCCCTTCGTGTCGCTGTTTCTCGATCTCGGCAATCCGCAGTCCGACGAGGTGCTGGCGATCGGCGTGACCTTCCTGGCGATTGCCGCCGTGTTCCAGATCTTCGACGGCGCGCAGGTGGTCGGCGGCAGCCTGCTGCGCGGCCTGTCAGACACCAAGACGCCGATGGTCATCGCCGTCATCGGCTACTGGGTCGGCGGCATGGGGCTCGCCTATGCGCTTGCCTTCCCGCTGGGACTGGGCGGCATCGGCATCTGGTGGGGGCTCGCCTTCGGGCTGGCGGCGGTGTCCATCGTGCTTTTGTGGCGCTTTGCCGCGCGCGAACGGCTCGGGCTCGTTTAGATCAGGCGCGCTGCGGGCGGATGCGGTTCACATGACCCATCTTGCGGCCCGCGCGCGTATCCGACTTGCCATAAAGATGCAGCGCGGCAGCGGGGTCGCGCAGGATTTCCTGCCACTGATCGATCTCGTCGCCGATCAGGTTTTCCATCACCACGTCGCTGTGGCGTTCGGCGCTGCCCAGCGGCCAGCCGGCAATCGCGCGCACATGCTGCTCGAACTGCGAGACGAGGCAGGCGTCCTGCGTCCAGTGACCGGAGTTGTGTACCCGCGGGGCGATCTCGTTGACCAGAATGCGCCCGCCCGCCCGCTGCGGCAGGACGAACATCTCCACACCGATCACGCCGACGTAATCGAGGCGCTCGGCAATGCGCTCGGCCATCGCGCGGGCCTCCGCCGCCAGTTGCGCATCAATGCCGGCCGGGATGGTCGAGGTCTTGAGGATATGATCGCGGTGAACGTTTTCGGCGACGTCGTAGGCGCGCACCGTGCCGTCGACCGCGCGGGCCGCGATCACCGACACCTCGCGTTCGAACGGTACGAACGCCTCGAGGATGGACGGGGCCTTGCCGATTTGTTGAAACGCGGCTGCGGCATCGGCGCTCTCGCGCAAAAGCACCTGTCCCTTGCCGTCATAGCCCATGCGTCGGGTCTTTAGGATGCCGGTGCCGCCCAGATGCGCAAGCGCGGGCGCGATGTCCCCGGCCGCGTCGATCCGGACGAAATCGGCAACGGGCACGCCGGCCTCGTGCAGGAAGGTCTTTTCGGCCAAGCGGTCCTGCGACACGGCAAGCGCATTCGGGCCAGGGTGCACGCAGACCCGCTCGGCAAGGTGGGCGGCCGTCGGTCCCGGCACGTTCTCGAACTCGTAGGTCACGACATCGACCGCAGCCGCGAATACATCGAGCGCGGAGATATCGTCGTAGCCGGCAATCGTGAAACTGCTGGCGACCTCGAAAGCCGGACTGTCGGGATCCGGGCACAGGATGTGCGTCTTCAGGCCCAGCGGTGCGGCGGCCAGCGCCAGCATCCGGCCGAGCTGACCGCCTCCGAGGATCCCGATCGTGTCGCCCGGCGACAGCGGGCGGGACGGCGCCTGAGTGGTCATGATGTTCGGATCCTTCGGCTGCAAGACGGTTCGGGTTCTGCTGACGCCCTGGAAAAGGGGAGCATATCGGGTGCGGAGGCCATCAGGCGTCGTCGACAGGCCGCTCCGCAACCGATGCGCTCTGGCGCGCGCGCCAGGTGTCGAGACGATCCGCCAGCGCGGGGTCGGTGAGCGCGAGAACGGCAGCGGACAACAGAGCTGCATTCACGGCTCCGGCCCGTCCGATCGCCAGGGTTCCGACGGGGATGCCGGCAGGCATCTGGACGATCGACAAGAGACTGTCCTCACCCTTCAAGGTGCGCGATTCGATCGGTACGCCAAAGACCGGCAGGGAGGTCATCGAGGCGGTCATGCCCGGAAGATGGGCCGCGCCGCCGGCGCCCGCGATCACGGTCTTGAACCCGGCATCCTTCGCGCCTTTGGCAAAGTCGTAGAGCCGGTCCGGTGTGCGGTGGGCTGACACGATCCGCGCGTCATGGGCTATCTCTAGCGCGTCGAGCGTATCCGCCGCGTGCTTCATGGTCGGCCAGTCGGATTGACTGCCCATGATGATCGCCACCGGCGGTCGTGTCGTGGTCATGCGCCCTTTACCCCGAAATCGGTTCGGTCCCGCGCTGCCTGTCGGGACACTTTCATGCAAGGCTCCGCACTATATGCAGCGCGATGGTGGGCGCAAGGGTGGCTGGCGTGTCAGTCAGGCGCAGCGTGCGGTTCAGGCAATGATATCCGGCAGGAGCTTGTCTTCCAGCGTGGTGATGCGGTCTTTCAGCGAGAGTTTTTTCTTCTTGAGGCGCTGCATCTGAAGGGCATCGCTGCGCCCTGTTTCGTTCATCGCCGAGATCGCCATGTCGAGGTCGCGGTGTTCCTGCCGCAATTTTGCAAGCTCGATGCGAACCGCGTTCTCATCGTGACCGCTGCTCATGCCTGAATCCATGCCTTACTCCACGCGTGCGGTCCGAAGCGGCTCGGACCGGATGTCGGCGACCGCGCGAAAACCTGCGCGGAATTCTTGTTCGCCCCGGGCAGGATACAGCGCGTGCGCCGTTTACGGTAGGGCCGTCTTCAACAGAGACGAAAACGACGTTCCCGACGTCACGAAACGACACGATGTCGCAGGGGGCAAACCACGCTGTAACCGCAGGGTAACCTTGCCCTCGATGCAACCCGGAAGCGTTCGACAGCCGGTATCCGCTGTGTCACACTCGTGTGGTCAAAAGCGCATAGGCAAGGAGGTTATCCATGTCCCTTCAGTCGCATCTCGTAGAGTTGCAGAGACGCCACTCCGACCTTGAACGTGAACTGGAAAAAGCGATGCGGCATCCAAGCACGGATTCGCTCGAGATCGCCTCCCTCAAACGCCGGAAGCTTCACCTCAAGGACGAGATCGAGAAACTGCAATCGAACACGACCTTGCACTGAAGTTCTCTTGACGCGAGTCTTGCAGGCCTGTCCTGCCGAACGACATCAGAAGCCGCGGCCTGGCCGCGGCTTTTGTCGTTTAAGGCGTGGGCGTATCGGGGTCCGCTACACGGACCTGGCCATCTCGCGCAAAACGAATTTCTGGATCTTGCCGGTGGATGTCTTCGGCAGTTCGGTGAAGACGACATGGCGCGGCGCCTTGAAACGCGCCATGCGTTCCCGGCAAAAGGCGATGAGATCATCCGCCGTTACACTGGCGCCGGCCTTGAGCTCGACGAAAGCGCAAGGCGTTTCGCCCCATTTCTCGTCCGGGCGCGCGACGACAGCGGCCGCGATCACCTGCGGATGTTTGAACAGCACCTCCTCCACCTCGATGGAGGAGATGTTCTCGCCGCCGGAGATGATGATGTCCTTGGAGCGGTCCTTGAGCTGGATGTAGCCGTCGGGATGAAGCACGCCGAGGTCGCCGGAATGAAACCAGCCGCCGGCGAAGGCCTCCGCCGTCGCCTCCGGGTTTTTCAGATAGCCCTTCATCACCACGTTGCCGCGAAACATCACCTCTCCGAGTGTCTCGCCGTCGGCCGGGACCTCTTCCATGGTTTCCGGATCGCGGACGGTGAGGTCTTCCAGCGCGACGTAGCGCACGCCCTGGCGTGCCTTCAGCGCAGCCTGTTCGGCCGCGGGGCGCGCGTTCCATTCACGCTTCCAGTCGTTGACGACGGCGGGGCCGTAAACCTCGGTCAGGCCGTAAAGGTGGGTCACATTGAAGCCCGCCTCCTTCATTGCGGCGAGCACCGATTCCGGCGGCGGCGCGGCGGCTGTGAAGAAATCGACGACGCGCCCGCCGAGGTCGCGCTTGTCGGCGTCCGCGGCGTTGAGGATGGTCGACATCACCACGGGGGCGCCGCACAGATGCGTCACGCCCTCGTCGGCCAGCGCATCCCAGATCGGCTTTTGCCGCACCTGACGCAGGCAGACATGGGTTCCGGCCACGACCGACATCGACCAGGGAAAACACCAGCCGTTGCAGTGAAACATCGGCAGGGTCCAGAGATAGACCGGGTGTTTGGCCATGCCGGCGGTCAGGATGTTCGCCTGGGCCAGCAGATAGGCACCGCGATGGTGATAGACCACGCCCTTGGGATTTCCGGTGGTGCCGGAGGTGTAGTTCAGCGCGATCGCGTCCCATTCGTCCGCCGGCAGCGACCAGTCGAACGCGGGATCGCCGCCCGTCACGAAGGCCTCGTAGTCGAGCGCGCCGAGCCGGTCTCCGTCCTGGGGAAACTCGGGATCGTCATAGTCGATGACCAGCGGCGACACCTCGGCGAGCTCCAGCGCCTCCTTCATCACCGGGGCGAACTCGCGGTCGGTGATCACGACCCTGCTGTTTGCGTGGTCGAGCTGAAAGGCGATGATGGCCGCATCGAGGCGGGTGTTGAGGGAGTGCAGGACGGCGCCGGTCATCGGCACGCCGTAGTGGGCCTCCAGCATCGGCGGCGTGTTGGCGAGGATCACCGTGACCGTGTCGTTCTTGCCGATGCCTCTCGCGGCAAGGGCGGAGGCGAGACGGCGGCTGCGGGCATAGAAGTCCGCATAGGAGGTGCGGGCCGTTCCGTGAACGATGGCGGTGTGATCGGGAAAGATGCTTGCGGCGCGCGCAAGGAAGCTGAGAGGCGACAGCGGCGTGTGGTTTGCCTGCGTCTTGTCGAGATCGCGTGTGTAGGGGCTGCCGCTTTCGGCCATTCTGTCCTCCGAGTCTCCGGCAGGTCCGCAATCCGGTCGCCGTTTCACGCGCCATCAAAGCGGCAAAGCGTCATGCGATCAACAGCAATGGTCTCAAGGCCTCAGCCCAAGAGCGCGCTCAGTCCGTCCCAGAACAGCTTGATCCCGATAATGCCGACGCCCGCATAGGTAATCTTGTAGAAGATCCCCGGCTGGATCCGCTTCACCAGCCAGGCTCCGGCCAGCGTTGCAAGTGGCGCGAGCGGTAAAAGCACCGCTGATGTGGCAAGGTTTTGCGCCGCGAACTGACCAAGGGCGGCATAGGGGATCAGCTTGATCGCGTTCACCGTGGTGAAGAAGATCACGGATGTGCCGGCAAAGCGCACCGGATCGAGGCGCAGCGGAAGCATGTAGATCTGATAGGGCGGTCCGCCGGCATGGCTGACGAAGCTGGTGAAGCCGGAGATCGTGCCCCAGAAGCGTCCGAGCCAGGGTCGCTGGGGACGCGGCTCGGCCCCGGCACGCGCACCGGCCACGGCGTTGAGCGTGAAGAGGATCGCCACGACGCCAATCAGCAGACGGACGTGGGCCTCGCTGACGAAGGCGGCGGTGAAATAGCCGATCGCTATGCCGACGATCGCGGCCGGAAGCAGGATCTTCAGGCTCGTCGTGTCGTATATGCCGCGGTAGGCGAACAGCCCGGCCATGTCCATCACGACGAGGATCGGCAACATGATGCCCGCAGCCTGCACCGGCGCGATGGTGAGGCTCATCAACGGCACGCCGAGCAGCGACAGCGGCCCGCCGAATCCGCCCTTGGCGAGGCCGACCATGATGACGGCGGGAATGGCAAAGGCGTAGAACAGGGGGTCGGTGATCGGGGTCATGAAGGTCTCGGCGCGGGGGCGTTCGCGTTGTCATAGGCCTTGAGAGAGCCGGTGTCACCTGCATCGGCGGAGATGGTTTTCGCTTTGGGGTCCGGGACTTGCTGCCGCGAAACCGTCCGAATCGCGCCCATACGCAAACTTCCCGATCTCCGAATGTCTTAAGCGCCGAAGTCTTGCCTTTCCCCGGCGTCTGGCGGCACATACGATGCCTATGGGCAGGAGACGCATCGTCGGCAACGATCCGGCAGCGGAGATCTCCGGGCCGGAATCCGCCGGCGCAAGGAACAGGGAGGAACGTCAGATGGCAAGCCGCTATCACGAGGTCTATGAGGGCTGGAAACGCGACCCGGACGGCTTCTGGGCGGAGGCCGCCGGCGAGATCGACTGGATCAAGCCCTGGGACAAGGTGTTCGACGAGACGCTTGGCGACTACGGACAGTGGTTCGCCGGCGCGGAGTGCAACACCTGCTACAATTGCCTCGACCGGCATGTCGAGCGCGGGCGTCCCGGCCAGCCGGCGATCATCTACGACAGCCCGATCACCGGCGCCAAGGCCGTCTATTCCTACGAGGAGACGCTGGAACGGGTGAACGCGATGGCCGCCGTCCTGAGCGACCAGGGCGTTGCCAAGGGTGACCGCGTCATCATCTACATGCCGATGATCCCGGAAGCCGTGATGGCGATGCTTGCCTGTGCGCGCCTGGGCGCGGTGCATTCGGTCGTCTTCGGCGGTTTTGCCGCGAACGAGCTTGCAACCCGCATCGACGACGCCAAGCCGACCGCGATCATCGCCGCGTCCTGCGGCATCGAGCCGGGCCGCGTGGTGACTTACAAGCCGCTGCTCGACGAAGCGATCGACATGTCCGTTCACAAGCCGTCCAACTGTTTCGTGTTGCAGCGCGAACAGTCGAAGGCGGTGCTGACCGACGGCCGCGACCATGACCTCGGCGTGCTGATGGACGAAGCACTTGCGGAGGGGCGCACCGTGTCGTGTGTGCCCGTCAAGGCGACGGACCCGCTTTATATTCTCTACACATCCGGAACCACGGGGCAGCCAAAGGGCGTCGTGCGCGACAATGGCGGCCATATGGTCGCGCTCAAGTGGTCGATGACCAACATTTACGGAATCGAGCCGGGAGAGGTGTTCTGGGCGGCGTCCGATGTGGGGTGGGTCGTCGGCCATTCCTACATCGTCTATGCGCCGTTGTTGCAGGGGGCGACCACCATTGTCTTCGAAGGCAAGCCGGTGGGAACGCCCGATGCGGGCGTGTTCTGGCGGGTGATCTCCGAGCACAATGTGGCAAGCCTCTTCACCGCGCCGACCGCATTTCGCGCCATCAAGAAGGAAGATCCGCGCGGAGAACTGATCGGTGACTATGACCTTGCCGGTTTCCGGTCCCTTTTCCTGGCCGGCGAGCGTGCCGATCCCGACACGCTGCAATGGGCGGAGGATCAGCTCGGGGTCCCGGTGATCGACCACTGGTGGCAGACGGAAACCGGCTGGACCATCGTCGGCAATCCGCTCGGGCTCGGGCTCCTGCCGATCAAGCACGGTTCGCCGACGGTTCCGATGCCGGGCTATGACGTTCAGGTTCTGGACGATGCGGGCCATCCCGTGCCGGCCGGGACGCTGGGCAACGTCGTGGTCAAGCTGCCGTTGCCTCCGGGCTGTCTGCCCACGCTCTGGCAAGCGCCGGAGCGCTTCCACAAGGCCTATCTCGACGAATTCCCCGGCTACTACAAGACAGCGGACGCGGGCGTCATGGACGAGGACGGCTATCTCTTCATCATGGCGCGCACCGATGACATCATCAATGTCGCCGGACACAGGCTTTCCACCGGTGCGATGGAGGAGGTCCTGGCCAGCCACCCGGATGTCGCCGAATGTGCGGTGATCGGCGTGGTCGATACGCTGAAGGGGCAGGCACCCTGCGGGTTCGCTGTGCTCAAGGCCGGTGTCAACCGACCGCATGAGGAGATCGAGGCGGAACTGGTCAAACTGGTGCGCCAGAAGATTGGCCCGGTGGCGGCCTTCAAGCTGGCGATCACGGTGGAGCGCCTGCCGAAGACGCGCTCGGGCAAGATCCTGCGCGCCACCATGCGCCAGATCGCCGACGGGACGGACGTTCGGGTGCCGGCAACGATCGACGACCCGGCGATTCTCGTTGAAATCGAGGAAGCGCTGAAAGCGCGCGGTCTCGCGGTGTGACAGTCCGACCGGGCGTGCGGCCGCGACTTGACGTAGCGTCCTCAGGCGTCTGCGGGCGGGGCCGTGCACCGGTGGGATCCGGGCCATCGACAGGCCGGTTTCCCCGGCCTATGGTCGCGGCGATGTCCGGCTTGGCTGGACAGTCACGATATCGACAACGCCACAAACGAGGATCCCAGTGTCCCTGGAAAACAAGGTAGCCATCGTCACCGGCGCGGCTGGCGGCATCGGTTTCGCGATCGCGAAGCGCTTCGTCACGGACGGGGCGAAGGTCGTCATCGCGGATCAGGACGAAACCCGCGGCGAAGCGGCGGAAGCCGAGCTCAAGGCGCTTGGCGACGTGTTTTTCGTCCATTGCAACGTGGCCGAGAAGCTCGACGTGCGCAATCTCGTCGCCGCGACGCTCGATGCCTATGGCGATATCGACATTCTCGTGAACAACGCCGGCATTGTCGTCGGCGCGGATTTCCTCGATCTCGACGAGACCGATTTCGACCGGGTTCTCTCCGTCAACCTGAAGGGCGCGTTCCTGTGCAGCCAGGCGGTTGCGCGCCACATGGTCGACAGGGTCAAGGAGGGCGGTACGCCCGGCTCTATCATCAACATGTCGTCGGTGAATGCTGTGTTCGCGATCCCCAACCAGGTGCCCTACTCGGTCTCCAAGGGCGGGTTGAACCAGTTGACCAAGGTGGCGGCGCTGTCGCTTGCCGAGTATGGCATTCGCGTCAACGGCATCGGCCCGGGCTCGATCATGACCGAGATGCTCGCCTCGGTGAATTCCGACCCGGCCGCGAAGGCGCGGGTTTTGTCGCGCACGCCGCTGCGCCGCGTCGGCGAGCCGTCGGAAATTGCCGGCGTTGCCGCTTTCCTCGCCTCCGACGATGCAAGCTACATCACCGGCCAGACGATCTATGCGGATGGCGGGCGCCTGCCGCTGAACTACACCGTCCCGGTTGCCGACCAGGACTGAGCCTGCGGCACGGTCACGAAAAAGTCGGCCATTTGGCCGGCTTTTTTGGTTGAGGACCGCGGTCCGGGACACGTGCCGCTATTCGGCTGCGGAGCGTTCGGACCCGGTGTCGGAGAACGCGCGCGCGCCGGTCTCGAACTGCAATTTTGCAAGCTTCGCGTAGAGCCCGCCGCGCGCGACCAGATCCTCGTGCCGTCCGGTTTCCACGATGCGCCCACCGTCCATCACCACGATCCGATCGGATTTCAAAACGGTCGCGAGACGGTGTGCGATGACGAGCGTCGTGCGTCCCTCCATCAACCGCTCCAGCGCTGCCTGCACGAGCGTTTCGTTCTCCGCGTCGAGCGCGCTTGTCGCCTCGTCGAGCAGCAGGATCGGCGCATCCTTGAGGATGGCGCGCGCAATGGCGATACGCTGGCGCTGGCCGCCCGACAAGGTGATGCCGCGTTCGCCGACCGGCGTGTCGTAGCCTTTTTCGAGCGCGCGGACGAATTCGTCCGCCGAGGCCGCGACGGCCGCCGCCTCGATCTCTTCGCGGCTGGCATCGGCGCGCCCGAAGGCGATGTTTTCGGCAATCGTCGCGCCAAAGACCGTCGTATCCTGCGGCACCAGTGCGATATGGCGACGGATGTCGACCGGGTCGCAATCGCGCAAATCGAACCCGTCGATGCGGATGGTGCCCGAAGTCGGATCGTAAAAACGCATCAAGAGGTGAAACAGCGTCGACTTGCCGGCGCCGGAGGGGCCGACCACGGCGACCGTTTCGCCGGGCGATATGTCGATGTCGATCCCGTCGAGCACGGGAAGGTTTGCCTCGGCGCCATAGGAAAACGACACGCTGTCGATATGTACCGCGCCGTCCATGCGTTTCGGCAGTTTTGCGGGTGCCGGCGGCGCCGCGATCTGCGGCTTGATCTGGAGGATTTCCGAAAGACGCTCGGCCGCGCCGGCGGCGAGCGAGATCTCGCCCCAGACCTGGCTCATTTCGCCGAGCGCGCCGGCGGCGAAGATCGAGTAGAGCAGGAACTGGCCGAGCTCGCCGGCGGTGATCCGGCCGACAAAGACATCGCTCGCGCCGACCCACAGAACCGTCACCACGCTGGAGGCGATAACGAAGATGGCGAAGCCGGTGA
Source organism: Stappia sp. ES.058 (assembly GCF_900105595.1). Lineage (GTDB taxonomy): Bacteria > Pseudomonadota > Alphaproteobacteria > Rhizobiales > Stappiaceae > Stappia. The sequence continues at coordinate 3,343,156 of NZ_LT629784.1, read as the reverse complement.
GGAGCGCGCGGGCCAGAATGGCGGTTCGGGCTGCCCGGAAGGCTTCTTCCACCGAGGACGAGAAGCGCCCGCCGGCATGGCGTTCGTTGGTGAAGGCCTGGAGCGTGCGGATTGCGCCGAGTACCTCCGTGGCATAGGCGGAGGCATCGGCCAGGGTGTCCTGCGCGTGGCGCGAGCGTCGGCGCACGGAGCGGCCGAAGGCGATCAGCGGCAGCACGATCACCGGAATGGCGCCGAGCACGAAGAGCGACAGGCGCGGGCTGGTGACGACCATCATGCCGGACGCGCCGAGGAACATCATCATGTTGCGCATGGCGATGGAGGCACTGGCGCCGACCGCGGATTTCACCTGGGTCGCATCGGCGGTAAGGCGCGAGATCATTTCGCCCGATCTGGCCTTGTCGAAATAGGCCGGCGACAGATGCACGAGATGCGAGAATACATCCGCGCGCACGTCGGCGACGATGCGTTCGCCGAGCGAGGTGACGAGGAAGTAGCGCAGGGCCGAGAAGGTGGCGAGGGCGGCGGCAACGGCAATCAGAACCGCGAAATAGTTGTTCACCAGCGAGGGATCGTCGGCGCCGAAGCCGAAATCGATCATCCGGCGGATGGCGACGGGCAGCACCAGTGTGGTTGCCGATGCGCCGAAAAGCGCAAGCAGGGCAAGCGTGGCATGCAGCTTGTAGCGCGCAACATAGGGAAGCAATTCGGCAAGCGGCCGGATGTCGCGTTTTCCGGCCCGTTGGGGAGCCGTTGATGAACCATAGCGGGACACGCTGTCTCTCTTCTCCGTGAAACGTCTTTTCGGTCTTGCGGCGTCGTCCGCGCCGGATCTTGAGCGGACCATAACCGGATCGGTATGCCAAGGCCAAGCGCCTCTATGCCGGCGTTTGGCCGCACCGGCGTTTTCGCGTCCGCGAATGGCTGGCACGATCGGCCCGCGGGCTTCGAGCCCGGGAGCGGCAACCCCGCCCTTGTTTTCGCCGTGCGTATCGGGTATAGGCACGCGATCAGGGTTTCGGGTCCTGGGCCGGTCGTCGGCTCAGCCCATGAGAACCGCACATCCACTCGAAACACGGTAGAGGTCGGCATCGCCGGGCGCGGCGCGTGTTTCTTCGGATTGTCGCGGTATAGCAGAGATCAACCAGACGCGCCGAGCCTCCCCAGGGCCGGTGTCAGCCGCAGGCACGGGGACTAACGATGAAAAAAGACATTCATCCCGCATACCATTCGATCAAGGTGGTGATGACGGATGGCAGCGAGTTTCACACGCGCTCCACCTATGGCGCAGAGGGCGATACGCTCCAGCTGGATATCGATCCGCGCACGCATCCGGCCTGGACCGGCGGCGACCGTCAGTTGATGGACCGTGGCGGCCGCGTGTCGCGCTTCAAGAACAAATACGCGGGCTTCCTCGGCAACTGAGCCGAAATGGCCGCTTCTGCGGCGCTTGTGCGAAAACGAAAAACCCCGGCCAGAAGCCGGGGTTTTTTCATGTCTGCCGTGGCACGAAGAACGAATGTTCGCCAGAAACCGCCACCCGCCGGCGCATCGACGGGCGGGTGTGTGACGGCGTCGGTTCAGGACACTCGGTTCATGACGGGCGGTTCTGGCCGAAGGCGGCGGTCAGCACATTGAGCTGCGCGGCGACGGGGTTTTCGCCCGGCACCGGCGTCGGCGCCCGGTCCTTGGCCTCATAGATCATCCGGTCGAGGTGCAGGATGCGCTCCTGAAGGCGCACGGAGCGGTCGATCAGGTCGCGAAGCTGTGCGGGAAGCTCGTCCCAGCCGGGTCCGCCCTGGCTGGAGGCCAATGTGTTGAGGCGAACCTTGTTCTTTTCGTTGCCCGCCTGTTCGAAAGACATCTCGCCCTCGTTCACGGCGCGCTGCAGCAATAGCCATGAGGCCATCTGCATCAGCCGGGTGGTCAGGCGCATCGATTCGGTCGCATAGGCGAGCGATGCCGCGCGCGGCAGCGATTTCGATTCCACCCGACCGTCGCCATCCAGATAGGCGGCTGTCTCTTCCACCAGCGCCATGCCGTCGCTGAACAGCGCAGAAAACATCTCCGAATTGGCAAGCCTGTCGACGAAATCGATGGGGCCGCCCTGGAAGGTCCGAGTGTTCCGGTCCGTCATGCGCCTGTGCCTCCTGTAAACTCGTGGGTCTTGTCGCATTGGCGGCCCGGATTGGGCGATGCCCGGTTTCAGTCCGGTGCATGCTGTCCCGAAATGGGCCGTGTGCTGTGACGTCTAAGGTCACTTCGCAAACGGTGTGCCAAGGGGAGGAGGCCACGATCCTCCTGTGTCCGTCCCCGGGATACACCGAAGCGCGGCACAAAAAAAGAGCCGCGACGAACGCGGCTCGAAGTCATTAACAGGGAGGCGTCAAACAGAGTGGACAGGAGCCACTCGAAATCCAGATGACTGGATATACAAAGTTATAATTTGGAAAGCTTAATAAACGGTAAATGAGTAAAATTTTAATGACCTGAAATGGGTCACCTTGCGTCGCCGTGAGACAAGCGCATTGAGTTCGTCAGCGTTTATTGATGTCTCTATTTGCGGAATACGGCATCCGCTGCCGCACGAACGCCACCGCGGGCATCGCGCTCCGCGGTCACCCGCAGGACCTCCGCCTGGAGCAGGGCGATCCGCTCCGCCAACTCCTGTTCGGACAGCCGGGACAGGTCTTCGCCGAGCACGACCGGCGCCGTGAGCGGACGTGCGCTTTCCTCATTGGCCGCCATCTTGCGATCTCCCGTCAGCTTGCCCAGTCAGAGATCAATTGTTCCGGCTTTCCGGTCCTGCGTCAATTGTCAGGGATGGCGGGAATGCGTAAACCGGTCGGTACGCGATTTTTCAGACCCTGGAGGCAGCGATGAGCACCACCGAGCGCATGATGACGGCAATCGGCTTCAAGAGCCCGGGAGGACCCGACGTGCTTGCCGCGGAAAACCGTCCGGTGCCTTCTCCGGGCGAGGGGCAGGTTCTGATTGCGGTGGCCGCCGCCGGGGTGAACCGGCCGGATGTGATGCAGCGCAAGGGCGCCTATCCGCCGCCTCCCGGCGTGACAGACATCCCCGGCCTGGAGGTTGCCGGAACGATTGTCGGCCTCGGGCCGCACGTCGAGGGTCTTGCGGAAGGCGATGCCGTCTGCGCGCTGGTGTCCGGCGGCGGCTATTCGCAATATGTGGTCGCCGATGCCGGGTGTGTGTTGCCCGTGCCCCAGGGCCTTACGCTGACGCAGGCCGCTGCGCTTCCCGAAACATTCTTCACGGTCTGGAGCAATGTCTTCGACCGGGTCGGCCTGACGGCGGGTGAGAGCTTTCTGGTGCATGGCGGCACGTCGGGGATCGGGACGACCGCGATCCAGCTTGCAAAGGCCTTCGGGGCAAGGGTGTTCACCACGGTCGGCTCGGAGGAAAAGGCTGAGGCGGCGCGCGCGCTCGGAGCCGATCACGTGATCGACTACAACCGCCAGAACTTCGTGTCGGAGATCCTCGAGATCACTGAAAAGCGCGGGGTCGATGTGATCCTGGACATGGTCGGCGGCGATTATGTTGAGCGCAACTGGAAGGTGGCGGCGGTCGAGGGGCGCATCTGCCAGATCGCCACGCTGAACGGGGTGAGCGAGCAGGTGAATTTCGCGCGCCTGATGGTGAAGCGTCTGACGCACACCGGTTCGACCCTGCGTCCGCGTGACCCCGCCTTCAAGGCTGCGATCGCGCAAAAACTGGCAAAGAACGTCTGGCCGCTGATCGAGAGGGGCGAGATCCAACCGGTGATGGATTCGACGTTTGCGCTAAAGGATGCCGCGAAGGCACATGCGCGCATGGAGAGCTCCGGTCACATCGGAAAAATCGTGCTTTTGACCGGCGCCGCGCCCTGATCCGTGTTTGATTTCGGGGCACGAAGCGCGTATAAGCCTGCAAGTTCCCCGTCAAAGTGACATGATTTCGGCTTTGCCAGCCGCCTTGCGAAAGCTTGGGACCTGGCGAAGCGCACAGGAGGATTTTACCCATGGCAACGCCTCCCTTGATGCCCAAGGCAACGGCCGTGTGGCTGGTGGACAACACGTCCCTGAGCTTCGATCAGATTGCAGACTTCTGCAACTTGCACCCTCTTGAGGTCAAGGCCATCGCGGACGGCGAGGCCGCACAGGGGATCAAGGGGCTCGACCCGGTCATGACCGGCCAGCTCAGCCGTGAGGAAATCGACAAGGCGCAAGCCAACACCGGCTACCGGTTGAAGCTGCAGGAAGCCAAGACCCGCGTGCCGGAAACCAAGCGCAAGGGTCCGCGCTATACGCCGGTGTCGCGTCGTCAGGATCGACCCAATGCGATCCTGTGGCTGGTGCGCAATCATCCCGAACTGAAAGATGCCCAGATCATGCGTCTGGTCGGCACCACCAAGCCGACGATCCTGGCGATCCGTGAGCGCACGCACTGGAACTCGGCGCAACTGACGCCGATGGACCCGGTCACGCTTGGCCTGAGCAGCCAGATCGAGCTCGACATGGAAGTCGAGAAAGCCTCGAAGAACCTGCCGCCGAAGCCGGAAGCCGAGGTCGAGTCCACTCTTCTGCCGGTCGACGAGACGACGTCGGAAGATGCGATGGCAGCCGCCTTTGCCCGTCCGGCGCCGACGCAGCCGAAGGAAGAGGAAATCGACGCGGATGCCGTTTTCGCAAGGCTGAATTCGCTCAAGGACGGCGGCGCGGCTCCCGCGGACGATGCAGAGGTGCCTGCCGATCCCTTCGCCGGAGATGCGGATGCGTCGGAGAGTGACGTGGAAGCGGACGCCGAGAGCGATGCCGAACCCGTTGCCGACGCAGGCGAGGAAAGCACGTCCGAAACGGACGATGACGGCGATATCGCCAAGGTACCCGATGCCGTCGAAAAGGACGCTGACAAAGCGGCCAAGGACGAAGAACCCACCGACAAGAGCTGAGGAGCCGCGGCTCTTCACGCCTTTGGTGGCACAGTCTGAGACAAGCCGCGCCGGATCTCCGGGGCGGCTTTTTTCGCGCCGGCGCGGGGGCTCAGCGCTCGGTGAGTTTCAGTTCGATGCGGCGGTTGCGGGCCAGCGCTTCGGGGTCGTCGCCGTCCTCGAGAGGTTGGAACTCTCCGAAGCCTGCGGCGACCAGGCGTTCCGGGTCGACGCCCTGGTTGATCAGGTAGCGCACGACGGAAATGGCGCGTGCCGCCGACAGCTCCCAGTTGTTGCGGAAGCGCCCCGTGCCCGACAGCGGACGGGCATCGGTATGGCCGTCGACACGCAGCACCCAGTTTATCTCGTCGGGGATCTGGACGGCAAGCTCCTGGACCGCGTCGGCGAGTTTCTTGAGCTCGGCCTCGCCCGCCGGGTTGATCGTGTCCTCACCAGAGGAAAACAGGACCTCGGACTGGAAGACAAAACGGTCGCCGACGACGCGGATATCGGAGCGTTGCGACAGGATCTCGCGGAGCCGGCCAAAGAAATCGGAGCGGTAGCGCGACAATTCCTGTACGCGCTGGGCCAGCGCCACATTCAGCCTGCGGCCGAGATCGGCGATCTTGGTCTGGCTCTCCCGGTCGCGGCTTTCCGAGGCTTCCAGTGCGGCTTCCAGCGCGCCGATCTGCCGGCGCAGGGCGGAGATCTGCTTGTTGAGCAGTTCGACCTGGGACAGCGCGCGCTGGGACAGCCGCTTTTCCGCGTCGAGCGCGGTCTCCAGCGTCGCAACGGCCCCTCCGGCCTGATCGGCCTGGTTGGCGGACGCGTCAAGCAGGCCGGCCAGCCTGTCGCGCTCGGATTGTGCATCGTTGAGATTGGCGGTGAGGGAGGCGATCGTATCTTCCAGGTCGCGCCCGCTCGCCCGTTCCAGCGCAAGCAGCTCCGTCAACTCGCTGATCTGTGCATTGAGGCGGTTCAGCACCGTGTCGCGCCCGGAGAGCTGCTGGCCCAGAAAGAACTGGGCAAGCACGAAAATCGACAGCAGGAAGATGATCACCAGCAGGAGCGACGCCATGGCGTCGACGAAGCCCGGCCAATAGTCGGTGCGCGCATCGCGCCGTCTGAGCCGTGAGCCGGCCATGATCAGCCCGTCCTTTCCGGTCCGCTCAACTCTTGTCGTCCTTGATGCGCTCGAAGGCGCGGGACATCGACTTCAGCAACTCCTCGATCCGCTTTTGCTGGACGGACTGGTCGTCCGCCCATTCGCGCATCATCTGCTGTTCGTTGCGCACGTGCTGCACCAGCCCTTGAATGCCTTCGGCCAGATTGGCCATCGCAACAGCAGCATTGCGGCCCGCGCCGCCGCTGCCGTCGGCCACCGCCTTGCGCAGATTGTCGATGGCGAAGCGCAATTCGGCCATTCCCGATCCGCCACCTGCGCCGTCTTCCGGTTCGATGTCAGTCTGCGTGGACAGCCAGTCCTCAAGCTCGTTGTAGAAACGGTTTTGCGCCTGGCCTGCCTGAAGGTCGAGGAAGCCGAGCACGAGCGAACCCGTGAGACCGAAAAGCGATGAGGAAAACGCGGTGCCCATGCCCGAGAGCGGGGCTTCAAGACCCGCCTTGAGATCCTCGAAGATCACATTGGCGTCGCCCGAGCCGACGTCCAGGCTCTGGATCGTGACATTGACGGAGCCGACCGTCTGCAACAGGCCCCAGAAGGTCCCGAGCAGGCCGAGGAAGACGAGCAGACCGGTGAGGTAGCGCGCCATCTCGCGGGCTTCGTCGAGGCGCATGCCGATGGAATCGAGGATCGAGCGGGTTGTGGCCGGCGAGAGCATCGTCTCGCCCGCGCGATTGCCCAGAAGCGTCGCCATCGGCGCCAGCAGGACGGGCGGGCGCCGAACCTCGATGCCCGGATCGCCGAGGCGGAACCCGTTGACCCAGTTGACCTCCGGCATCAGGCGGATGACCTGACGGATCGCAAGCAGAATACCGATCAGCCCCGTGGCGAGGATCAGGCCGTTGAGGCCTGGATTGCTCATGAAAGCGGTCGCGATCTGGCGATAGAGGATGAGGGCGAGAAACGCCACCACCGCCAGGAAAATCATCATCCGGATCAGATAGACCCAGGGACTGGACAGGCTGTACGGATCATAGGCGCGCGCCATGATGGCTTGTCGACTCCCCTGTTCGAGACGCGCCCTTGATAGCGCGATTGTCCCTTGTGTGAAAAGCCGTAATTCGTGCGGGCGTGTCGGCTCAGTCGTCTGCGTTCGCCAGAAGCTTTCGCAACTGGCCCTGAACGGCCTCATTCCCCGCAACGATCGACCGGGTCTCGAACATCTTTTCACCGCCCTTGATGTCCGTGACGAACCCGCCGGCCTCGCGCACCATCAAGAGACCGGCTGCCATGTCCCACGGAGAAAGACCGTGTTCCCAAAAGCCGTCGAAACGTCCCGCGGCCGTCCAGGCGAGATCGAGGGCGGCTGCGCCGCAGCGGCGCAGACCGGCAACTTCGCCCATCACCTGGCGGATTTCCTTGAGCGAGCGGGCGTGGTCGCCAACGCCCAGGAAAGGAATGCCCGTCGCGATCACGCAGTCGGGCAGCGCCTTGCGCGCGGCAACCCGGAGACGACGATCGTTCATGAAGGCACCGCGACCCCGCTCGGCGGTGTAGAGTTCATCCATTGCCGGGTTGTAGATCACGCCAGCGACGATTACGCCGTCGCGCTCGAGCGCGATGGAGACATTGAAGATCGGAATGCCGTGCAAAAAGTTCGTGGTGCCGTCGAGGGGATCGACGATCCAGCGATGCTGGGGGTCGTCACCGGGAATGGTGCCCGCCTCTTCCATCAGGAAGCCGTAGTCGGGGCGGGCCTTCTGCAGCTCGGCGCGCACGATCTTCTCGGCGTTCAGGTCTGCGGCGGAAACGAAGTCGCTCGGACCCTTTCGCGAGACCTGCAGGTTTTCCACCTCGCCGAAATCGCGGGCGAGACTCCGCCCGGCCTTGATTGCGGCCTGGACCATGACATTGAGAATGGCTGAGCGGGACATCGCGGTTCCTGAAGACGTGCGGGCGGCGAGACCGGGCCCGGAAACGTGGGTTCACTTGGGGACCGCCGGCGGACGATGGATTGTCTCCGTCGCCGGCAGTCGATGCGCTGGCGGGTCGATCAGTCGGCGCGTTTGACGTATTCCACCAGTTCGGTGTCGACGATGATGCGCTCGCCGGCGGTGATGAACGGCGGCACCATCACGCGCACGCCGTTTTCCAGCATGGCCGGCTTGTAGGAGGACGATTGCGTCTGGCCCTTGACGACCGCGTCGGCCTCGGTGATTTCCAGCGTCACATACTGCGGCAGCGTGATGCCGATCGGGCGTTCCTCGTGCATTTCGAGGGTCACCATCATGCCGTCCTGCAGGAAGGCCGCACGTTCGCCGACGAAATCAGCCTGCAGCTCGATCTGCTCGTAGGTCTCGGTGTTCATGAACACCAGCATGTCGTCCTGCGGGTACAGGTACTGAAAATCGCGCTGCTCGAGGCGGACGCGCTCGACCTTGTCGGCGGAGCGGAAGCGCTCGTTCAGCTTGCGGCCGTCGATGAGGTTCTTCATCTCCACCTGGGCGAAGGCGCCGCCCTTGCCTGGCTTTACATGGTCCGTCTTGACGACGGCCCAGAGCGTGTCCTGATGCTGAAGCACATTGCCGGGTTTGATTTCATTGCCGTTGATTTTCATGACTTCGAGCTCGTCTGCCGGTTTCCGCGCCGCCGAACCTGTCGCACGACGGGGCGGACGCTGACTGTGAATGAACGCAAGGGCTGATTGCGCGCGCAAGACCCCGTTTCGGCACCCTGTGCCGGGTCGGTGTCCTTCGCCGCGCGGATCGCGACCTTGCCGCATGGTTCCTGATGCGCGGCCTGTGCACCACACTTCCGGTCGCCAATCAAGCAAAAAGGCCGGAAACGCCGCTTCAGGGAATGGGACCGCCATCCGGTGCGGCCGTCGGATCGGCGACGTAATCCTTGGCGAAGGCTTCCGCCGCCGCCAGGGCGTCAGGGGCCAGCCCGGCCAGGATGCCGTCGAGCTGCAGGTCCGAAACACCCAGCCCGCGTGCGGCAAGGTGCCAGCCGGCAGCCTTCTCCAGATCGACGTCGCGTCCGCGACCGAAGCCGTAGACCCGCGCCAGACGGTTCATGGCGACGGGATTTCCCGAGGTCGCAGCCCGTTCGAACCAGTCGGCGGCCTCGGTTTCGTCCGGATCGACGCCGCGACCGTTGAAGCGCAGGATGGCGTAGCGAACCTGCGCGCCGACATGGCCCTGGCGCGCGGCGCGGCCCATCCAGAACGCGGCGCGGGCCTCGTCGCGCACATCCGCGGGTCCGTCGAGACGGAATTGCGCGAGTTCGAACTGCGCGTCCATGTCCTCGAGATCAGCGGCCTTCTGGAGCAACTCCAGCGCCTTGTCGGGATTGTACGCACGGCCCTCGCCGGTCCGGTACAATCCGGCGAGATTGTAGATCGCTTCCGGTACGTCGGCGTCGGCGGCGATCTTGAACATGTCGCCCGCCTTTTCCTTGTCCTGGGCAACGCCGATGCCATTGAGCAGAAGCAGGCCGTAGCGCAGCGCGGCCTTGATGTCGCCGTTTTCCGCCGCGAGCGAATACCAACTCGCCGCCTTCCCGGCATTTTGCGGCAGGCCGCGTCCGGTTTCATAAAGAACGCCGAGAAGCGTTTGCGCTGCGGTGTCGCCCTCTTCGGCGCGTGGGGTGGCAAGCGAGAGCGCGGTCAGATACCAGCCCCGCTGGAACGCGCCATAGGCGTAGTCGATGGATTCGCCCTCAACTGGGAGCGGCAGCGGCGGGCGCGTTCCCACGGGGCTTGGCAACGGCTCCTGTCCGTCGATCTTCGCCTGGAGTTCGGAGGCGGTGCCGACCAGTGGCGGTGTCGCGGGGCCGGCTGCGGGGTCCCGTTCCAGCGGCGCCGTCTGCGGCGGAGAGACCTCCGGCGGCTCGCCCGATTGCGCAAGTGCCGCGCCGCCGGAAAGCAGCACCGTGGCAAGCATCGCCGCCAACGTCAGCGCTCGGATTCCCGGTGTGGCGTGTTTGGTCATCCGTCTTCCGAATTGGACAGCGTGTATTGGGCCAGTATCTCGTTCGCCGCGGCCACGGCCGCCGCCGGGCCGTCCGGATGGGTCCAGATCGCGCCGCGGGCGGCCACGAAATCGGCGCCGGTTGCGGCACAGGTTTCGATCCCTGAGAAGGCACTGCCGGCGAGCGCGACGCAAGGGGTTTCGAACAGTTCCGACCACCAGTCGGCGAATTGAAGCGTCTTTGGATGAACCTCGCCATCCTCGCTGCGTTCGATCAGGCCGAAGAACACATAGTCCGCGCCCAGCTCCGCCACCCGCATCGCATCGTGGCGGGTGCGAATATCGCCAACGCCGACGATGCCGTTGGGATGAAACGTTTCCAGCGCCCCGGACAGGGTCTCCGAGCCGGCGTCGACATGCACGCCGTCGGCGCGGGCGCGCCCGGCGGAGCGGGTGTCGTTTTGGAGCAGGATGGCAGTGCCTGCGGCCTGGGCGATCGGGACGATCTGTTCGGCGATTTTCTGGTAGGTGGCTTCTCCCCAATCACCCTCGGCAATCAGCAGGCAGGCAACATCGCCGCCGGAAAGCGCGGCTTCCACAACTGACGGAAAGCTGTCCGGATCGAGGTCGATCGGTGAGATCAGATAGAGGCGCGGGTGCACGTCGCTCGTCCTTCCGGTTCGCCAGAGACGCGGGGCGATCGGTCATCGCTCAATCAGGAGAGATGGCGGCCGATCACGGCAAAAGAGGGGCAAAACTGTCCCTCCCGTTCGTTGCATGACGCAAGCGACAACGCTGCGTCCGGCTAGGCGTCAGGCGGTTTCGAGCGTCTTTGACCATTCGCCCCTGGCGGCGAGGCCGTTCATCCGGGCGCGATGCGCGAAGGCGGCCTGAGCGGCTTCGACGTTTTCCGTCTTTCCGCGCCATGCCTGCAGCGCGGACTGCTGCAAGGCACGACCGTAGGAGAAGGTCAGCTTCCACGGCAGGTTGCCGGAGGCGTTCATCAAGCTGAGGTGCTCGGTGGCAAGCTCGTCCGACTGGCCGCCCGACAGGAAGGCGATGCCCGGAACGGCGGCCGGCACGGTCGAGCTCAGGCAGCGCAGCGTCAGTTCGGCGACCTCCTCGGGTGCTGCCTGGAAGGCAGCGTTCTTGCCCGGAACGATCATGTTCGGCTTCAGGATCATGCCTTCCAGCATGACATCCATCTGGAACAGCTCGGCGAACACCGTGTTGAGTGTCCACTCGGTCACTTCGTAGCAGGTCTCGATGTCATGGCTGGCGGCGGCGCCGTCCATGAGCACTTCCGGTTCGACGATCGGGACGATGCCTGCTTCCTGGCACAGTGCCGCATAGCGGGCGAGCGCATGGGCATTGGCCTGGATACAGGTCGACGAGGGCAGCCCGTCGTCCTCGGAGATATCGATCACCGCGCGCCACTTGGCGAAGCGGGCGCCGAGTTCGTGGTACTCTTCCAGCCGCTCGCGCAAGCCGTCGAGGCCCTCGGTGACGGTCTCGCCCGGAAAGCCCGCCATCGGCTTGGCGCCCTTGTCGACCTTGATGCCGGGAACGGCGCCGGCCTTGCGGATCAGCTCGACCAGCGGGGTGCCGTCGGCGGCCTTCTGGCGCAGTGTCTCGTCAAACAGGATGACGCCGGAAATATGGTCCGTCATCGCCGCATCGGCGCGGAACAGCATCTCGCGATAGTCGCGGCGGTTGTCCTCGGTGTTCTCGGTGTCGATCTGGTCGAACCGCTTCTTGATGGTGCCGGTGCTTTCGTCGGCCGCCAAAATGCCCTGGCCGGGAGCCACGATGGCCTCGGCGATGTCCTCGAGACGCTCACTCATCCGTTCGGTCCTTTTCTTATTGCCGCTGTTTCCGCGCGATGCTGCGGCTTTTAATCAAAAGCGCCGCGCTTGAGAAGCCGCGGCGCGAGGGGATCAACAAAAGGCTTAACGCTCGAGAACCAGGACGCCCGGGAGGGTCTTGCCTTCCATCCATTCCAGGAATGCACCGCCGGCGGTCGAGACATAGGAGAAGTCGTCCGCCGCACCGGCGTGATTGAGGGCCGCGACCGTATCACCGCCACCGGCGACTGTGATCAGCGGACCGTTCTTGGTGCGGGCCGCGGCATAGCGTGCGGCGCTCACCGTCGCCGTGTCGAACGGTGCGATCTCGAAGGCGCCGAGCGGGCCGTTCCACACCAACGTCGCGGAGGCATCGATCTTCGCCTTGATGGCGGAGAGTGTCTGCGTCCCCACGTCGAGGATCATAGCATCGGCGGGAACCGCGTCGACGCCGACCGTCTCGTTGGTCGCGCCGGCCTTGAATTCGCGAGCAATCACGGCATCGGTGGGCAACAGAATGTCGCAGCCGGCGGTCTCCGCCTCGTTCATGATCGAACGCGCCGTGTCGGCCAGGTCGTGTTCGCACAGCGACTTGCCGACATCCTTGCCCTGGGCGGCCAGGAAGGTGTTGGCCATGCCGCCGCCGATCACCAGCGTGTCGACCTTTTTCACCAGATTGGCGAGCAGGTCGATCTTCGAGGAGACCTTGGCGCCGCCAACGACGGCCATGACCGGACGTTTCGGTGTCGTAAGGGCCTTTTCAAGCGCCTCGAGTTCCGCCTGCATCGTGCGTCCGGCATAGGCGGGAAGGCGACGGGCAAGCCCCTCGGTGGTGGCATGGGCACGGTGCGCGGCGGAAAAGGCATCGTTTATGTAGAGATCGCCGAGCGTCGCCAGGTCGTCGGCGAAGGCGTCGTCATTGGCTTCCTCGCCCGCATGGAAGCGGGTGTTTTCCAGAAGCAAACAATCGCCGTCGTTCAGGGCGTCGACGGCCACGCGCGCCGTCTCGCCGACACAGTCGGCGGCAAAGGCGACCGGTGCCCCGAGGCGCTCGGTGAGGGCCGCAGCGACGGGGGCAAGGCTCATTTCCAGCACCGGCTTGCCCTTGGGGCGGCCGAAATGGGCGAGCAGGATCGTCTTGGTGCCCTTTTTCGACAGCTCGCGCAGGGTCGGCAGGATACGGTCGATGCGGGTCGTGTCGGTGACCCGATTGCCGTCCATCGGAACGTTCAGGTCGACGCGCACGAGCGCACGCTTTCCGGCGATTTGGTCAAGATCGTCGAGGGTCTTGAAGCTGCTCATTTTCGTAGGTTCCGTAAGGTCGGCCCGGTCGGGGCTGGCAAATGGCGGGCTGTCCGAGACGTCCTACCCTTCCGTCAGGGGTCGGCCCCGCCGCCGGAGTGGTTGCGGACAGTCCCGGCCCTGGCCTGGTCCGTAGCCGGGTGCCACATCTTGCGGCGCTCCGCATGGGTCGGGTCCGATTTCCGGTGGAGACGATAGAAACCGAACCCGAGAAGCGCAAAGGCTCCCAGAAAAACGAAGATGCCCGGTATCCGAAATCCGAGGATCTCCATCTGTCGTCCTAGATGGTCTTGGCGAGCGCCACGGCCGTATCCGACATGCGGTTGGAGAAGCCCCACTCGTTGTCGTACCAGGTCAGGATGCGCACCAGCGTTCCGTCCATCACCTTGGTCTGGTCCATGTGGAAGATGGAGGAATGCGGATCGTGGTTGAAGTCGGTCGAGACGAGCTTGTCGTCGGTGAAACCGAGGACGCCCTTCAGCTTGCCGTTGGCCGCCGTGCGGATGGCCTCGTTGACTTCCTCGACCGTGGTGGCGCGGCGGGCGACGAACTTCAGGTCGACGACCGAGACGTTCGGCGTCGGGACGCGGATCGACACGCCGTCGAGCTTGCCGTTCAGCTCCGGCAGCACCAGGCCGACGGCCTTGGCGGCACCGGTCGACGTCGGGATCATCGACAGCGCGGCTGCACGCGCGCGGTAGAGATCCTTGTGCATGGTGTCCAGCGTCGGCTGGTCGCCCGTGTAGGAGTGGATCGTGGTCATGAAGCCGGTCTCGATGCCGATGGCCTCGTTGAGGACATGGGCGACCGGTGCCAGGCAGTTGGTGGTGCAGGACGCGTTGGACACGACCATGTCCGCGCTGGTCAGGCTGTCATGGTTGACGCCGTAGACGATCGTCTTGTCGGCATTGGTGGCCGGCGCGGACACGAGAACGCGCTTGGACCCGTTCTCCAGGTGCACGGCGGCCTTGTCGCGGTCGGCGAAGATGCCGGTGCACTCCAGCGCCACGTCGACGCCAAGCTCGCCCCAGGGCAGTTCCTTCGGGTCGCGGATCGCGGTCACCTTGATCGGACCCTGTCCCACGTCGATCGTGTCGCCGTCGACAGTCACCGTGGCGGGAAAGCGGCCATGCACGGAATCGTAGCGCAGCAGATGCGCGTTGGTTTCCACCGGACCCAGATCGTTGATCGCGACGACCTGGATGTCGGTGCGGCCCGATTCCACAATGGCGCGCAGAACATTGCGGCCGATCCGGCCAAACCCGTTGATGGCAACTTTTACGGTCATGTGAGTGTCCCCTTTCCTGGCGCAAATCGCCGTCCAGTCCGGCCCGCGGGATGCCGCCGTGTCTGGCTGCGCGCGGACGTGTTCGAAATATCGACCGGCAGGCGCCGCGCCCGCCGGTTGGAATGCCTGCGCCGCCGGTCCGGCCGGGCGCGTACCTGTCGTTCAGGCGCCGACGCGGTCGGTTACTGCTGCCACCACGGCGTCGGCCGTGATGCCGAAATGCTCGTAGAGGGCCTTGTAGGGCGCGCTTGCGCCGAAACCCGACATGCCGATGAAGACGCCGTCCCGGCCGATGATCCGGTCCCAGCCCTGACGGATGCCAGTCTCGATCGCGACCTTGACGCCCGGTCCGCCGATCACGTCGGCCTGATAGTCGTCCGACTGGCGCTCGAAACGCTCCATGCAGGGCACCGATACGACGCGGGTCTGGATGCCCATGGCTACCAGGGCCTCGCGCGCGGCCAGCGCGATCTCGACCTCGGAACCGGAGGCAAACAGCGTTGCGGCCGGCGTGTCTTCCGCGTCTGCGACGACATAGGCGCCGCGGGCGCAGAGGTTTTCCTCCTCGAAGGTCTTGCGGACCGGCGCGAGGTTCTGGCGGGTGAGCGCCAGCACGCTCGGCGCATCGCGCGATTCCAGCGCGAGTTGCCAGCACTCCAGCGTCTCCGTCACATCCGCGGGGCGGTAGAAGTCGAGGTTCGGGATTGCCCGAAGTGCTGCGTAATGCTCGACCGGCTGGTGGGTCGGACCGTCCTCGCCAAGGCCGATGCTGTCATGGGTCATCACATGGATGACCCGCTGCTTCATCAGCGCGGCAAGGCGCATGGCCGGGCGCGCATAGTCGGAAAAGACCAGGAACGTTCCGGAATAGGGGATCATGCCGCCATGCAGCGCCATGCCGTTCATCGCGGCCGCCATGCCGTGCTCGCGGATGCCCCAGTGAACATAGCGGCCGGTAAAGTCGTCCGGCGTGATCGCGCTGGTTTCGGCCGTGCGGGTGTTGTTGGAGCCGGTCAGGTCGGCGGATCCGCCAATCGTTTCCGGAACCGCCTGGTTGATGGTGCCGAGCACGAATTCGGATGCCTTGCGGGTTGCCATCGTCGGGCGGTCGGCCGCGATCTGCTTTTTCAGGGCGGTTATCGCATTGGCAAAACCGGCGGGCAGGTCGCCTCGCAAGCGTCGCTCGAACTCGCCGCGTGTTTCGGCATCGGTGCCTTCGAGGTGCTTCTGCCAATCCTTGCGCTTCTGGCCTGACCTAAGGCCCGCGATCCGCCAGGCGTCGAGGATGTCGCTCGGAACGTCGAAGGGCTCATGCGCCCAGCCAAGCGCCTTGCGGGTGGCGGCGAGCTCGTCCGCGCCAAGCGGCGCGCCATGGACCTTCTCGGTGCCGCCCTTGTTGGGCGCTCCGAAGCCGATGGTCGTCTTGGCGGCGATCAGCGTCGGGCGATCGTTTTCGCGCGCGGTCTTGAAAGCGGAGGCAATGGCTTCCGGATCGTGACCGTCGATGGCAACCGTTGCCCAGCCGCTCGCCTGAAAACGCTCGAGCTGGTCGGTGGAATCCGTGATCGAGACCTTGCCGTCGATGGAAATGCCGTTGTCGTCCCAGATGACGGTGAGACGGTTCAGCTTCAGATGACCGGCCAGCGAGATCGCTTCCTGGCTGATGCCTTCCATCAGGCAGCCGTCGCCGACCAGCGTGTAGGTGAAATGGTCGGCAAACTCGGCGCCGAACGTTTCGCGCATGTGGCGCTCGGCCATCGCCATGCCGACCGCATTGGCCAGACCCTGGCCGAGCGGGCCCGTGGTGGTTTCGATGCCAGCGCCGTGACCATGTTCCGGGTGGCCGGCGGTGAGGGCGCCGAGCTGTCGGAAATTCTTCAGCTGATCGAGGGTGAAGTCCTCGGACCCGAGAAGGTAGTGCACCGCATAGAGCAGCATCGATCCGTGGCCTGCGGACAGCACGAAACGGTCGCGGTCCGGCCAGTCCGGATAGGTCGGATCGTAGTGCATCACCTGGGTGAACAGAACGGTCGCGATGTCGGCGACGCCCATGGGCAGGCCGGGGTGACCCGACTTGGCAGCCTCAACGGCGTCCGCGGCGAGGAAACGGATCGCATTCGCCATGCGATTGTGCTTTTCAAGATCGGTCATTGCTAGGTTCCGTTTGTCCCTGTCGGGGGGCCGCAAGGGCATTGCAGTCCTGGATTTCGCGCCCCGGCGCGATTGCCACGCGGGGAATGTCATATTGATCGTGGCGGCTGCATTCGGGAGGATGAAAACGCGCCCGCTGCCACGCCTGCAAGCCGGCCCGGCCGGCCGTCTTCGCGAGGCGGGTCGACAAATATCAGGAACCCCCGGGGAGTCAACAAAGCGGATGCCCACCAAACCGGCGCTTCCGAGCGGCCGGCGATCTCGCCTCTTCGGCAAAGGGATGCTATAGCGATGCGCTGAGATTGCGTCGGCACGCAAGCGGCTTCGGGAAGCCGGGCGTCGGCGGACGAGGCGACAACAGCAAAGATGGCAATGGACGAGACGGGACATATCGGGGTGGGATCGGCGCAGCGCCCGGTCGAGGCGGCGCTGGAGCGGCTGACACGGGCGGTTGGTCGGCTCGAGGCTGCCGTTGAACGCCGTCAGGAGGCCGACCTGTCGGTCACGGGTCTCCAGCAGGAGGTCCAGCGGCTTGGCGACGATCGCTCGCAACTGGCCTCCACGCTCGACACATCGGAAGCGCGCGTCGGGCGGCTCGAGGATGCCAACCGTGAAGTGTCGCGCCGTTTGGTGTCGGCGATGGAATCGATCCGCTCCGTTCTTGAAACGCACGGCGGCTGAGGAGGCTGAATGGCTCAGATCATCGTGACCATCAACGGCCGCAGCTTTCGCATGGCCTGCGACGATGGCGAAGAGGAGCGGCTGACGGGACTGGCGCGCCGCTTCGACGGCTGCATCGATACGTTGCGCGGGAGTTTCGGCGAGATCGGCGACTTGCGGCTGACGGTGATGGCCGGGATCATGGTGACCGACGAACTGGCCGAGCGCGAGCGGCGGCTCAAGGCGCTCGAGGACGAAGTGGAAAGCCTGCGCGAGGCGCGCCGCGCCACGCTCGAGCGGGAAGAAAAAAGCGAAGCAGCGGTTGCCGAGCGCGTCACCCAGGCCGCGGAGCGGATCGAAGCGCTGGCGGAGGGGCTGAGCCGGCCGGGGCGCGCATCCGATGCCTGAAGCTCCTCTGGCATGGATCGGTGGCCTTCGTTTCTCCGGGGACACATGGGTCGTTTTGCATTTTTGCAGCCAAACACAAAACGTGTGTTGTGTTTGATCCGGTGCCGGCCCTATATCCAAGACTGGCGTGGCTGCGCGGTTCGTCAGGAGACATATCCCCGGGGCCTTACGCATCCCTTGGGAGCTGTTCCTGCCCTCGCCCGTGGGCTTGGGCACACGGCGCCCACCTACACAGTAGGATTCCCGGGATTGCAAACTCCAACGGCTGATGCGGCCACGTCATTCGCATTTTCCGACCGTTCCGGTCTGTCTGCAAGAAAACGTCAAGCGAGCGCAATGTGACGGCAGCATCCGACACCGGACAGACCGGCACATCCCGCAAGGGACACACCGAAGACGGCGGTGCCGCGCGCGATGTCCTGCAGTCGCGCAAGGCGGCCGTTCGCGCCGCCGCCCTTGCCAGGCGCGCCGCACTTGATCCGCAAGTGCGGATCGAAGGCGGTCTCGCGCTGGTCGCGCATGTCGATGCGCTTGATTTTCACCAAGGTGCCATTGTCTCCGGTTTCTGGCCGATCCGCGACGAGATCGATCCCCGCCCGCTGATGGATGCCTTGCGGGCGCGGGGACATTCGCTTTGCCTTCCCGCGATCGTAGAGGGCGAGCTTGTGTTTCGCCGGCTGACGCGCGAGACCGTTCTGGTGCGTGCCGGATTCGGCACGGCGGAACCCCCGTCTGATGCGGACGAACTTATTCCCGACTGCATGCTTGTTCCGCTTGCCGCCTTCGATCTGCGCGGCGCGCGCATTGGCTACGGACGCGGATATTACGACCGCGCAATCGCGCGGATTGCGCGGCAATTGGGACAGCCCCCGGCCACGGTCGGACTGGCGTTTTCCGCGCAAGGCGCCGACGCCGTTCCGGAAGAGGCCCACGACCAGCGGCTGGACCGGATCCTGACGGAGGCCGGTCTCATGGAATTCAAGGAGCACGAGTAGGCATGCGCCTGTTGTTTTTGGGAGATCTTGTCGGGCGCAGCGGCCGGCAGGCGGCTGTCGATGCGCTTCCAGGCCTCGTCGAGACCTACGCGCTCGATTTCGTCATCGTCAACGGCGAGAATGCGGCCGCCGGCTTCGGCATTACCGAAGAAATCCTCCAGGATGTGCTCGATGCGGGCGCCGATGTGGTCACCACCGGCAATCACGTCTGGGACCAGCGCGACACGCTGGTCTATATCGGGCGGCAGGACCGCCTGCTGCGGCCGATCAATTTTCCGCCGGGCGCACCGGGGCGCGGCGCCAATATCTACACCGCCCGCAATGGCGCGCGCGTTCTCGTCGCCAACGCCATGGGGCGGGTGTTCATGGACAGCCTCGACGATCCGTTCATGGCCATCGACTCCTTGCTGGACAGCACGCCGCTCGGCCAGGTGGTCGACGCCGTCGTCATCGACATGCATGCCGAGGCGACGAGCGAGAAGCAGGCGCTGGCGCATTTCGCCGACGGACGCGCCACGCTGGTTGTGGGAACCCACACGCATGCGCCGACGGCGGATCACCAGATCCTTCCCGGCGGCACGGCCTATATGAGCGATGCCGGGATGTGCGGCGACTATGATTCCGTGCTCGGCATGGAAAAGGACGAGCCGATCTCCCGGTTCCTGCGCAAGATCCCGTCGGGTCGCTTTACCCCGGCGCTCGGCGAAGCGACCGTCTGCGGCGTTGCGGTGGAGACGGACGACCGCACCGGACTGGCCAAAGCGGTGGCACCCTTGCGGCTTGGCGGGCGGCTCAGCCCGGCGCTGCCGGAGTTCTGGTTGCCGTCTTCTTGACGTGCTTGCGGTTCGGCGTCTGGATTTTTGACGTTTCCGGGCCTATAACGCCGCGATCTATCTTGTAGCCCGCGCTTTGCCAACGGCATCGGGTATCGTCGCGTCGTGACCGGTTTCGGTCGTCGCTCGCACGATGCGCCGCAAGTGCCATCGGGGATGGCCCGCACAGAGGGGCCCCCGATTGCCGCCGTAGAGGTTTTCGGGCGATGCAGCGACGAACCAGGACACGACATGGCCGGACATTCCCAGTTTAAAAACATCATGCACCGCAAGGGCCGCCAGGACGCGGTCCGATCCAAGATCTTTTCCAAGCTGTCGAAGGAGATCACGGTCGCGGCCAAGATGGGCGGGCCGGATATCAACGCCAATCCGCGCCTGCGCCTGGCGGTTCAAAACGCCAAGGCCCAGTCCATGCCCAAGGACAACATCCAGCGGGCGATCAACAAGTCCCAGGCCGGCGAGGGCGACAACTACGAGGAGATCCGCTACGAGGGCTATGGACCGGCCGGTGTTGCGGTGATCGTCGAGCTTCTCACCGACAACCGCAACCGCTCGGCGTCGAACGTGCGCTCCTATTTCAGCAAGTGCGGCGGATCGATGGGCGAGACCGGGTCCGTTGCCTTCATGTTCGACCGTGTTGGCGAGATCGTTTATCCGGCTTCGACCGGCAGTGCCGACGAGATGCTGGAAGCGGCGATCGAAGCCGGTGCCGAAGATGTCCAGTCGGACGCGGAAAGCCACACCATCATCTGTGCCTTCGAGGATCTCGGCGACGTGTCCAAGGCGCTCGAGGCGGCGCTCGGCGAGGCCGAAACCGTGAAAGCGATCTGGAAGCCGCAAAACCTCACCCCGCTCGATGCGGACAAGGCGCAGACGATGTTCAAGCTGATCGCCATGTTCGAGGACGACGACGACGTGCAAAACGTCTTTGCCAACTACGACATCGACGACGAGACCCTGGCGAGCCTGACGGCGGCCTGACGTTCCCGGAACGTCTGAATATTCGAAATCTGAAGGCCGCCCGCTCTGCCGGCGGTTTTGTTTTGAGCGTGGTTTCGACGAGAATTTCGAACCGGGGAAATCTTCCGCGACCCCTCGCAAGCCTCCTGCAGAACGGTCCGGGTGCGCGAGCATTCCGCCGCGCTCAATTCTTGCATCCGCGATCTTTATGGGTCGCATGCGCGAGCTGATCCAGACCGTGCGCGCCGCCTGAGGGGCCACGCCTACCGCAGCCAGGGATCGAGCAGCGGAAGGCTCGAGATCGCGGAAAACAGGATGATCCCGTAGGCCACCGGACGGTAGGCCTGCGGCGATGCCGTTCCGAAGCCGCGCGCTCCGCCATAGATCGCCAGTCCGTAGACCGGCGCAAGCACAAGGAAGAGTGCGATCACGGCGCGCGAGTAAAAGCCGTTGTAGAGAAAGGCGACGAAGACCGAGACGCCCACGACAGCGAAGAAGGCGATGAGATTGGCGCGGATCACCGACGGCGGTTTCGGGCCGGCGGCCCAGAAGACGACGACGGGCGGCGCGGAGACCTGCGACACGCCGGACAAAAGCCCGGCGAAGGCGCCCACAGCCACGGAGGCCAGCCGGCCGGGCGCGCGCGTGTAGCGATAGCCGAAAACCAGAAGCGCCAGCGCGGCGAGCACGATGACCGAGAGGCTCCATCTCAGCGCCAGCGTGTCCGCGCGGGCGAGGATCGCGGCGCCGAGCGGCACCATGATCATCGCGCCGATGCAGGCGGGAAGCACGGTCGACCAGTCGCAACGCCGAACGGCGCCCGCGAGCAACGGCAGGGTCACCAGCGTGTCGAGCAGCAGAAAGCCGGCGGCGGCGGCGGCCGGATCGATCACCGTGGAGGCGACGGGCATGAAGATCATCGCCGCGCCGAAGCCGGAAAACCCCCGCACCGCGCCGGCCAGCGCGATTGCCCCAACAAGCAGCGCCAGCGTTCCAGGCTCTGGCAGCTGCGCGAATAGGTCAGCGAGAGCTGTCTTCATGTCGCTCCGTTCGAGTGTGTGAGGCCGCCGGCGAAGCCCCGGGCCAGAGTGGAACAAATGCTGGAGAATTGCGAGCGCCCAGTGGAACTGCAAGCACGGCGAAAGGCAAGCCCGCGTTGCCGCGTATCCCGCTGTCATGCGGGCGGGAAAACGGCCGCTTGCCGGTGCTGCCTCTGGTCACGGCGTGCGATTGGCGTTACCGCTTTGTTCCATGACAGCGCCGATTCGAATTCTGGGAATTGATCCTGGCTTGCGCCGCACCGGCTGGGGCCTGATCGCCGCCAGCGGCAACCGGCTGACCTTCCTTGCCAGCGGAACGGTGATCTCCGACAACCGCAAGACCCTGGCCGACCGGTTGCGCCAGTTGCACGACGGGCTGCAGGAGGTGGTCGCCGAGAGCCGGCCCGACGAGACAGCGGTGGAACTGACCTTCGTCAACAAGGACGCCGGCGCGACCTTGAAGCTCGGCCAGGCGCGCGGGATCGCGTTGCTCGTTCCCTCCCTCAACGGCCTTGCCGTGTCGGAATATGCGCCCAATCTCGTCAAGAAGACCGTTGTCGGGACGGGTCATGCGGACAAGGACCAGATCCGGATGATGGTGAAGGTGCTGATGCCGAAGGCCACCTTCAACTCCGATGATGCGGCCGACGCGCTGGCCATCGCCATCTGCCACGCACAGCATCGCGGCGCGCGCGCCATTGCCCGGATTGCGGAGGGTCTTGCCTGATGATCGGAAAGCTCAAGGGCCGTGTCGACGAGCTCGGCGAGGATCATGTGATCCTCGATGTCGGCGGCGTCGGCTATCTCGTTTATTGCCCGGCGCGCGTGCTGCAGGGCCTGCCGTCGCCCGGCGAGGCTGCGGTTCTTTTCATCGAGACCATCGTGCGCGAGGACATGATCCGGCTCTACGGGTTTTCCTCGCGCGCCGAACAGGCCTGGTTCCAGCTGCTGATGACCGTTCAGGGCGTCGGCGCCAAGGTGGCGCTGGCGGCGCTCGGCGTGATGTCGGCGTCGGAGGTCGCGAATGCCATCGCGCTGGGCGACACGGCCGCGATCACCCGCACGCCCGGCATCGGCAAGCGGGTGGCCGAGCGCATCGTCGGTGAGTTGAAGAGCAAGGCGCCGGCCTATGCCAGCGTCGATCAGGGCACGATCTCCGTTTCCCAGCAGGCGTCAAGCGGCGCGTCCTCGGCGGTCGGCGATGCGGTGTCGGCGCTGGTCAACCTCGGCTACCCCTCCGCGCAGGCGAGTGCGGCCGTCTCCAAGGCGGTCAAGTCGGCCGGCGAGGGGGCCGACACCGCGACGCTGATCCGTCTCGGCCTCAAGGAGCTCTCCGCATGAGCGAGACCGACCCGCGCCTGGTGACGTCAGAGGTTCGCGGCGATGAAATCGACACGACGATGCGCCCGCAGGTGCTCGACGATTTCGTCGGCCAGGCGCAGGCGCGCGCCAATCTCAAGGTGTTCATCGGCGCGGCCAAGGCCCGCGGCGAGGCACTGGATCACGTGCTGTTCGTCGGCCCGCCCGGGCTCGGCAAGACGACGCTGGCGCAGATCATGGCGCGCGAGCTCGGCGTCAATTTCCGGGCGACCTCGGGGCCGGTGATCGCCAAGGCCGGCGATCTCGCGGCCCTGCTTACCAACCTGGAAGAGCGTGACGTGCTCTTCATCGACGAGATCCACCGGCTCAATCCGGCGGTGGAGGAAGTGCTCTATCCGGCGATGGAGGATTTCCAGCTCGATCTCATCATCGGCGAGGGGCCGGCGGCGCGTTCCGTCAAGATCGATCTGGCGAAGTTCACGCTGGTGGCGGCGACGACGCGTCTCGGGCTTTTGACGACGCCCTTGCGCGACCGGTTCGGCATTCCGGTGCGGCTGCAGTTCTATACCACCGAGGAACTCGAGTTGATCGTGACGCGCGGCGCGCGTCTGCTCGGGATCGGCATGAGCGCCGACGGATCACGCGAGATCGCACGCCGAGCGCGCGGCACGCCGCGCATCGCCGGGCGGTTGTTGCGCCGGGTCCGCGATTTCGCGGTTGTCGATGGGCAGGAAACGGTGGATGCGGGCATCGCCGACAAGGCGCTGACCCAACTCGAGGTGGACAGCGCCGGGCTCGACCAGCTCGACCGCCGCTATCTCAACCAGATCGCATTGAAATTCGGTGGCGGGCCGGTCGGCATCGAGACCATCGCGGCCGCGCTCTCCGAGCCGCGCGACGCGATCGAGGAGATCGTGGAGCCTTATCTTATCCAGCAGGGCTACATCCAGCGCACGCCGCGCGGGCGCATCCTGACGCCGACAGCTTTTCAGCATCTTGGCCTTGCCGTGCCCGGCGCCGTCAATCCGCTGCAGCCGGGCCTCTTCACCGGGGACGGCAATGAGGGATGAGCCGGATCCCTGGCCCGATCTCGCCGGGCGACTGACGGCAGACGGTCATGTCCTTCCGGTCCGGGTCTATTATGAAGACACGGATTTTACCGGTGTTGTCTATCACGCGGCCTATCTGAAGTTCATCGAGCGCGGGCGTTCCGATTTCCTGCGGCTTTGCGGGGTGCATCACTCAGACTTGAACGACGGGGTGCATGGCGAGGCATTGGCCTTCGCCGTGCGGCGGATGGAGATCGATTTTCTCGCGCCGGCGCGCATCGACGACGCGCTGGAGGTTGTCACGCGGCTTGAAAGCGCGCGCGGGGCAAGGCTTTGCCTGGCGCAGGAGGTGCGCCGCGCGGAGACCCCGCTGTTTTCCGCCCGTGTCACGGTTGCCGTCATTTCCGCGGAGGGACGCCCGCGCCGTCTGCCGGAGCAGCTTGCCGCCCGTCTGGGCGGCCCGTCCGCGGCCGGCTGAGGTCTGGCGGCGATGGAATTCGCGATCGCCAAAGCGTTCGTCTTAACCGTGCAGTAACCTTAACGCCTGCTTAATGCCGGAGAAATTCGGCGGATACAGTCCCAGTTTCGCCAAAATCGCTCGCCATTGAGGCGGGTGACTCAGCGAACATGACTGGTCCGGACGGTGCGTCCGGATGGCGGGCAACCGGCGGCCGATCCGGCAGACGTGCCGATGGCATCGGGCAAGAGGTCCAATTATATAATGAATCCCGTAGAACTTGCACAAACGACCCTCGCCGCACCCCAGGGCGACATGTCGTTCTTCGCGCTTTTCCTTGAGGCGCATCTTGTCGTCAAGCTGGTGATGATCGGACTTGTGGGCGCTTCCATCTGGTGCTGGGCGATCATCGTCGACAAATGGCTGCTGTTCGTGCGCACCAAGCGGCAGATGAACAGGTTCGAGACCGTATTCTGGTCCGGTCAGTCGCTGGAGGAACTCTATCGCACGCTGTCGGGACGGGCGAACCACTCGATGTCGGCGCTGTTCATCGCGGCGATGCGTGAATGGAAACGCAGCCACGAGGGCGCGCGACCGGCCATCGCCAGTCTGCGCCAGCGCATCGACCGGGTGATGGATGTGACCATCGCGCGCGAGGCGGAACGCCTCGAGGCGCGGCTGATGGTGCTGGCGACCGTGGGTTCGGCCGCCCCCTTCATCGGTCTTTTCGGCACTGTCTGGGGCATCATGACCAGCTTTCAGGCAATAGCGGCCTCCAAGAGCACCAATCTCGCGGTCGTGGCGCCCGGCATCGCAGAGGCGCTGCTGGCAACGGCGCTCGGCCTGCTGGCCGCCATTCCCGCCGTGATCGCCTACAACAAGCTCTCCGCCGACGCCGGCAAGCTCGCTGCACGCATGGAAGGCTTCGCGGACGAGTTTTCCGCGATCCTGTCGCGTCAGATCGACGAGAGGAGCTGAGCCATGATGCAGCTCGGCGCATCGGACGACCACGGCGGTGGACGTCGGCGGCGGCGCCGTCGCCATCAGCCGATGAGCGAGATCAACGTCACGCCTTTCGTCGACGTGATGCTGGTGCTCCTGATCATCTTCATGGTCGCGGCCCCGCTCCTGACCGTGGGCGTGCCGCTCGACCTGCCGGAGACGCAGGCAAATCCGCTCGAGGGCGCGACCGAGCCGATCACGATCTCGATTGCCGCCGACGGGCGCATTTTCATGCAGGATACGGAAGTCGCCGCCGATGAGGTGATCCCGACGCTCGAGGCGATTGCCCAGAACGGCTATGATGAACGGATCTTCGTGCGCGGTGACGAGAACGCCGACTACGGCACGATCATGCGCGTCATGGGACGGATCAATGCGGCTGGCTACAAGCGGCTCGGTCTCGTGACACTGGAAGAGCAGCAGTAGATGAGGAGCCTTTTCGGGTAATGCGCGTCGGTCTGATCGCATCGATCGGCGGCCATTTGGCCGTGCTGGTTTGGGGAGTGGTGTCATTTCCCGAAGCGCGCCCGTTCGATGTCGGTCCGGTGGACACGCTTCCCGTGGATCTCGTCCCGATCTCGGAACTCACGCGCTTGCGGATCGGCGAGAAGGACGCGGAAATCCGCGAGATCGAGGCGACAAGGCCGTCGGAAAAGCCCGTACCGGAGCCCGATCCAGAAACGCCGCCGGCGGAAGTCGCCGCACAACAGCCAAACGAAGCGACGCCGGAACCGACGCCGGCTCCCGCTCCCACGCCGCCCCCGGAACCGGCCCCGCCCGAGCCTGCGCCACCGGAGCCCGCGCCTCCCGAGCCGCTTCCGGTGGAAGCCGAGCCGGAGCCCGCACCTGCGCCGGAACCGGAACCGCAGGTGGCCGAAGCACCGCCGCCGTTGCCGGCGTCCGCGCGACCGCGAAGCAAACCGACTCCGCCGCCGCGCTCCGAGCCGCCAAAGGACTTCAATCCCAACCAGATCGCGGCGCTTTTGAACAAGGTGGAACCTGCGGGCGGTGGTGCGCCGTCGTCCTCCGACACGCCCGCCTCGCTCGGCAGCCGTGAGGGGCTGAGCAACGTGACGATGAGCCAGTCGGAACTCGATGCGTTGCGCGGTCAGATTTCGCAATGCTGGAGCCCGCCTGCGGGAACGGCTGGTGCGTCCGACCTCAATGTGCGGCTCAAGGTTTTCCTGACGTCGTCAGGCGATGTCGAACAGCGTCCCGAGGTGCTGAATTCCAGCGGCAACCCGTCGTTCACGATCGCGGCGGAAAGCGCGCGGCGGGCGGTCTTGCGCTGTGCGCCCTATTCGCTGCCGCGCGAGAAATACGAATCCTGGCGTGAAGTCATCATCAACTTCGACCCCCGGGACCTGTTGGGCGGATGATATGTCGGACAGCCAGCCGGGACCTTTCCCTTACGGATGCGGTTCCGGCCGCGCCCGGAAACATGATACTGCATAAGGCGGCGCGCGCGGTCGCGCC
Organism: Stappia sp. ES.058; assembly: GCF_900105595.1. Taxonomy (GTDB): domain Bacteria; phylum Pseudomonadota; class Alphaproteobacteria; order Rhizobiales; family Stappiaceae; genus Stappia. The sequence continues at coordinate 3,316,347 of NZ_LT629784.1, read as the reverse complement.
GAATGGGAGCCTCGCATGATGGAGCCTCGAGCGATGAAGCCAAGCGTGAAGCCGCGGCGGGCCGTTGGACGTGCCACAGCCCGTGTGTTGTCCGCCGTTGCGATGCTGTTTACCGCGACGATCGGCAGTCTAGCGCTCCTGCCGCCGAGCCCGGCGCAGGCCGTGGTGGAGATCGACGTCACGCAGGGCAACATCGAACCCTTGCCGATCGCGATCCCTGCTTTTTCCGGCCAGGGCAACGATGCCGACCTGGCGACACAGATTTCCGAGGTAATCAGCGCGGATCTCGGCCGGTCCGGCCTGTTTCGCACGCTTGATCCGTCAAGCTTCATCGAGAAGAACGTAAGCACGGGCGCGCCGCCGCAGTTCGCCTCCTGGCGGCCGATCGGCGCGCAGGCGCTCGTGGTCGGCGCGATCGAACGCCAGTCCGACGGGCGCATTCGCGCGGAGTTCCGCTTGTGGGACGTCTTCGCCGGCCAGCAGATGCTCGGGCAGCAGTTCTACACCACCTCCGACAACTGGCGGCGGATGGCCCATATCATCGCGGATGCGATCTACGAGCGTCTGACCGGCGAGAAGGGCTACTTCGACACGCGCATCGTGTTCGTCGACGAGACGGGGCCGAAGGACAAGCGCGTCAAGCGGCTGGCGATCATGGACCAGGACGGCGCCAATGTGCGCTACCTCACGAATGGCAACGACCTGGTGCTCACGCCGCGCTTTTCTCCGTCGCGTCAGGAAGTCACCTACATGGCCTATGACGGGGCCGACCCGAAGGTCTATCTGCTCAACATCGAGACGGGCCAGCGCGAGGTCGTCGGAAATTTCCCGGGCATGACCTTTGCACCGCGCTTTTCGCCCGACGGGCAGAAGGTGGCGATGAGCCTGCAGCAGGGCGGCAATGCCAACATCTTCGTCATGGATCTGCGCTCGCGCCGCACGACCCGGCTGACAAACACGTCGGCGATCGACACCAGTCCGTCCTATTCGCCGGATGGTGCGCGGATCGTGTTCGAATCCGACCGCGGCGGGTCCCAGCAACTCTACGTGATGGACGCCAATGGCGGAAACCCGCAGCGCATCAGTTTCGGGCCGGGACGGTATTCAACCCCGGTCTGGTCCCCGCGCGGAGACCTCGTCGCCTTCACGAAGATGCACAAGGGGCGCTTCATGATCGGCGTGATGCGGCCGGACGGATCCGGCGAACGCATTCTGACCGAAGGCTATCACAACGAGGGGCCGGCCTGGTCTCCGAACGGACGGGTTCTGGTGTTCTTCCGGGAGACGCCGGGCGCCAATGGCGGGCCGCAATTGTGGACCGTTGATCTGACCGGCTACAACGAACAGCGGTTGCCGGCGCCGGCCTTCGCCTCGGATCCGGCCTGGTCTCCCTTGCTGGAATAGCCCTGCCGGGATAGGCTTGTCGGCGATAGATCTGGGTCTGGCCGGATCGCGCGACGCATCAAACGATACGATGCAGCCTGCGCGCGCCACGGGTCGTGCAAGGAAATCTTAACCACGTTGCTCAACGGCGGCTTAACCAGTTTTGCTGTAAAAGCGTTTACCCTGTCGGGGCCGTGGGGATCAGGAGTAGGAATTCATGATGCATTTCGGGATGCAGGGACGGGGCGTACGTTTCGCCGCCGTCGTCGCGGGCACGCTGTTGCTCGCCGCCTGCGCACAGACCAAGCCGGACGGTCTGACGGGCAATGTCCAGCCGGGCACCGGCCAGGACTTCGTCGTCAATGTCGGTGACCGCGTGTTCTTTGCCGAGGACCAGACGACCTTGTCGGCACAGGCGACGGCGACGCTAAACAAGCAGGTCCAGTGGCTGCAGAGCTACGGTCGCTACACGGTCACGATCGAAGGCCATGCCGACGAGCGCGGCACGCGTCAGTACAACATCGCCCTTGGTGGGCGTCGCGCCAACGCTGTGCGCGATTATCTCGTCTCGCGCGGGATTTCGGCAAGCCGCGTCAAGACGATTTCCTATGGCAAGGAACGTCCGGTTGCCGTTTGCAACGACGAATCCTGCTGGACGCAGAACCGTCGGGCGGTCACGGTGCTGAACAACGCCGGCAGCTGATTGCGTCGCCACGCGGAAAGACTTCGAAGCGGCTGGAAGCGCTTGGCGCATCCGGCCGTTTTCGTGTTTTGCCCGCGGCGGTTGCCTGCCCGGTCTGCTCGCGTCAAAATTTGGCCGAACTCGCAGCGCCCTGTGATAGTCACCTGAATTCGAACTTCGTCTCTTTGTCCGGCACGGGCGCAACGGTCTTGAGGAAAGGCGCCGGGCGACCCGGTGTCGCGTCCGTGGTCGGCGCGTGCAGCCGCGCAAGAGACGACAGCGACCCCGTCGGGGCGGAGGAGATGCATGGAATTTTCAATGTCCACCAGATCCGGTCTCACCGGATTTGAGCGACGTCGGCGCGGGACGCATGTGCGGCCGCGCTCGTTCGTCTGTCACATCCTGAAGACCGCGATCGCGACGGTGTTCGCGCTCAGCCTTGTTTCGCTGCCGGCCAAGGCGCAGCTCTTCGGGTCGCGCGATGACGGTCAGGCGGCGGTGCGCCTCAATCAGGTGGAGGAGCAGATGCGCACGCTGACCGGTCAGGTCGAGCAGCTCAACTTCCAGATCCGCCAGCTTCAGGACCAAATCCGGCGCATGCAGGAAGACAACGAATACCGCTTTCAGCAACTGGAACAGGGCGAGGGCAAACGCTCCGACGCCCAATCGCCATCCTCATCAGACACGCAAGGGCTCGCCGGAAGCATCGATGACGGGGGGAGCTACGGCCGGGCGACCGGTACGCTCGGCCAGCTCCCGGCCGATGCCGGTTCGGGCGACGCGGAGTTTGCGGCAGAGGGGGGCTATCAGGAAGGCGGCAGCGGCGGACCGCTCGACCTCTCCGCGCTGGCGCGCGGGACCGGCGGGAATTTTTCCACGCAATCGGGAGAGGCCGGCAGCGCCGATGTTCCGCCGGGCGTTTCCAGCGGGAACGAAATGGCCGCACTGTCATCGGGGTCTCCCCGGTCACAATATGATGCGGCCTATTCGTTTATTCTGGCGGGAGACTACGATGCGGCTGAGCGCGGGTTCCGTGCGTTCCTTGATGCCAATCCGAACGACCCTCAGGCTGCGAATGCGCAATTCTGGCTGGGCGAGAGCCACTACGCGCGCAAGCAGTACCGGGAAGCCGCGGATGCGTTCCTGAAGAGCTATACCGACTATCCCGACAGCGCCAAGGTGACCGACAGCCTGCTCAAGCTGGGTCTTTCGCTGCGGGGCATCGGACAGACCGATGCCGCCTGCGCGACCTTTTCCGAACTCCTGACCAAATATCCCGGAGCACCGACATCGGTTCGTGCCGAGGCCCAGGCCCAGAAGCAGAGCAGTGGTTGCGCCTGAGACATTCCCTGGCATCGGCCCCGACGAGGCGAACCACCTGTTTCGTCCGCTCTGCGGACACCGGAAGATCGGCATTGCCGTTTCCGGCGGCGCGGATTCCGTTGCTCTCATGGTTCTTCTGGCCGAATGGCGGCAACGAACGGCCGATGCACCCGACATGTGCGTTTTCACCGTTGATCACGGCCTGCGCCCGGAAGCGGCGCACGAAGCGGAAACGGTCGCCGTGCTCGCCCGGGCGCACGGGCTTGCATGCCGTGTCCTGAAATGGACCGGGGAGAAGCCGGCCTCCAATCGCCAGGCCGGAGCGCGTGATGCGCGCTTCGCGCTGATGAGGGAAGCCTTGCACGCGGCCGGAGGCGATGCACTCGTCCTGGCCCATCACCGTGACGATCAGGCCGAGACCTTCCTGTTGAGACTGGCGCGCGGGAGCGGGGTCTATGGCCTTTCTGCAATGGCGCCATCGGCGAGGCGCGAGGGAGCCCTGATCTTGCGCCCATTGTTGGGCGTGGAGAAAACACGCCTTGTCGCAACGCTTGTGGCGCGCGGGGTGTCGTGGTGCGAGGATCCCTCGAACGACGATCCCGCCTATGCGAGGGTTGGCATGCGGCGGCTGATGCCAGAGCTTGCAGCCGAAGGGCTTACGCCCGCCCGGCTTGAACACACGGCCATGCGCATGGCGCGTGCGGCATCGGCGCTTGATGTGTGGGTGGGCGACGTGCTTGCAGGTCATGCGCAGGTTCATCCGGCCGGACCGGTGCGCCTGCCGGTTTCCACCCTGCAATCCTTGCCGCAAGAGGTCTTGCTACGGCTGGTATCCCTTCTCTTGCAACGGGTGGGCGGACAGGTCTATCCGCCGCGGATCGAGAAGCTGGAGCGTCTCCTGGGCGACCTCGCGCGCGCGCCGGATGTGCAGGCAACGCTTGCCGGTGCGGTGATCCGGAGAACGAAGTCTTCGCTTCTGGTCTGGCGCGAACATGGCCGCGTGCCGCCCGGGCCGTTGACCGTGGAGGGGCCCGGAGTGTGGAACTGGGACAGGCGGTTTGCCATTTCAGTCACGACGCTCGAGACGGTCGAGGTTGTTGCGCGCGCCGACATCACGGATCGCGAGACCGGATCCTGGCGCACCGCCACGCCGGCGGACTGGCCGGCGCAGGCGTTCGACACCGCACCCTGCGTCCTGCGCGAGGGCGTTGCGCCATATTGTCCCGGTTTCGGTCCGGACATGCCGCCGGCCGGCATTGCGATTTCACTCCTGCCGTTGATAAAGGAGCCGGGATCCACCGGAAATTCCTTAAATCCGCTGCATTCAGGACCGACTTAAGGAAAATGAGAGGGGTTTGATGCAAATCTCGCGTGTCACCTTGGCAGTCCCGCCTGTGAGACCTATCTTGCAGTCTATGCTTATCGTCCCCGGCGCAGACCGCCGCGCGCCCGCGGTGAAGGAAACGCAATGAACGCCAATTTTCGCAATTTCGCTCTGTGGATCATCATCGGCCTGCTGCTGATCGCCCTTTTTCAGCTGTTCCAGAACCCTGGCCAGCGGGCTGAGACGAACAACATCCCGTTCTCCCAGTTCCTGAACCAGGCGGAACAGGGGGACGTCCGGGAGGTCACCATCCAGGGTCAGCAGGTTTCCGGCCAGTACACGAGCGGCGAGACTTTCCAGTCCTATGCGCCGGAATCGGCAGGGCAATATGTGGAGATGCTGCGCTCCAAGGGCGTTCGGATCACCGCACAGCCTCCCTCGGAGAACTTCTCGCTTCTGGGTGCGCTGATCTCCTGGTTCCCGATGCTGATCATTCTCGGGATCTGGATCTTCGTGATGCGCCAGATGCAGGGCGGAGCCGGCGGCAAGGCGATGGGCTTCGGCAAGTCCAAGGCCAAGCTCCTGACCGAGGCGCACGGACGCGTTACCTTCGAGGACGTCGCCGGCATCGACGAGGCGAAGGAAGATCTCCAGGAGATCGTCGAATTCCTGCGCGATCCGCAGAAGTTCCAGCGGCTCGGTGGCCGTATCCCGCGCGGCGTGCTGCTGGTCGGGCCTCCGGGCACCGGCAAGACGCTCACAGCGCGTGCCGTCGCCGGCGAGGCGAACGTGCCGTTCTTCACGATCTCGGGTTCCGACTTCGTCGAGATGTTTGTCGGTGTCGGCGCCAGCCGGGTGCGCGACATGTTCGAGCAGGCGAAGAAGAATGCGCCCTGCATCATCTTCATCGACGAGATCGACGCGGTCGGTCGTCATCGTGGCGCCGGTCTTGGCGGCGGTAACGACGAGCGCGAGCAGACGCTCAACCAGTTGCTCGTCGAGATGGACGGCTTCGAGCCGAACGAAGGCGTGATCATCATTGCCGCGACGAACCGTCCCGATGTGCTCGATCCCGCCTTGCTGCGTCCGGGCCGTTTCGACCGCCAGATCGTCGTTCCCAATCCGGATGTCACGGGCCGCGAGAAGATCCTTAAGGTGCACATGCGCAAGGTGCCGCTGGCGCCGGATGTCAATGTGCGCACGCTGGCGCGCGGCACGCCGGGCTTTTCCGGCGCGGATTTGATGAACCTCGTCAACGAGGCGGCCCTTCTGGCCGCACGGCGCGGAAAGCGTCTGGTGACGATGGCGGAGTTCGAGGACGCCAAGGACAAGGTCATGATGGGCGCGGAACGCCGCACCCTGGTGATGACCGAGGAAGAAAAGAAGCTCACCGCCTATCACGAGGCGGGCCATGCGCTGGTCGCGCTGCACATGCCGGCCTCCGATCCGATCCACAAGGCGACGATCATCCCGCGCGGACGGGCGCTCGGCATGGTGATGCGCCTGCCGGAGAAGGATCAGGTGTCGCTGACCCGCGCGAAGTGCAAGGCCGATCTCGCGGTTGCCATGGGGGGCCGCGTGGCGGAAGAGATGATCTTCGGCTACGAGAAGGTCACCTCGGGCGCCTCGGGGGACATCCAGATGGCCACCAAGCTGGCGCGTGCCATGGCGACCCAGTTCGGCATGTCGGACAAGCTCGGTCCGCTGCTCTACGGCGAGAACCAGGAAGAGGTGTTCCTCGGCCATTCCGTCGCCAAGAACCAGCACGTGTCGGAAGACACGCAGCGCATTGTCGATGCGGAGATCAAGGCCTTCGTCAACACAGGCTACGAGACGGCCAAGCGCGTCCTCGGCGATCACGAAGACCAGTTGCACGCGATCGCCAATGGCCTGCTCGAGTATGAGACCCTGTCCGGGGATGAAATCCAGGGCCTGCTCGACGGCAAGCCGCCGGTGCGCGATACCGACGACGATGCTCCCCCAACCCGGGTTTCGGCGGTGCCGAAAACCGGCGCAAAGCGCCGTGACGAGGGCGACCAGCCCAGCGGCGGCATGGAGCCTCAGCCGCAGGGCTGATGTGAATCACGGTATCGGATGACATGCACGGCCCGGCGGCCTCCCCGCCGGGCCGTTTTGTTACGGGCGAAAACAAAATTTGAACCTGTTTGCATGATGATGATGCTACTGAAACGGGTGAGCGTGCGGAATTTATGCCCGCGCAGCCGGCTTTTTCCGCCTTGCAGGCGGGTCCGCAGGACGTGACAGGGTTCTCATGACACGCAAATATTTCGGAACGGATGGAATTCGCGGGACCGCTAATCGGGCCCCGATGACCCCAGATATCGCGCTCAAGGTCGGCATGGCCGCGGGCGTTTCCTTTCGCAACGGCGCGCATCGGCACCGTGTCGTGATCGGCAAGGACACGCGCCTGTCGGGCTACATGATCGAGAATGCGCTGGTGGCCGGTTTCACGTCGGTCGGTCTCGATGTTCTTCTGCTCGGCCCGATGCCGACCCCAGCGGTCGCCATGCTGACGCGCTCCGTACGCGCCGATCTGGGCGTGATGATTTCCGCGTCGCACAACCCCTATCATGACAACGGGATCAAGTTTTTCGGCCCGGACGGCTACAAGCTGTCGGATGCGGTCGAGAAGGAGATCGAGGTTTTGATCGAGCGCGATTCGGATACCATGCTGGTGTCCCCGTCGAAGCTCGGCCGGGCGCGTCGTATCGACGGGATGCGCGATCGCTATGTCGAGTTCGCCAAGCGTACGCTGCCGCGCGAGATGAGCCTGTCCGGTCTGCGCATTGTCGTCGATTGCGCCAATGGCGCGGCCTACAAGGTTGCCCCGGAAGCGCTGTGGGAGTTGGGCGCGGACGTGATCGCCATCGGCGACGAGCCGGACGGCTACAACATCAACCTCAATTGCGGATCGACGGACACCGAGGCGCTGTGCCGAAAGGTGCATGAGGTGCGCGCGGATATCGGCATTGCGCTCGATGGCGATGCCGACCGGGTCATCATCGTCGACGAAAACGGCGAGGTCGTCGATGGCGACCAGCTGATGGCCGTGGTTGCGCAGTCCTGGCTTGAAGACGGCCGTCTTTCGGCCTCCGGTATCGTCGCGACGGTCATGTCCAACCTCGGCCTCGAGCGCTATCTCGACGGGCTTGGCCTGAGCCTTGCCCGCACCCGGGTCGGCGACCGCTATGTGGTCGAGCACATGCGCCAGCATGGCTTCAATGTCGGAGGCGAACAGTCCGGACATATCGTCTTGTCGGATTTCGCCACGACGGGGGACGGACTGGTCGCCGCGCTTCAGGTGCTTGCCTGTGTCTCCAAGCTTGGCCGCCCGGTGTCCGAGGTGTGCCGGCGGTTCGAGCCCGTTCCGCAGATCCTCAAGAACGTGCGCTATCAGGGCTCGGCTCCGCTCGACAATCCGGATGTCCAATCGGTGATCGAGGAAGGGCGCAAGGTGCTGGGCAATTCCGGCCGTCTTGTGATCCGACCGTCAGGCACCGAGGCGTTGATCCGGGTTATGGGCGAGGCCGACAACCAGGATGTGCTTGCCGGGGTCGTCGACCGGATCGTCGATGCGGTGACACACGCGGCCGCCTGAGGTCGCGCATGCGCGTTGATGTCCCGTCCCGAGAATACCCGCTCTTGTGACCGTAAAATGAGCGGACATGGCGTGATTGCGCGATCTTCACCAATTGGTAACCAAAAGAAGTGGGGAACCGTCGCAAGACGCAAGGAAACTAAAATTTTTTACTTTTCGTTAAGGTAAAAAATCGCGGTTAATTTTTAGGGTTAAGTGGCTCTTAAGTATTTTCAGCAATTCTACCCTCGTGTTTCACGTGCGCGGCCGGCAAGAACAGACTTTTCGGACGCTATCCAACGAGGACCGAGACATGAGCAGCCATTTTACAAAATTTTGCCTGGCTGGCGTCGCGATGATCGTCTCGTCAGCTGTTCACGCGGCGGATATGCCAATTCCGGTGATCGAACATGTACCGCAGGTGCCTGTCGTCTCCGGTGGATGGTATCTTCGTGGCGACATCGGCTACAAGGTGTATCAAGCTCCGAGCATCGGCTACGGTGCTCTCGACTTCAGAAATGAGAAGATGAACGATACGGGCATGATCGGTGCCGGTGTCGGTTACAAGTTCTCCGACTTCCTGCGTGCCGATCTTACGGTCGACTATGAGTTCCCCGCCACGGTCACGGGCTATGCTCCTTGCACGACATGCGGTGTCGGCGGAACGGCCGGCGTTTCCACGGAGACGGCCGACATCGACATTTTGACGTTCATGCTGAACGGCTATGTTGATATCGGAACATGGCGCGGCTTCACACCCTATGTCGGTGCCGGTGTCGGCGCGTCATATCTGACCGTGGACAACATCAAGTTCGCGAACCCCGATGGTGCGCGAGGCTCCTATCCCGGCGACAGCACCTGGAACTTCGCCTGGGCACTTATGGCCGGCGGCTCCTATGCCATCGACGAAAACTGGTCGATCGACGCGGGCTATCGGTATCTCAACGTCGGCAACGTCTATTCGAGGAGCTTCAGCACGGGCGGTGCGAATCCGTCGCGCAAGATCCGTTATGAGGATCTGCAGGCGCATGAATTCCGCGTCGGTGCCCGCTACACGTTCAATTCGACGCCGAGCTACATTCCCGATCCGATCATCACCAAATACTGATCGTTTTAGGGTTCTTGTCGAAAAGGCCGGGCACATCGCCCGGCCTTTTTCGTTTGCGGCGGTTCGTCTCAGTTGGATTTCGTCTTTTTTGCAAGCTTGCGCCGCCTCTGTCCTTCCGATAAGTCCGTAGGTGGGACACCCCTCCCCAACGAGGGGCTTCTATCTGGAAGGGTAGCAGATGAGCAACTTGCATGAACCGGCCACGCGGCCGGAAAATCCGCGTTTTTCTTCCGGCCCCTGCGCCAAGCGCCCCGGCTGGTCTCCCTCCGCACTTGAAGACGCGCCGCTCGGGCGCTCTCACCGGGCCAGGCCCGGCAAGGCGAAACTCGCCGAGGCGATCAACCTCACGCGTGCGGTTCTGGGCGTTCCCGACGATTATCGGATCGGCATCGTGCCCGCGTCCGACACCGGCGCGGTCGAGATGGCCATGTGGTCGTTGCTTGGACCGCGCGGCGTCGATCTTCTCGCCTGGGAGAGCTTTGGCGCGGGCTGGGTGACCGATGCCATCAAGCAACTGAAACTCGATGACGCGCGCGTTCTGGACGCCGGTTACGGCAAGCTGCCGGACCTTGGCGCAGTCGACTTCTCCCGCGATGTGATCTTCACCTGGAACGGCACCACCTCCGGTGTGCGCGTGCCGAACGCCGACTGGATCCCGGCCGACCGCGAGGGCCTGACGATTTGCGACGCCACGTCGGCCGCCTTCGCGCAGACGCTCGATTTCGCCAAGCTCGATGTCGTGACCTTTTCCTGGCAAAAGGTTCTGGGCGGGGAAGCGGCCCATGGCATGCTGATCCTCAGCCCGCGCGCCGTGGAGCGGCTCGAGAGCCACACTCCTGCCTGGCCCTTGCCGAAGATCTTCCGCCTCACCAAGGGTGGAAAGCTGATCGAGGGCATCTTCAAGGGCGAGACCATCAACACGCCGTCGATGCTTTGCGTGGAGGATTATCTCGATGCCCTGAATTGGGCGCGCGCGATCGGCGGCTTGCCGGCACTCGTCGCCCGTGCCGATGCCAATGCCGGTGCGGTTGCAGATTGGGTCGCACGCACCTCCTGGGTCGATTTCCTGGCCGAAGATCCGGCAACGCGTTCCAACACCTCTGTGTGCCTCAAGATCGTGGACGAGCGGGTCGCGTCGCTCGATTCTGCAGGTCAGGCGGCTTTCGCCAAGGCAATGGCAACTGCGCTGGATCAGGGCGGTGTCGCCTATGACATCGGCGCATACCGCGATGCGCCGAGCGGCTTTCGGATCTGGTGCGGGGCGACCGTCGAGACGGCGGACGTCGAGGCGCTGCTGCCGTGGCTCGACTGGGCCTTCGCCACACAGATTGCATCGCTGGAGACGGCCGCCTGATTGGCCGTCGTCCCGCTCATTTCAAGCATTTCGACATTGGCGGTCGGTTGCGGCGCGTAAAATGCGCTGTCGCATGCCGACCCGGCAAGGAGGCCCCGACATGGCGCCCAAGGTTTTGATTTCCGACAAGCTTTCCGCCGCTGCCGTCGACATCTTCAAGTCGCGTGGCGTGGAGGTCGACTATCAGCCCGACATCGGCAAGGACAAGGAGCGATTGCTCTCCGTCATCGACCAATACGATGGCCTGGCCATTCGTTCGGCCACGAAGGTCACCGACAAGCTGATTGCGGCCGCGCACCGGCTGAAGGTGGTGGGGCGCGCGGGCATCGGCGTCGACAATGTCGATATTCCGGCGGCCAGCGCCAAGGGCGTGATCGTCATGAACACGCCCTTCGGCAATTCCATCACCACGGCCGAACACGCCATCGCGATGATGTTCGCCGTAGCCCGGCAGATTCCCAAAGCCGATGCCTCGACGCAGGCCGGGAAGTGGGAAAAGTCGAAGTTCATGGGCACCGAGTTGACCTCCAAGACGCTCGGCCTGATCGGATGCGGCAACATCGGTTCGATTGTTGCGGAACGCGCCATCGGGCTGAAGATGCGGGTCGTCGCCTTCGACCCGTTTCTGTCGGAAGAACGGGCGCTGTCGCTGGGTGTCGAGAAGGTCGAGCTGGAAACGCTGTTCGCCCGGGCCGATGCGATCACCCTGCACACGCCGCTGACCGACAAGACGCGGAACATCATCGACGCCGACGCGATCGGGAAGATGCGCAATGGCGTGATCATTATCAATTGCGCGCGCGGCGGCCTGGTTGATGAGACGGCTTTGCGTGCGGGTCTCGACAGCGGCAAGGTCGGCGGCGCGGGCGTCGATGTCTTTGTCGAGGAACCCGCGTCACAGAATGCCCTCTTCGGTGCGCCGAACCTCGTGTGCACACCGCACCTGGGCGCGTCCACCAGTGAGGCGCAGGAAAACGTCGCGCTTCAGGTGGCCGAGCAGATGTCCGACTACCTGATCAAGGGCGCGGTTTCCAATGCGCTCAACATGCCCTCGATCACGGCGGAAGAGGCGCCGCGTCTGGTGCCCTTCGTGAGGCTTGCCGAACTGCTCGGCTCTTTCGCCGGTCAGTTGACGGAAACGGGGCTTTCCGGCGTTCGCCTGGAATATGAGGGCGATGTTGCAGAGATGAACGTCAAGGCGCTCACCGCCGCAGCGCTGACGGGCGTGCTGCAGCCGCTGCTTCAGACCGTCAACATGGTCTCCGCACCGGTTCTCGCGCGTGAGCGGGGCATCAAGGTGGAAGAGGTGCGGCGTGGGCAGGCCGGTGCCTACGAGAACTACATTCGTCTCACGGTGACCACCGACCGCCAGGAACGCTCTGTTGCCGGCACCGTGTTTTCCGACGGCAAGCCGCGGATCATCCAGGTCAAGGGCATCAACATGGAGGCCGAGCTTGGCGCCCACATGCTCTATGTCACCAATGAGGACAAGCCGGGTTTCATCGGTGATCTCGGCTCCGTGCTTGGCGATGCGGGCGTGAACATCGCGACCTTCAACCTCGGGCGAACGTCCGCGGGCGCCGAGGCGATTTGCCTCGTCGAGGTCGATGGACCGGTGCCCGGTCCCGTGCTGGAGCGCATCTCCGCGTTGCCGCATGTCAAGCAGGCCAAGCCGCTGCGCTTCTGAGCGGCAAGGGCTGCCTGCATCGCGCTGCCGCTTGCGTGATGTTGCTGGAAAAAAGGCCGGATGGGGATCCATCCGGCCTTTTGCATGTCGCGTCTCATGCGCCCGCCGTGGCGGCGGGCCAGCAAAGCGGGGCTCTGCCTATTCCGAGCGCCAGGCGGTGACCGCCTGTTCGACGGCGCGCGTTCCCGGCGTGCCCTTTTCCAGCGTCAGGATGGCGCGCTTGCGGTTCTCGTAGAGCATCGGAAGATCGATCCAGCCGCGTTCCTGCAAAAGCGTCAGGTTGCGTTCGCGTTCGTCCGGAATGTTCGACAGCGCGACCCAGAAGAACCCGTCGGCAACCTTGACGGAGGCGCCGATGAGTGCGTCTCCGCGGGCTTCTTCGGTTGTCTTCATGACAAGACCCGGGACCTCTGCGACGCCCTGGCCCGTGAAATTCTGCGGCAGCTCGAAACGGACCTCGAGCAGATGGCTGGCCGGGAGTGTGTCGTCGCGGTTCGGCCGCAGTGACAGGTTTGCCACGATGCTGCGCTCCGGCACCTCGATGCGCATGCGCAGCACTGTTTCCGTGCGTCCGTCGATGGTTTCCTCGCCGACGCTCCAGACGGTCTGTCCCGACGAGGCCTGTCCCGCGCTTCCCGACTCCACACCCTCTTCATAGAGGAAGGCCCGTTGCGCCACCGGCGCACCTTGCGTCGCGGGCGCGGGTTGCGAGGGCGCGGGGGGGTCGGCCGGTGCTGTCGCTTCTTCGGCTGGCGTGGTGGTCTCTTCAGCCGGTGCGGAGGGCTCCGCGGGTTGGGGCGCCTGGCTGATTTCCGGCTGGTCTGTCTCGGCCGGATCCTCCGGCGTCACGCTGCGTACGCCGGATGTTTCTTCGGGCGTCTGCTGGGGTGTCGCGCCAGGGGCGAGCGGGTCCTGCGGGTCGTTGGGCGTGATCCGGGTGGTGGTGACGCTGCGCGCGTCGGGCGCGATCGCGGTTTCCCCGTTGTCCAGGAGGCGGGCTGCGTTCTTGCGGGAGCCTTCCGTTTCCTCGGGTGTCTCGGATGTGTCCTGCGCGTCCGGAGCGCTCGCCGTCGTGGTGCTCTCATCGGCTGCGAAGAACGCGCTCAGGGTGTCGCGCTGCGAATAGCCGACGGCTCCAATGCCGACGACGAGAAGCAGCAGCGCGATGCCGCCGAGGAGTGTCGGCAGGCGCGACCCGTGTGTCGCACTGTCGATCGGCGGCAACGGACGCCCCCCCGATCCGGAGAGCGTGTGCCCGTCGACCTCGTTTGGTCTCTTGCGCCGTGCGGCGGGGCCGGACGGGGCTGCTTCCGGTTCCGGAGTGGCGAGCGTGGGTTCACGCTTTTGCGTATCGCCGTGTTGTCCGTCGAGCGCATTGCGGGCGCTGCGACCTGCGCTGTCTGCTGCAGAGCCGAGCTTGCGGGCGTCGTCGATTGCGCTTTTCAGCGTGTCCGGTCCAGCGGGCGCTTCACCGGCTGCGGCGGTGGGGGGCGTCTCTATCCGTGGAGCAGCGACCGGGGCTTTCGGTTCGGGGGGGCCTTGCGCAGGTGTGGCTGTGCTGCGTTCGGTCGTCGCCTTCGGGGCCGGCGCATCCTGATCCGGGGCCTTGGGGGCCGGCGGTTTCGGAGCGGCCGCCGGTGCCGCGGCGGACGACGGCTGGCTGTAACCCAGCGTTTCACGCGCGGCTTCCGCCTCGACCTTGCGGATCGATTCCTCAAGGCGCAACTGCTCGGCGGTGATTTCCGACGGTGACAGCGGAGGATCGTAACCTTTCAGCTGGGCGACGATGGCTTTTCGAGCGCGCTGATAGATTTCCCGTCGCGCTGCCCCGGTGTTTTCCGGAAGCGCAGCAACGGTCTTCTTCAAAACCGGATAATAGTCTGCCATATGCTCAACTCGCCGTCGCCGCAGCGGGTCCGCCGCGACTCGCGGACCCTGTTTTTAAGCCTTAATCCTGAAACGGATTCTGGACAAGGATTGTGTCATCTCGTTCGGGGGAGGTCGACAGGAGCGCGACCGGCGCCCCGATCAGTTCCTCGACATGGCGCACATATTTCACGGCCTGTGCCGGAAGATCAGCCCAGCTGCGCGCACCTTCGGTCGATTCCTTCCATCCCGGAAGGGTTTCGTAAATCGGCTTCACCCGTGCCTGAGCGCCCTGCGATGCCGGAAGATGGTCGATCCGCTCGCCGTCCAGCTCATAGGCAACGCAGATCTTGATCTCGTCCAGCCCGTCGAGAACGTCAAGTTTCGTCAGCGCAATGCCGTTGATGCCATTGATGCAGCACGACTGGCGGACCAGGACCGCGTCGAACCAGCCGCAGCGCCGCTTGCGACCGGTGACCGTTCCGAATTCATGGCCGCGGGTGCCGAGAAAAGTACCGACCTCGTTGTCCTGCTCGGTCGGGAAGGGGCCTTCGCCGACGCGGGTCGTATAGGCCTTGGTGATGCCCAGCACATAGCCGACGGCGCCGGGGCCGAGGCCGCTGCCGGCGGCCGCCTGGCCCGACACCGTGTTCGACGAGGTCACGAATGGATAGGTGCCGTGGTCGATGTCGAGCAGCGTGCCCTGCGCGCCTTCGAACAGGATGCGCTTGCCGTCGCGCCTTGCGTTGTCGAGGAGCGTCCAGACCGTCCCCATGTAGGGGAGAAGTGCGTCGGCGACCGCTTCCAGTTCGGAAAAGATCGTGGCCGGATCGATCTCGGGTTCGCCCAGACCGCGCCGTAAGGCGTTGTGATGGGTGAGCAGGCGCTCGATCTTGGCCGGCAGCGTCTTGAGATTCGCCAGATCCATGACACGCACCGCGCGCCGTCCGACCTTGTCTTCATAAGCCGGGCCGATGCCACGCTTGGTGGTGCCGATCTTGGTCCCGGCAGCGGCCGCGTTCTCGCGCAGGGCGTCGAGTTCGCGATGCAGCGACAGGATGAGGGTCGCGTTTCCGGCGATGACCAGCGTTTCCGGCGAGACGGTCACGCCCTGGTCGGCGAGACGTGCAATCTCCGCGACCAGCGCATGCGGGTCGATGACGACGCCGTTGCCGATCACCGAGAGCTTGCCGCGCACGACCCCGGAGGGCAGAAGCGACAGCTTGTAGCTGACCCCGTCGATCACCAGCGTATGGCCGGCGTTGTGTCCGCCCTGGAAGCGGACAACGACGTCGGCTTGCTCGGAGAGCCAATCGACGATCTTGCCTTTTCCCTCGTCTCCCCACTGAGATCCGACGACGACGACATTGGCCATGGTATTCGCGTTCCCTAAAAGGCGTTTCAGCCACACCGCGCGGTCACGACCGGCGCGGACGACAGGTTCAGTGCGCGGTGATACGCCGCGCGGATGATGATGGCGGTCCGAGGTCCGGACCCGCGCACACGAAAATCCCCGGCCTGCGAACCGGGGAAGAGCGCGCGGACTATACCCAAGCCGATCCGCCCTGACGAGTCTTTCGCCGGGAAATGCGTCGTCCGGTCCAGCGATTTTCAGGGTTTGGCGCTTCGCCCTGCTTTGCGACCCGTGCGTGCAAGACGGAAGATCGCCGGCGAGTTGCGCAAAAGCCAGACGAAGCGTTTGCGGCGCTCGGCCGGGACGGCATCGCGTGAGGCCAGGCGCAGGATGACAAAGCCGACGAAGGCGAGATGCAGGCTTGCCGTATAGACGAAAAATGCCGAGGGGCCGAAGCGCTCCATCACCAGCGAGGCAACCAGCGGTCCGGCCATCGCGCCGATGGCGAAGAACATGGTCAGGCCGGCGGCCAGTTCGACGAATTGCCCGGGTCGCGCGTGATCGTTGGCATGTGCGGCGGAGAGCGAATAGAGCGGCAGGGCGAAGCCGCCGAAGAGGAAGCCGCCGATGAAGATCGCGATCGGCGAGACGACGCCTGCCAGAAGCGCGCAGGAGAGGCCTGCGCCGGCGGTCGCCAGCAGGAGCACGTAGCGCCGGTCGATGCGGTCTGAGGCCCAGCCGAGCGGATATTGAAACAGCGCGCCGGCGATCACCCACAAGCTGATGAAGAACGCCAGGCTCTCGGTCCCGAGGCCGACGGCCTGTGCGTAGACGGGGCCGACAGTGCGGAAGGCGCCATTGGTCAGTCCGATGGTCAGGCAGCCCGCGGCCGCGACCGGGGAGATCGTCCACAGGGCGAGGAAGTTCACCGGGCCGCTTTTCTCGGCCATTGGCGGATTGTCCTCGCGGGCCAATGAGACCGGGATCAGTGCGCTGCAAAACAGCAGGGCGATGATGACAAGGATCTCGGTTCCGTTGGCGCCGAAGGCCGGCAGCAGGAACTGGCCGCCGGTGACCGCCGCCAGATCGACAATCCGGTAAATGCTCAGGATGCGGCCGCGCTCCGCGTTCGAGGCAAGTGCGTTCAGCCAGCTTTCCAGCACCATCGCGGTGCCGCAAAACGCCGCCCCGCTCAGGAACCGCAAGCCGGTCCAGACGGGTCCCGGATCGCTCAGCAGGAGGGCCAGCACGGCGATCGCGCCAAGCGAGGCAAACGCGGTGAAGACCCGGATGTGACCCACGCGCCGGACCAGCCCCGGGGCCAGCAGAACGCTGGCGATGAAACCGGCGTAATAGGCCGAGCCGAACAGGCCGATCATCGTGTCGGACAGTCCGCCATCGCGGGCGCGCACCGCGATCACGGTCATCGCCAGGCCGTTGGCGCCAAGCAGGAGCGCCGCGGCCAACAGCAGCGGCACCAGCCGGACGAGCAGCGGGCGCGGAGAATTCGGGGCAGGGCTGTCGGGCATTGGGGACAAGCAGCTTTTCGCGGGAGGGCGACCCTCGAGTGTGGTGAATTTGAAATTCGTCTAAATGCTGCGGCAACCTCCGGTGCGAATTTCAAATTCGAAAACCACACTGGAAATCTATATTTGCTCGCCACCCTTTTGAATCTGAGTTTCGTTCAGAGCGAGCCGGACAATGAGACGAACTTCAGATTCGGGTAACGAGGTCCGGGTCGCTGGCAGGATGGCGCAACTATCGATCCTGACCGGGATCGCGGAGGCGGACAAGTCTGATCGTCCTGCTGTTTTCGCCCGGCTGCATTGCGTCGGTTGCAGGAAACGGCGCAATCGCAAACCGGGTGTCGGTGTGCGGCTGGGGGTGCTATCGCTGACATCCTTGCTGCGCCCCTCGCGCAAACACCGCCATTGTCGGGACTGACCCTTATGAGCCTGAAAAACTGGTTGTTGCTTTGCCTGCTTGCCCTGATCTGGGGCGGCACCTTTCCGCTTGCCAAGCTTGCGGTGGCCGAGATCCCGCCGTTTGTTCTTGTGTTTGCGCGGGTCGCCATCGCCGCAGTCGTCTTG
This sequence comes from Stappia sp. ES.058, assembly GCF_900105595.1. Lineage (GTDB taxonomy): Bacteria > Pseudomonadota > Alphaproteobacteria > Rhizobiales > Stappiaceae > Stappia. Next base: position 3,298,578 of record NZ_LT629784.1, on the reverse strand, counting down.
CATGCGATCCTGCGGCTCCGTGGCCTGCGGTTTCCCGTGGCTCCCGGCATGCTCTTCGCCTTTCTGGTGATGGGTCTCCTGAACAACGCCATTCCGTTTTCGTTGATATTCTGGGGCCAGACCGAGGTCACCGCCAGCCTCGCCTCGATCCTCAACGGGACGACGCCGATCTTCACCGTCATCGTCGCCTCGCTGGTGTTTTCGCAAGAGGTGCTCAAGGCCCATCGCGTGGCCGGCATCTGTCTCGGGTTTGTCGGGGTCGCGGTCCTGCTGTCGCCGGGTCTGTTCGGCATCGGCACGGAACCGCTGTGGGCAAAGATGCTGTTCCTCGGGGCGGCCCTGTCTTATGCGTTCGCAGCAACTTTCGCCCGGCGATTCTCCGGTGTCTCCATCCTGGTTGCGGCCGCGGGCCAGTTGACCGGCTCGACGCTGCTGATGGCGCCGCTGGCCTTCTGGCAGGCATCGACCTGGCAAGGTGCGGGTTGGAGCGCGGCACAGACGAGCACACAGGGCTGGATCGCCATGGCTCTGCTTGGTGTGCTGTGCACGGCCTTCGCCTATCTGATCTATTTCCGGCTGCTGCGCGACGCCGGCGCCACCAATGCCTCGCTGGTCACTCTGCTGGTGCCGGTGACGGCGACCGCGATCGGCGTGGCGTTTCTCGGCGAGGTGCTTTCCGGAGTTCAGTTTGCCGGCATGGCGATCCTGCTCGCGGGTCTTTGCGTGCTCGACGGGCGGGTGTTCAAGCTGTTCGCGCCGCGCGACCGGCCGGTGTCGAAGCCAAGTGGCGAAGGCAATTGATCTCGCCCGTTTTTATCGCGCGAGCACCGGCGCCATGGCCTCGATCCGCTCCTCTAAGCGGTCGTAGAAGGCCGCAAGATGTGCCGGCGCGCAGGCACGGCATGCGTCAAGCGCCGTGCGGGCAGCGGATGCATCCTCGGTGGCGACCGCACGCATCATCCGGGCGTGCGCGCTTGAAAGATCCGCGAACGCGGGTGTAGCGGCATAGTCCGGATCGCCGGCGAGCGCGAAGAGACTGATCGGCACGCTCTTGCCTTTCAGCGGGATGGCGCCGGCGTCCAGCATCGCGAAGTCGGGCGCGGCGAGGGCGGTTGCCTGCGACACGACGCAGTCTGCGCCCACAGCCTTGCAGCTCGATTCGATCCGTGCAGCGATGTTCACCGCATCGCCGATCACCGAGTAGTTGAACCGCCGGTTTGACCCCATGTTGCCGACGCAGGCTTGGCCGCTGTTCAGTCCGACGCCGATTTGCACGGTGGTCTTGGGCATGTTGCGTGCCTTGAACCCGAAGGCATCGCTTTCATTCAGGTCGTCCACGACGCGGAGCATTGCCAGTGCGGCCTGCGCTGCCTTGCGGGCATGGTCCTCCACCTCCATCGGGGCATTCCAGAAAGCCATGATGCTGTCGCCGATGTATTTGTCGATCGTGCCGCCGTGACGTTGGATCTCTTCGCTGAGTGGCGAAAGCAGCGCATTCAGGAAAGCGACCACCTCCGTCGGCGTGAGTTGTTCGGAAATCGGCGTGAAGCCGCGCACGTCCATGAAGAGGATCGTCATGTCGCGCATCTCGCCACCGAGTTTCAGCGAATCCGGTGCGTTCTCGAGACGGCGCACCATTTCCGGCGCGAGATACTGGCCAAAGGCTGTCCGGACGAACTGTTTTTCGCGCTCCGTCAACACATAGAGGAGCGCGGTCGCGGCGGCGTAGACGAACAGGTTCGCGGCGGTGGGATAGACCGGATCGAGCAGCAGGCCCTTCGTCAGAAAAAGATGCGCGGCGCCCGCATAGAGTGCGGCGGCGACCCCTCCGCCGATGAGGGCCGCCCATCCGGCGCCGAAGGCGAGGACAAGCGCGATGACGATCAGGCCGAGCAGGAAGGTCGCGATGATCTCTGCGCCATAGGACCAGTCGGGACGTGAGAGAAAATCGCCGGAGAGGATCTGTTCGGTCGCCTGTGCATGAACCGAGACACCTGGAACGAGTTCGCCAAGCGGGGTTGTGCGGATGTCGAACAGGCCGATCGCCGAGGTTCCGATGTAGATGATCCGGCCTTCGACCTCGGGCTGGACGCTGGCGCGTTTGTCGCGGTCGAGCACGTCGGCGGCGGAAATGTAGCGATCCTCGCGGTCGGCGTTGAAATAGACCCAAAGCTCGCCGAGCGCCGTGGTGGGAAAGGGTATCGCGCCAACCTTCACCTCGGTCACTGCGGCACCGCCCGCGGCGATCTCGCCGCTGGCGTCCGCACTGCGCACGATGTAGCTGCTGGCGCCCTGAGCGACGCGCAGCGCCTCCATCGACAGCGAGGGATACAGGGCCTCGCCATTCGTCACCAGCATCGGAATGCGTCGGACAATTCCCGAGGTGTCGCGGGCCGAAAGGCTCAGGCTGCCGCTGCCGGCCGCACGGGCCTCCAGCATATCGAGGCTTTTCAAGGCGGAGGGAAAAGCGGGCAGGCCGGCAATGGGATTGCTGCCGACATAGGCGAAACCGGCCTTGGACTGCGGAGTGCCGCCGTTGTCGTCGGAGCGCAGGGCATAGCCGAGAACCACCGGCATGCGGGCGATCGCCTCGGCGAACTCCGCGTCGGTGTCTGGCAAGGCTTGCGCCTTGAGTTCGGAGGTTTCCTCAAGCTCTGGCAGATAGCGGTGCGGCGACAGCCTGTCCGGTTCCGCGAAGATCACGTCATAGGCGACAACGGCCGCCCCCATCTCCGCCAGCGCATCGGTCAGGTCGGCGAGCGTGTCGCGCCGCCAGGGCCATTGCCCGTGGATGGCGAGCGAACGCTCGTCGATGTCGACGATACGCACGGGATAGTCGTTTTCGGCGCGGGGCCAGAGGCGTTGATAGGTGTCGAACCCCATCAGCCGGATGGTTTCCACGAACGCGGGATCCATGGCGCGCAGCAGCGTCACCAGAAGCAGGAAGGCGCCGGCCACGCCGGCAACGGCGAGGTGCTTGCGGCGGTTCATCCGCATTGGGCTTTCGCTTTCTGCACCGTGCGGCATCCCTCGGCGATTGCGTCCTGCTCCAGCCGGCTTGGCTGTTGGCCGTGGGTGGACGCTAGGATCACGTTAGAAAAATGCCCCGCCTCCTGCAAGAAGACGGGGCATTGTTGTGGTGTTTGCCGCTTTGGCAGGGCATGGAGCGCGGCGGATCAGCGATGATCGGCGAGTTCCGCGGGGCGCTGTTCCAGTTCCTTGGCGCCGCGACGCACGGCCTTTTGAACCTTTTCGAAGGCGCGCACCTCGATCTGGCGCACGCGCTCGCGGCTGACGCCGAATTCCGTGGAGAGGTCCTCCAGCGTGATCGGGTCTTCCGACAGGCGTCGGGCCTCGAAGATCCGCCGCTCGCGCTCGTTCAGCACGTCCATGGCGTCGCCGAGCAGCTTGCGGCGCGTGTCCAGCTCTTCCTGCCTGGCGTAGAGCGTTTCCTGGCTTTCGCTCTCGTCGACAAGCCAGTCCTGCCATTCGCCGCCGCTGTCGGCATCCGCGCGGATCGGCGAGTTAAGCGAGGCATCGCCTCCAAGCCTTCGGTTCATCGAGATCACGTCGGTCTCGCTGACACCCAGCTTTGTGGCGATTTCGGAGACCTGATCCGGCTTCAGGTCGCCTTCCTCCAGCGCCTGGATCTTGCCCTTGAGGCGGCGCAGGTTGAAGAACAGACGTTTCTGGCTTGCGGTGGTGCCCATCTTGACCAGCGACCAGGAGCGCAGGATGTATTCCTGGATCGCCGCCTTGATCCACCACATGGCGTAGGTGGCGAGCCGGAATCCCTTGTCCGGCTCGAAGCGCTTGACCGCCTGCATCAGCCCGACGTTGCCTTCCGAGACGACCTCGGAAATCGGCAGGCCATAACCGCGGTAGCCCATGGCGATCTTGGCGACCAGGCGCAGATGCGAGGTCACGAGGCGTTCCGCCGCCTGCGGATCCTCATGTTCCTTGTAGCGCTTGGCGAGCATGTATTCTTCTTGCGGTTCCAGCATGGGGAACCTGCGTATTTCGGTCAGATATCGGCTGAGCCCGCCTTCGCCGGAACTCAGAACCGGAATGTTCTGGGCCATGAATGCACCCTTTCTCCCAATGTGATCCCTCCGGTGCGATGCGGGAGAAATCCCCGCAAAGCCTCCATCTTCAGGCATCCCCGTTGGCGCCCAAACGGCACGCCAATGCTCAATATAAGGATCAAATTGACGAAAACACGGCCTGATTTTGCATTTTAAAGTGCAGAAATTGATCGAAATGCACCGATCAGGGCTTCGAGGTCGTCCGGGCGGGGACTTTCGAAGCGCAGCGTCTCAGCCGTGGCGGGGTGCTCGAAAGCAAGCAGGCCGGCGTGCAACGCCTGGCGCGGAAACGCCTGGACGATGCTTTTCGCCGGCTCGTCCAGGCGCGTCGCCTTGGTGCGAAAGCCCGCGCCATAGTCGGCGTCTCCCACGAGCGGATGCCCGATATGGGCCATGTGGACGCGGATCTGATGGGTGCGACCGGTTTCCAGCCGGCAGGTCAGGAGCGCGGCGATCGCCGGAGCGCCCTTGGGCTGGGGGCCGGGTTCCAGAAAGCGCTCGCGCACCTGCCAATGGGTGATGGCGGTCCGCCCGCCCGAGCGGAAAACGGCGATCTTCTGGCGATTGTGGGTGGAGCGTCCGAGATTGGCGTCGACCGTGCCCTTCAGATGCGACGGCGCGCCCCAGACGAGCGCGGAGTATTCGCGCTCAAGCGGCCCGGTGCGACCATGGTCGGCGAATTGCGCGCTCAGGCCCTGATGCGCCGCATCGGTCTTGGCAACCACCAAAAGGCCGCTGGTGTCCTTGTCGAGACGGTGGACGATGCCGGGACGGCGCACGCCGCCAATGCCGGAGAGGCTGTCGCCGCAATGGTGCAACAGCGCGTTGACGAGCGTGCCGCTGGCGTGGCCGGCGGCTGGGTGAACCACCAGTCCGGCCGGTTTGTCGATGACGATCAGGTGCTCGTCTTCATAGGCGACGACAAGCGGAATATCCTGGGCTTCCGGCTCCGCCGGCTCCGGTTCGGGCCGGTCGAGGGCGAGGCGGTCTCCCTCGTTGACCCGGTATTTGGGCTCGACTATGGTCCGCGCGCCGACGCGCACATGGCCTTCCCTGATCAGGGACTGGATGCGGTTGCGGCTGATTTCCTGAACGTGCCGCGCCAGACAGGCGTCCAGACGGACGCCCGCGTCCTGCGGACCGGCAGTGATTTCGGCCGGATCCGTATCCGGCGTTTCATTGGTGGACATCGACATGACACATCCGGGTTTGGACGACGACGACGACAGCCGGACGGAACCGCCGCTGGACCCGGCCGCGGAGCGTCTTCAGGCAAAACTGAAACGCCTGCTCGCCGTGTCCGGACTGATCATGACGCTCGGGTTCGCGGCGGTTTTCGCGGCGATCATCTACAGATTGTCCGACCGCGCCTCGCCGCCGGATGCAGCCGATATAGCCGCAACCATCGCCATCGGCAAGGACGGCCGCGTGGAAAGCATGGCGCTGGCCGAGGGACGCTTGATCCTGCTTGTGCGCGAGGGCGCGGCGAGCAAGCTTGTGTATCTTGATCCCGCGACCGGCAAGGTGATTGGCGAAACCACCTTCGTTTCGCGATAGGGAGTCGGCCGTTCCGGCACCGGTTTCCGGCCGGTCCGGGGCGCCACACGAATTTGCCCCGATACATGCTTGCAATCGTTGTCGCCCCGGTTTATACCGCCGGTCTTCTCGTCGAAGACCAGCGATGCCCCCATCGTCTAGCGGTCTAGGACGCCGCCCTCTCACGGCGGAAACAGGGGTTCGAGTCCCCTTGGGGGTACCATTTGCGCCGGGTCGCAATCCGGGATTTTTCCAGCACGAATTTTTGTATGCACGGGCAAATGCGTCATTCGCGTATGTGCCGCTACAGGTGTGTTCATATTGCCGTTTCGTGAGAACGGGCTGTGCATGCCGAAACGGGGTACCGGATCGAAAACCGGCGCGCGACCTTAGGACGACGTGCCGGGACAACAGGCTCCGTGCGGGGCCGGCTTTCAGACCTCGGCTTTTTGTTTCGCTGCCGGATCACTTTGCGCAGACGACGGCTTGGACGCTGCGTCGCGTCCGCCGCCTTCCGTTTTCAGACGCTTCCTGGCGGCACGAATCCGTGCGGAAAGCGATTGTTGTGTGTCTGTGCCGGTCAGTTGCTCAGGCTCTCCGGCTTGCGGCTCAGCCGACGTTTCCGCCCCGATGTCTGCCGGGCCCTGCGTTTCCGTTCCAGGCTCCTCGAGCCTTGCCACTACTGACGCGGCCAGATCCGACAGCTCGCGGCGCAAGGACATGAAGTCGTCGTTGCTGTGCAATTCGGCGCGCAGGCGCGCGTTTTCTCCCTCCAGTCGCTCCGTGTCGGCGGTCAATCGCTCCGCGCTGCCGGCGGTGGTCGCCGCGGGAGCCTCGTGCGTGGCATCGCTCTGACCGGCTTCCTCCAGAAGAATGGACAGGCGCGTGATTTCTGCCTGCGCGGCGATCAGCCTGGATTCCGCTTCAAACAGTCGGTTGTTCTGCTGTCCAAACCGTTGACGGGAGGTGCGGGAGGTCTGTTCCGGGGATCCGGGCGTCTCGTCCGGCGATGCGCCCGCTTTCTGCTCGGCAGCTTCCAGCTTGCGCTTCAAGGAGGTGATCTCCGATTCGAGCCCCGCGATCCTGGCAAGGTCCGACGCGCGGGTGGCGCTGGCATCCGTGCCGGAACGCCCATCCGGCGATGCGTGCGCTGCCTCATCCATAAGTGCCGTTGTGTCGGCGCTCTCGCCCGCGGTTGCCATCATGCGCTTGAGACTGCGTTCCAGTTCGCGCTGGCGCGCCTTCGCCATGGCGACGGCTTCCTCATGCTGCTGGATTTCCCGCCGCAACCCGTCTTCGCGCGCTGAGGCCTCGGCCAGTGCCTGGTCGCGGGACATCACCTCCTTGCGCAGGTCGTTGGCTGCGTTTTCCGCCCGGTCGCGGGCGATCCGGTTGGTTGCGGTCTCGGCTTGCAGCCGTTCCAGACCGCTGGCAAGCCTGCGGTTTTCCAACGCGTGTCCGGCCCGAAGGCTGCCGATCTCGGCCCGAACGTCGGCGTGGGTCATCGGGCTCGTGGCCTCGACAGCCTGCCGTGTCAGCCGCACCGCACGTCGCCAGATCGCCGGCAGCACCGCCAGCGCGACGAGGCCCGCGAGGCAGGCACCCAGTGCCACAAGCATTGCCGCTTCAATCAAGACCGACCACCACCATTTCGTTTCGCGCGGATCCGGATGGCGCGCGTTTCCGCCCGCTCCGATCCCTCCTGCTTACCTGACGTCCGGTCTTCCGCCAAGCGGGAGCTGTGAAAGCGCGCGCGCGCGCGTGCAGTCAGAACGGGTTCCATGTCGGTTCGGCGGTGAACTTGAGGTATCCGATATTGACGCCGAGCCGTGCGCCGACGCCGGCGCGCACGGGGACCACATAGATGTCATGGTTGGACAGCACGGTCATGCCGAAGCCGCCGACCAGATAGGCGGAGCCGGCGACTCCGACATAGCGGCGCAGGATCGCGTTGGTGTCGGGCAGGTTGTAGACGAGCATCATCGTCCGGGCGCCGTCGGCGCCCACGTCCCAGCCGAAGGACGGGCCCTGCCAGAACACTTTGTGCGTGCCGGCGTTGCGGGTGTAGAGTTGTCCCTCGCCGTAGCGCGCGCCCGCCAAAAGCGCGCCGGAGCCCTCTTCGCCGAGAATATAGCCGTTCGGTTGGCCGTATTGCGAAACCGCACGTTCGATCACCGAGGCGAGGCCTCCGGATATCTGGCCGAAAAAGCGGTGGCCGGCGTTGAGAAGTTCGTCCTGGCTGTATTCTTCCGGCTGCTGCGCTCTGGCGGTGGGGGCCAGGACGATCGCCGTTGCGAACGCGAGGGCGAGTGCGATGGCTCGAAATCCGGTTCGCATGGAATGGCGGGGAGCGGACGCGCGGTGCGGAATCATGTTTAGTGTCCTCTCAGACTGGCGGCCGCGTGTTTGACGTCGGGGCGCCGATGCACGGTGAACGGACGGAACGAGGCTGCGCTGCGCAGGCGGTCTTGAAGGAATTGGCCAAGCGGACGGTGGTGACGCACATTCGTTCCGTTGCATTCGTCGGAGTTGATTCGGTGTCAGAGTGTAATCGAATTCCGAAGACATTATGGTGGAGGCTGGCAATGGCGGTTATCGCCGCGACGCTCGCCACTTCGGACGCGCGTGCCCAGGATTTTGCCACCGACACGATGAGCGGATATGCGCTCGGCGGGCACGACCCGGTTGCCTATTTCATCGTACGCCGGCCACGCGAGGGCCTGCCGCGCCACGAGGTGCGCTGGGGCGGGACGATCTGGGTCTTCGTGAACGAAGGGAACCAGGCTGCGTTCGAGGCGGACCCGGAGATCTATGCGCCGCATCTGGCGGGATGCGACCCGGTCGCCCTGGCCGACGGTTTTGTGACGGCAGGCAATCCCAGGGTATTCGCCCTCTACGAGACGCGTCTCTTGCTGTTTCATTCGGAGATCAACCGGTTTCTTTTCCTGGCAGACCCGAAGAGCCAGATCACCGCCGCGGAGGAAAACGCGGAGCGCCAGGGGTGCGGCGGGCGGTAGGGAGGTGCTCTCTTCTATTGCTGGGAGGCCTTCGTCGTTTCGTATTGATCAATAGGCTCAATCCTTGTACCCTAAAACGGTCATGGGTCGCCACACTCTCGAAAGAGGTGCAAAAGGGCGGCCCTTCTTATTTTCAGCTTCGTCTATTTTTCGGCTGCTTGCCCGTGGTTTCCAACCCTTTTAACAAACCGCACGCAACGGCACATCAGCGGGTTGCTCATTTGCGCAGTCGTGGTCTTGTCATTACTCGGCCAAACGTTGCGGCTCGAAATATTGAGGAAATTGGCTACGAACGTCTTCGAATATATTTCCTCAGTCGAAGAGATGGAAATCTACCTAGCAAACCATTTGTAGCTGGTACAACCTATCAGCATATACTGCGTTTGTATGAGTGTGATACCAAATTTCGAATGATTTGCTTCGCAAGCGTTTGTCATCTTGAAATAGTTTTTCGCAACCGTTTGTCTGAAGTGTTGAGTGCACGATTCGGTAGCCATCCATATTTCGTTGACAGAGCCTTCAAGAACACAGATTCGCATAGGGAAGCGCTGAAGAAAATTCTATCGGTTTTCGCCGAAACGAAAGACCAGAGAGCGAAACACTACAGCCGCACCTATACGGAGCCGCCCCTGCCGCCGATTTGGATGCTCAAGGAATTTCTGACGTTCGGAACTGCGGTGCGTTTGTACGCTGCACTGCAGAATTCAGTAAGATAGGAGGTCGCGTCCCATTTTGGGGTGGCGGCTCTTACGGTTTTGATTCTTGGATGCCAGGTTTCAATGATTTGCGAAACGTCTGCGCCCATCACGATCGCCTCTTCAATCGCCATTTCCAGAAGCAGCCTCAGCATTATCGCCGCGGTTCCGTGCCCAAGGCGCAATCAGCAACTCTTAAGGCCCAACTCGAATGTCTGGACTATGCATTAAGAGGTGCGGGCCTGAGAAGCGATCTGGTCGACCGCGTGGAACGGGTCTTGAACCGCTACCCGGAAATCCAAAACGCGGAAGTGGGATATTGATTCTTCCCGTATAAAGCCTGCCTTTCTTGGCAGGGCGCAATGCCGGGTGTAACCCTTGCAAGACTTGCGAATCATAGAGAAAGCTTCGCGATACATCCGCTATCGACGGACAGCCCCCATTCGAGGACGACCGCATGACCGCCATCGACGATCTCAGCGCCCTGGACCTTGCAGCCCTTGTTGCAAGCCGCGTCTGCCACGACATCATCTCGCCGGTGGGGGCCATTACCAACGGCCTTGAGGTTCTGGACGAGGAAGACAGCGGAGACATGAAGGAATTCGCGATGGAACTGATACGCAAGAGCGCCCGCCAGGCCTCTGCGAAGCTTCAGTTCGCCCGTCTTGCCTTCGGTGCGGCCGGTTCGGCGGGGGCGGAGATCGACCTCGGTGACGCGCAGTCGGTCGCCGCCGGGTTCCTGGCAAACGAAAAAGCGGATCTGGAATGGCAGGTGCCGCGGCTCTTGATGCCGAAGAACCGTGTCAAGCTGCTCCTCAACCTCATCCTGTTGGCCAACCAGTGTGTTCCGCGTGGCGGCCTTATCACCGTGAGGATGGAAGGCGATCCGCAAACGCCGACCTTCGAACTCAAGGTCACCGGCTCGACGACCAAGGTGCCGGCGCTGGTTCTCGACATGATGGCGGGCAACGAACCCGAGCGGATTGACGCGCATACGGTGCAGCCGGTGTATGCAGCGCTGCTTGCTCGGGATTCGGGTATGAGTTTAGAAGTCATTAAGGAAGATGACGGAGTTAAAATCACTGCTGCATCGGCAACATGATTTAGCGCCAAACGTAGTTGTCTGGTTTCAATTTATCTTAACTGTTTCGACGGCATGCTCTTCGACGAGGGATGGGTTGCCCGGACATTAGATCCGGGCTGTGTACCAGTAACCAGTCGGGTGAGTTTGACCATGGACGACTTGCTTAGCGAGTTCCTAACCGAAACGAACGAGAGCCTTGACGTCGTCGACGTCGAACTCGTGAAGTTCGAGCAAGAACCGAACAACGCGAAGATTCTAGATAACGTTTTCCGATTGGTTCATACCATCAAGGGGACTTGCGGGTTCCTCGGGTTGCCCCGGCTGGAAGCGTTGGCTCATGCGGCTGAGACGCTGATGGGCAAGTTCCGTGATGGAGCGCCTGTCACCCAGGAGGCGGTGTCGCTGATCCTGACGTCGATCGATCGCATCAAGGAGATCCTTGCGGATCTCGAGGCGGCCAACGGCGCGGAGCCGGAAGGCAGCGACGTCGATCTGATTTCCGAGCTTGAGCGGTTGTCCCTGTCTGCCGACACCAAGGGTGAGCCGGAGGCGGCGGCCGAACAGCCGGACGAGGCGGATGCCGCCGAGCAGAGCCTTGAGCGTCCGTTGCGTCCGGGCGAGGTATCGCTTGACGATCTGGAGCGGGCCTTCCGCGAGGCGGAGTGCGAGGTCGACCTTCCCGTCAGCGCGACAGAGGAAGAGCTCGATCACGAGGTCGAGGTGGAAGCGGCTCCGGTTGCTGCCGCACCCCTGGTCGAAGTGGCCAAGGCCAAGGCCAAGGAAGAGCCCGCCCCCAAGGAGCCCGTCGAAAAGAAGGCATCTGTCTCCAGCCAGTCGATCCGTGTTGCGGTCGACACGCTGGAAGACCTGATGACCATGGTCTCCGAACTGGTGCTGACGAGGAACCAGCTTCTGGAAATCGTGCGCCGTCACGAGGATTCCGAATTCAAGGTGCCGTTGCAGCGGCTGTCCAACGTGACCGCGGAGCTGCAGGAAGGCGTCATGAAGACGCGCATGCAGCCGATCGGAAATGCCTGGCAGAAGCTTCCCCGTATCGTTCGCGATCTCAGTCAGGAACTCGAGAAGCCGATCGAGCTGGAAATGCTCGGCGCGGAAACCGAGCTTGACCGTCAGGTGCTGGAGCTGATCAAGGATCCGCTCACCCACATGATCCGCAACTCCGCCGACCACGGCCTGGAGATGCCGGCTGACCGACGCACTCTCGGAAAGTCCGAGAAGGGCACGATCACGCTGTCCGCCTACCATGAAGGCGGCCATATCATCATCGAGGTGCGGGACGACGGTCGTGGCATTGACGTCGACCGGGTCAAGGCCAAGGTGCTGGAACGCGGGATCTCCACCGAGGCCGAGCTGGAAAAGATGACGGATCAGCAGATCCACAAGTTCATCTTCGCCGCAGGGTTCTCGACGGCGGCGAATGTCACCAGCGTGTCCGGCCGCGGCGTCGGCATGGATGTGGTGCGCAACAATGTCGAACTGATCGGCGGCTCGATCGACCTGCGCTCTGTCCAGGGCAAGGGATCGGCCTTCATCATCAAGATCCCGCTGACGCTGGCCATCGTTTCGGCGCTGATCGTCGAGGCTGGCGGCGACCGCTATGCCATTCCGCAACTGTCGGTCGTCGAACTGGTTCGGGTCCAGGACAATTCAGAACCGCGCATCGAACGGATCAAGGACACGCCCGTCCTGCGGCTGCGCAACAAGCTGCTGCCGCTGGTGCAGATGTCCTATCTGCTTGGGGCCAACCCCGCCGCCGTCGATGCGGAGACGAATTCCGACACGGGTTTCATCGTCGTGATGCAGGTGGGCAGCGAAACCTTCGGCGTCGTCGTCGACGGGGTCTTCCACACGGAGGAAATCGTCGTCAAGCCGATGTCGACGATGCTGCGAAACCTGACCATGTTCTCCGGCAACACCATTCTCGGTGACGGCGCGGTAATCATGATCATCGATCCGAACGGGGTATCTTCCGCCATGGCGAGCCATGCCTCCAGCGTGGTGGCCGAGGAAGAGCGCAAGCAGCACGAAGAGGCGGTCACCTCCGCGCTCGACGGCCAGTCGACCGTGTCGATGCTTCTGTTCAGGGCCGGATCGGCCGAACCCAAGGCGGTTCCGCTCTCGCTGGTCACGCGTCTGGAAGAGTTCGACGTCACCAAGATCGAGCATTCCAACGGACGCGACCTCGTGCAGTATCGCGGCTCGCTGATGCCGCTGGTCTACATCGATCCGGCGCAGACGCGCCGCTCGGAAGGCACCCAGCCGATGCTGGTCTTCTCCGACGCGGGTCGGTCGATGGGTCTCGTCGTCGACGAGATCGTCGACATCGTCGAGGACCGCATGAACATCGAGGTCGGTTCCGACCGGGCCGGTGTCCTGGGGTCGGCCGTCATCAAGGACAAGGCGACCGAGATCATCGATCTCGGCTACTTCCTGCCCCAGGCCTTCGAGGACTGGTTCATGCGCAAGGAAATGGATATTGCCGCGCTGACCAAGAAGGTTCTTCTGGTCGACGACAGCGCCTTTTTCCGCAATATGCTGACGCCCGTTCTCAAGGCCGCCGGCTACGATGTGACGGCCTGCCAGGGCGCTCAGCATGCGTTCGAGCTGCTGGAAAACGGCGACGTGTTCCAGGCGATCGTCAGCGACATCGAAATGCCGGAAATCAACGGCTTCGAGTTCTGCGAGGCGCTGCGCCGCGATCCACGGTTCCGCAAGATGCCGATCCTGGCCCTTTCGGCCGTTGTCTCTCCGGCATCGATCGAACGCGGACGTCAGGCCGGTTTCGACGACTATGTGGCGAAATTCGACAGGCCGGGGCTGATCGCCTCCTTGAAGGACCTGTTCTCGGGTGAAGTGGGGATTGCGGCATGAGAAACAACGACAATCACGCATCCAATGCCGACGATGTCATTCAGTTTGTGACCGTCGTGATCGGCGGCCAGCTGTTCGGCCTGCCAATCAGCCAGGTGCATGACGTGTTCGTACCCGAACGGGTCACCCGCGTGCCTCTGGCCGCACCGCAGGTCGCCGGCGTGCTGAACCTGCGCGGTCGTATCGTGACTGCGATCGACATGCGCAAGCTCCTGCATCTTCCCGACAGGGACGAGGGAGCGCAGGTGATGGCCGTCGGCATCGAGCAAAAGGGCGAGAGCTACGGGCTGGTGATCGACACGGTCGGCGAGGTGCTGCGGCTTTCCTCGTCGTCGCAGGAGCCGAACCCGTCCAACCTCGACAAGCGCTGGGCGGAGATTTCCGGCGGCGTTCATCGCCTGGACGGAAAATTGATGATCATCCTCGATGTGGCACGGCTGTTCTCGGCAATGGTGGAACAGCCCAAGGTCGCCGCTTGACCGGTCCCTGTCCCTGGGAACGACCTGCCGATATCGGCACTCGGGAGAAACTGACATGAAGCATTGTCTCGTCGTCGACGATTCCAGCGTTATCCGCAAGGTGGCGCGACGCATTCTGGAGGATCTCGAATTCTCCATTTCGGAAGCCGAGGACGGTCTCAAGGCGCTTGAGATCTGCCGCCAGCAGATGCCGGACGCGATCCTGCTTGACTGGAACATGCCGGAAATGGATGGCCTTGAGTTTCTGCTTTCCCTTCGTCGCGAGGAAGGGGGGGATCAGCCGATCGTCGTCTTCTGCACCACGGAGAACGACGTTGCCCATATCACCCGCGCGATGCGGGCCGGGGCAAACGAATACATCATGAAGCCGTTCGACAAGGACATCGTGGAAGCGAAGTTCCAGGAAACCGGACTTATCTAGTCACCCTTGCGGGGTCCATTACATGATCGCTTCTTCAACCGCGCCCCTTACCCAAGGCGGCGCAAACCCGGATCGTATCCGTGTCATGGTCGTGGATGATTCCGTGGTCATCCGGGGGCTCCTGAGCCGTTGGGTGGAGGCGGATCCGGGATTGCATCTTGTCGCCTCGCACCGCAACGGCAAGCTGGCCGTTGACGATGTCGAACGCAGCAGTCCCGACGTCGTGGTTCTCGATATCGAGATGCCGGAAATGGACGGTCTGACCGCCCTTCCGCTGATGCTGAAGAAAAAGCGCGACCTCATCGTCGTCATGGCGTCGACACTTACCCGGCGCAATGCGGAAATCAGTCTGCGCGCGCTTTCGCTGGGGGCCCAGGACTATGTTCCGAAGCCGGAATCGACCAGCGAGGTGACCACATCGGTCGATTTTCGCCGCGAGCTGATCGAGAAGATCAAGGCGCTCGGCGAACGCAAGCGGGCCTCTCCCACCTTCGGCGGCCGGCAGATGCGCGCGCAGACGAGCGCCGGCCAGACTGTATCGCAAATGCCCGTTTCGCGGGCAGCGAGCGCAGCACAAGGCTACAGCCGCATGGCCGCGGCGCCGGCTCTGGCGGTCGCCAAGCCGGCCTTGAAGACGCGGCCGTATTCGAACGTGAAGCCGCGCATCGTCGCGATCGGGTCGTCGACCGGCGGTCCGCAGGCGCTTCAGCAGGTTCTCGCCGAAATCGGCACGGCAATCCGCGACGTTCCCGTCGTGGTGACGCAGCACATGCCGCCGACCTTTACCGCGATCCTGGCCGAACATCTCGCCAAGGCGGCGATGCGGCCCGCAAAGGAAGCGGAAGACGGAGAAGTGCTCAAGCCCGGACACATCTACGTCGCGCCTGGCGGAAAGCACATGATCTTGAAAAAGGATGGCGGCCAGCCGGTCGCTTGTCTGGAAGACGGGCCGCCTGTCAATTTCTGCAAGCCCGCCGTCGATCCGCTGTTCGACAGCGTGGCCAAGGTCTACGGCTCGGCGACGCTTGCCATCGTACTGACCGGAATGGGGCATGACGGCGCCAACGGCGTGCGGACGATTTCCGCCGGCGGCGGAAGCATCATCGCGCAGGACGAAGCCAGCAGTGTTGTCTGGGGGATGCCTGGCGCGGCGGCCCATACGGGTTTGTGTAGCGACATTCTGCCGATCTCCCGGATCGGAGCGAAGGTTGTCGGTTTGTTGAGTGGAGGTCTCAGGTGATTGCGTCCCAGTTCGAGTATCTCAAGCAGTACCTGAAATCCCAATCCGGGCTCGTACTGAGCAACGAAAAGCAATATCTCGTGGAAAGCCGGTTGTTGCCGGTCGCGCGTCGCCACGGTCTTGCGGGTCTGGCGGAGCTGGTACAGGCCATGCAAAGGCCCGGTGCGACGCAGGTCGCCTCCGACGTCGTCGAGGCCATGACCACCAACGAATCCTTCTTCTTCCGCGACACCACGCCGTTCAAGCATTTCCGGGAGACCATGCTGCCGGCAATGCTGAAGGCGCGGGCCGACCGGCGCACGATCCGCATCTGGTGCGCGGCTGCGTCCACCGGGCAGGAGCCATATTCGCTGGCCATTTGCCTCAAGGAAGAAGCCCAGAAGGTCGGCGGGTTCCGCGTCGAGATTCTGGGTACGGATCTGTCCGGCGAGGTGCTCGACAAGGCGAAAAACGGCATCTACAGCCAGTTCGAGGTCCAGCGCGGCCTGCCGATCCAGATGCTGCTCAAGTATTTTACCCAGAAGGGTGATCTTTGGCAGATCAAACCCGAGATCCGCTCGATGGTGCAGTGGCGCCGGCTCAATCTTCTGGAGAATTTCTCCACCCTCGGCACGTTCGACATTCTGTTTTGCCGCAACGTCTTGATCTACTTTGACCAGACCACCAAGATCGACGTGTTGCAGCGTATGGCCCGCCAACTGCCGAACGACGGCTATCTCGTGCTCGGCGCGGCGGAAACGGTCGTCGGACTGACCGATGCCTTCCGTCCGGTGCCCGATCATCGCGGTCTCTATCAAACGACCGTGGCCGGACAAACCGCCGGCCAGAGCGCGTTTCGCGCGCGCGTCGCCGGATAGGCTGAAGGCCGGCCGGAGCCGGCAAATCACCGAACAGCAGAAGCGGCGGCGTCCCACGGACCCGCCGCTTTTTTGATCCGTGACGTTCGGTGCTCCCTGCCTGGAGCGGCTACGCTTCCTTGCGGCTCGCCGCGGTCTCGGGATCGCCTGTATTGGGCGTTCCAGCGGGCTCGATCAGGAGGAGGTGGGCCTCCTCGCGGGCGGACGGGCAATGCTCGACGTTCTTCGGCACGACGAACATCTCGCCGGCCTTGAGTGTCACCACCCGGTCGCGCAGCTGGATATCGATTTCTCCCTTGAGGACGAGAAACAAGTCGTCGGTATCGGGATGGGAGTGCCAGGTGAATTCACCTTCAGCCTTGACGACCATGACGTCATGCCCTTTGAAGGAAGCCACCGTACGCGGCGACCATCTGTCGTCAAAGGTCGCAGGCTTGTCTGCAAGATTGATTTTATCCGACATCCCGGGTCTCCTTTTTCGCCGTTTTTGGTCCCGGCCCGATACGCGCGGTATCGCGCAGCGCGTGCACGGTGCCCCGGGCTGGACGGAATGCGCCGGCGCGCCGCAGGGTCTCTTGCATAAAAAAGGCCCCGCGAAGCTGAACTGACCCCCGAAAGTTGGACACCAACTTCGGGGGTTTTGCATGACCAGGCACAGCACGTCATTTAAGCATTCTGTTGTTTCCTGTTATTTGAATGGGGATCTGAGTTTTCGTGATGTCGGTTCGCGGTTCGGGATTGACCATGGGACGGTTCGCAAATGGGTTTCCGTTCATGCCGAGCATGGCTTGGCGGGTCTGACGAAAAAATTCAGCCGTTACGATGCTGCATTCAAGCTATCGGTGTTGCAGCGAATGTGGAACGATAGTTTGTCCTTTCGGCAGACGGCCGCGCTTTTCAACATACGCAACGCCAGTAGCGTTTCGGAATGGCAGAGATGTTATGAACGCGGCGGAATCGATGCGCTTGCAGCACGCCGCAAAGGAAAACGGCGATCGATGCCAGAGCCACCTCTGATACCCGCAAAGACGGATGTGCCTCATGACAATGAGAGCAAAAGCCGTGAAGAGCTGCTGGCGGAGTTGAGCGAACTGCGCATGGAGAGCGCCTGCCTAAAAAAATTGGAGGCCTTAACGCAGGCGCGTCAATTGCCGACAGGACGCAAATCGTCCAGGCGTTAAGGCCGTTCTATCCGTTTGAAGGGCTGTTGAGACTTTCGGGTCTTGCCCGCAGCACGTTCTATTACAGGCATAAAGCCTTGTCCCGGCCCGACAGGCATGGCGTGCTGAAAGAGACCATCAAGTCGGTCTTTGATCAACACAAGGGACGTTACGGTTATCGCCGGGTCACGGCGGCGCTGCGTGGACTTGGAAAGAAGGTCAATCACAAGACCGTCCAGCGGCTGATGGGTGAGATGGGACTGAAATCCCTGGTCCGTCCGAAGAAATACCGCTCCTACAAGGGCCTGGTCGGGCGCGTGGCCCCGGACCTTATAAAGCGGCAGATCAGCGCCGATCAGATGAACCAGAAATGGACCACGGACGTCACGGAGTTCTCCGTATCCGGCGAGAAGCTTTATCTGTCGCCAGTCATGGACCTTTATAACGGCGAAATCATCGCCTTTGAGACAGCAAGGCGGCCCGTCTTCAAGCTGGTTCGCAACATGCTGGCCAAGGCGCTCGACCGGATCGGCGAAGACGACAAGCCAATCCTGCATTCCGATCAGGGGTGGCAGTATCAGATGCCGAAATGGAGCCGCATGCTTGAAAGCCGCAACATCGCCCAATCCATGTCGCGAAAGGGAAACTGTCTCGATAATTGAGCTACTCCCCGATCCTTGGACAGGATCTGGCGTAATTTAAGCTACTCGTCGCACCTGCTGATCGGGTTGGTTGATATCATTTCTCTGCCAATAGACCAGCGCCGGTGGCCTGCCGCCGAGGGCTGAGTGAGGGCGCTGGTGGTTGTAGAACGTCATCCATTTCTGGATGGCCGCCCTTGTCTCTGAACCGGTCTCCCAGGCATGCAGGTAGACGCACTCGTATTTCAGGGTGCGCCACAGCCTCTCGATGAAGATGTTGTCGAGGAACCGGCCTTTCCCATCCATCGAGATCCGCACCCCAGACCGGCGGAGCCGATCCGTCCAGGCGAAGGACGTGAACTGGGATCCTTGATCGGTATTCATGATCTCGGGCGGCCCGAACTTGTGGATGGCCTCGGTCAGCGCTTCGACACAGAAGTCAGCCTCCAAGGTGTTCGAGATCCGCCAGGACAGAACCTTGCGGGTGTGCCAGTCCATGATCGCCACCAGGTAGAGGAACCCGCGCCGCATGGGCAGATAGGTGATGTCCGAACACCAGACCTGGTTCGGGCGTTCCACCCGCAGACCTCTGAGCAGGTAGGGATAGGTCTTGTGCCCCTTCGCCGGCCTGCTGGTGTTGGGCTTCTGGTAAATCGGCATCAATCCCATGAGGCGCATCAGTCGCCGGATGCGCTTCTCGTTCACCAGGTGGCCGTCGTTGCGCAGGTGCCAAGTCATCTGCCGAGCGCCGAAGAACGGGGTCTCCAGGAACTGCTCGTCGATCCGCCGCATCAGGCCGAGGTTCCGTTCGGTCTCGCCCTTCGGGGTGTAGTAGAAAGACGAGCGCGCGATCGACAGCAGCTTGCACTGCCGGCCGATCGACAGGTCCGGGTGGTCCGGCTCGATCATGCCGCGCCTCACTTCCCGCCCCAGGGCTTCAGCTTTCGTTCCAAAAAAGAGTTGGCCACCGCCAGCTCCCCGATCTTGGCGTGGAGCTCCTTCACCTGCTCCTCGTCAATCTCGGGCCTCTTGCGGCTCCCGCGCTCGAACACACCTGACGCGCCTTCGAGCAGGGCGCGCTTCCATTGATGGATCATCGTCGGATGCACCCCGAACCGGCTTGCCAGCTCGGCTACCGTCTCCTCGCCTTTCAGGGCTTCCAGCGCGACCTTCGCCTTGAACTCAGGCGCGTGCTGCTTCCGTTTCGACATCTCTGATCTCCTGCTCGTCGAAGATCAGCAGACTGCAAATCGTAGCTTATGTCAGTGTCCGAATTTCGGGGGGTAGCTCAAATGCCGCCATGGAAAGCTTCTTTGCCATCCTCAAATCAGAGTTCTTCCATCCCGACCGCTTTGACGACATCGACACTCTGGAGGCAGGCATCGGCGAATACATCCGGTATTACAACAACGACCGCATCAAACTGAAACTCAAAGGGCTGAGCCCTGTACAATACAGGACCCAGCCCCTAGATCAGTCCACGCTTCAAACTGTCCAACTTTAAGGGGTCAGTTCAGAAGCGCGGCGCCTTTTGTTCTGTCTTGTGCGGGGAGTGGCCGCGAGGAATGCTGCCCTCAGGCGGCTTTCTCCTCGGGTTCGCGCAGCACGTAGCCACGGCCCCAGACTGTCTCGATGTAGTTCTTTCCCGACGTCGCCGCGGCGAGCTTCTTGCGAAGCTTGCAGATGAAGACGTCGATGATCTTGAGCTCCGGCTCGTCCATGCCGCCGTAGAGATGATTTAGGAACATCTCCTTGGTGAGCGTGGTTCCCTTGCGCAGGGAAAGCAGTTCGAGCATCTGGTACTCCTTGCCGGTCAGATGCACCCGTTGACCGGATACCTCCACCGTCTTGGTGTCCAGATTGACCACGAGATCACCGGTCGTGATGACCGACTGCGCATGGCCCTTGGAGCGGCGCACAATCGCATGAATGCGCGCGACCAGCTCGTCCTTGTGAAACGGCTTGGTCATGTAGTCGTCAGCGCCGAATCCCAGACCGCGAACCTTGTCCTCTATCCCGGCCAGGCCGGAAAGAATGAGGATCGGGGTCTTAACCTTCGCCACGCGCAACGTCCGAAGAACCTCGTAGCCCGACATGTCGGGAAGATTGAGATCCAGCATAATGATGTCGTAGTCGTAGAGTTTGCCGAGGTCGATACCTTCCTCGCCAAGATCCGTCGTGTAAACGTTAAAGTTCTCTGACTTGAGCATCAGCTCGATGCTCTGCGCCGTGGCGCTGTCATCCTCGATCAACAGGACACGCATGCCAATCCCCTATGTTTGCCTATCCTGGGCAAGCCGCGCCGGCGGATACGCTCCCGGTGCGAAGGACTGTGGATTAACCTTCGACTCACTCTGTGAGACAATGGTTAACAAATTCTGATTCACACCTGCAAGCACCGATGAGGCAAGATTGGAAAACTTTCCCAATTCCTTGAAAATTCGGTGGAAATTCTTTCC
This sequence comes from Stappia sp. ES.058, assembly GCF_900105595.1. Taxonomy (GTDB): domain Bacteria; phylum Pseudomonadota; class Alphaproteobacteria; order Rhizobiales; family Stappiaceae; genus Stappia. The sequence goes on along the minus strand of NZ_LT629784.1, from coordinate 3,278,012 downwards.
GCTAAATCTTCAAGTTTCACATTAACAAGCCGAATTAACCGACTCATGCGACTCAACCTCTACGCCGGCACGGGCCTCAGAATGGCTCACCATCCAAAACGCCCTCACCGTTAAGATTAACCAAACTCGTAAACGATACGTTACCTTAATGCATATTGTTGGGATTTGGCGTGTTAACGAATGGCGTTCCGGGGTGCGCAAGCGCCGGAATCATCGGGAAACCGGCTGCGGATATGCCGCCGCCCTCGCGCAACGTTCCGGCGCACCTGGTTGCGCCGCAGACATCCATATCGGCAAGGAGGCCGGTCAGAGGCGATGGAACCACTGTTTGCGGAAATCGAGGCGCTGATGTCGGCCGAGGTGTTCGGCCGGGTCGTCTCCGTTCAGGGTCTCCTGCTGGAGGTCGCGGGTCCGATCCACGAGATGAGTGTCGGCGCGCTGTTGGCGGTGGAAAGCGGGGAGGGCGGAACCCCGGTGCCTGCCGAGGTCGTCGGGTTTCGCGACGGGCGGGCCCTGTGCATGCCGTTCGCCGGCCTTGAAGGGGTGCGCATGGGCTGTCGGGCCGTTCTGGCCGCGCGCGAGTGTCTCGCCTATCCGGGCGACGGGTGGCTCGGGCGGGTCGTGAATGCCATGGGGGAACCCATCGACGGAAAGGGCCCGCTTGCAGGGGGCGGCGCCGGCCGGCGGTTGCGCTCCACTCCGCCGCCGGCCAACGAGCGCGGACGTGTCGGCCCGCCGCTTGATCTCGGCATCCGGGCGCTCAACACATTCGTCACCTGTTGCCAGGGTCAGCGCATGGGCATTTTTGCGGGCTCCGGCGTCGGCAAGTCGGTACTGATGTCGATGATCGCGCGCAACATGATGGCCGATGTCGCGGTGATTGGCCTGATCGGCGAGCGGGGACGCGAGGTGCAGGAGTTCATCGATGACGACCTCGGTCCGGAAGGGCTTGCCCGCAGCGTCGTCGTGGTCGCAACCTCCGATGAAAGTGTGCTGATGCGCCGACAGGCGGCCTATATGACGCTCACGGTCGCCGAACATTTTCGTGACACCGGCAAGAATGTCATGTGCATGATGGATTCCGTCACGCGTTTTGCCATGGCGCAGCGCGAGATCGGGTTGTCGATCGGCGAGCCGCCGGCCTCAAAGGGTTATACGCCGACGGTGTTCACGGAGCTGCCGCGCCTGCTGGAACGCGCCGGACCCGGTCGAACCGGAACCGGCACGATCACCGGATTGTTCACCGTGCTGGTGGAGGGGGACAACCACAACGAGCCGGTGGCGGATGCGGTGCGCGGCATTCTCGACGGGCACATCGTCATGGAACGGGCGATTGCCGAACGTGGTCGCTATCCGGCGATCAATGTGCTGAAGTCGATCTCGCGCACCATGCCACGGTGCGTGCCGGATGCGGCGGAACCGGTGTTGCGAAAGGCGCGGCAGCTGATGTCGACCTACTCCGATATGGAGGAACTCATCCGGCTCGGGGCCTATCGACGGGGTTCCGACCCGGTGGTCGACGAGGCGATTCTGCGTCACGAACCCCTGGAGAGGTTTCTGTCCCAGAACAAGGGGGAGGCCACATCGCTCGATGCCGGTTATCTCGAACTCGCCAACCTTTTGGAAATGACTCTCGCGTAATGTGGCGGTGAAAAGGGAGTTTTGAGTAATGAAGTCGCGTGAGAGTCTAATTCGCCTGAAACAGTTTCAGGTGGACGAGCGCCGCCGGCAACTGGCGCAGATCGAGGCGATGGTGGACGAGTTCAAGCGAATGGCGCAGGAGCTCGACGACCAGATCACTGCCGAGCAGGAGCGTGTCGGAATCACCGACGAGGGGCACTTTGCCTATCCGACCTTCGCGAAGGCGGCGGCACAGCGCCGCGACAACCTGCTGAATTCCGCCGACGAACTCGGTGGTCAGCTCGAGGCGGCGCGCGAAGATCTGCGTGAAGCCCTCGAAGAGCTGAAGAAATTCGAGCTGCTCGAGGAGCGCGACCAGATTCGCGACCGGGCCGAGCGCGATGCGAGCGAGCAGGAAGAGCTCGACGAGATTGCCGCCCGGCGTCATTCCCGGCAACAGGGCTGAAACGGCCCGGACCGCGGACGCGGTCATGAATCCGTGACCTGGCCGTTGCGGGATCGCCCGGCTTCCGCGCGTCCCGTCCACCGCCGAGATGCGGCTCGCTATCCCGGTGCCTGCAATCTGCACATCCTCTCTGGTGCCTTTCGATTTCGCTGCGCCATTGGCAACGCCGCGCCGACGCCCTATGCAAAAGGCTGTCGGTCGGTGAAGCATCCTGTCTGCCGGCAGGTCGCTTCCTTTTAACGGGAGGCGCAGCTTCGACGGCGAAGCGAAAAGGATGAGCGGTGCAACGTGCAATTCTTTCCCTGGTCCTGCCGTTGGCAAGTGCCTGTTTCGTGCTGGGGCTGACGTTCCCGCTGCTTGAACTGGAACGGCTATATTTCTTCGTCGACCGCCCGACGCTCTTGCAGGTCGTTTCCGGGCTTTGGTCAGAGGACGAGCGGTGGCTCGCCGGTCTGATTGCCGCATTCTCCATCGTGTTTCCCGCGATCAAACTCGTTGCATTGCATGTCGCGGCGGTGATGGGCCGCGCCGGCGCGGGGTCTTCGCTGCTCCATGCGCTCGGACGCTGGTCGATGATGGATGTGATGCTGGTCGCACTGGTGGTCTTTGCCGCCAAGACCACCGGGATGGCACAGGCGGCAAGCCTGCCCGGAATGTGGTTTTACGGCGCCGCGACGCTTCTCACGGCCTTCGGAGCCTGGCTGGCGGAACGGCCGGCACGTTGACGCTCTCGACGGGTCGGGATGATCGAGCCCGCGATCTGGCCGGGGCAAATGCCCGCGGAATGCTGCGCTGCATCAGTCTATTTTCTGGTATTTGAAAGCGACGGACGTCTAACATCGCTCCCGACCCGGAGGTGATATCCGGGATTCCGGGAGGAGTGCACTCATGCAGCGTCTTTTTTCATATATCTTCTTTGCATTGATTCTTGTCGGCCCCGGACTGGCCGCGGCCGGGGAGGCGGATCACCATGTCGCCATCCATGTCAATGATAACGACCCCAAGGTCATGAATCTGGCCTTGAACAACGCCCAGAACCTCGATGCCTATTACAAGGCGAAAGGGGAGACGGTCGAGATCCGGCTCGTCACCTATGGCCCCGGGCTGATGATGCTGAGGCAGGACAAAAGCCCGGTGAAGAGCCGGATTTCAGCGATGAGCCTGGAAATGCCGAACCTGTCGTTTTCCGCCTGTGGCAACACGCATCGCAACATGAGCAAGAAGGAAGGCACGGACGTCGCCCTTGTCAGCGAGGCGTCGATCGTCCCGTCCGGGGTCGTGTATCTGATGGAGCTTCAGGAGAAGGGCTACGCCTACATCAAGCCCTGAGCCGGCTTTGCAGGGGCTGGTCGTGTCAAGGTCCGTCCTTGCGCGGCCCCCGTGGTTCCGCCTGCGGCGGCGGGGCCGGCGCGGTGCGGCGGAAGGCGTCCAGCCAGCGAACGGCCTGGCTTTCGGGAATGCGCAGGTGCTTGCAGCGCAGATGGGCAAGTGCCAGGAACACCTGAACCGACAGGCTCGCGGTGTGGCAGAGGTTGATGAGTTCATCGATGCCGGCTTGAAACACCGCCCGCTGAACAGCCTTCACGGGGTGTCGGGTTTCGCGGGCGAGCAACTCGAAGGCGTCATGGGTCCGGCCCTCCGCCAGCAGCACGAGGACAATGGTGCCAAGGCGGTATTCGCCTTCGCGCACAAGCTTTTCCAGGTCCTTGATATCCGTGGTCTCGAGGAAAATGTTCAAGCGGCGGCGCATGTCCTGCCGCACGGTGTCCGGCGTGGTCAGCTCCCGCGGGTCCGTGCCGCTCATGATCGCTTCCAGCCGAACCCGGGTCGATGCGTTGACATGCGGAATCAGCCATTCGCAGATCAGGGGCGTCAGGTCTATCCGGGCTCCCATTTTCTCGCGCAGAAGCGCATCGGAGAACGACCGTTTCGCGAGGGCCCGCAAGGCCCATTCCGAAAAGGTGCTGCTTCTGTTCCCCGCCATCTCCCGCCACACCTTGGGGGTGCCGCGTTCGACCAGCGCATCGGACAGACGGCACGGCATGTCGGCACGTTTCGCCAGTGCAACGAGATGCGACTGGGGCATGCGCCTGGCGAGTTTCAAGAGGTCGTGCTCGCTGAGGCTCGGACTCAGTTCCAGCATCGGTGCGGCAACGAGGATCTCGTCGCTGGCAAGCCGATAGGCGATCTTGCCGGGAGTGTCGTTCCACGGCGCCATCCGCTTCGACAGGCGCGCCCGCTCCTCGATTTCGCTGCCGTCGAGAAGTTTCAGGATGATTTCGCAAAACAGCTCAAGCTCTTCTGCGCTGTGATATCCGACGCGATCGAGAAACAGGTCCGCGACGCGCTGCAGCAATTGGCCACGCGCCTTCGTCGACGGATTGCGTGCGAGCTCGAGCAGGTCGCGGAGCATCAAACCTTCCTTTGTCCAAATCAATATTGCATGCAGCATGTTACCAATCGGTTGAAGGCTTGCGCGGTGCAGCCGGTGATCAGTGCGGCTGGACTGGACGTCTCAAAAACGGCCACTTTTGACTGCTTAAAACGATTGAACCCCAACCTTGATCGGTTGACGTGAAGGACAAGTTCGATAGGTAGAGGGCGATGCGGCTAGCGCCGCATTGTCGATCTGCTCCGCATCCTTGCCGGCCGTCTCTTGACTGCTGATTCGCGGTCTCGGGTACGGTCTTTGCGCCAGCATGTGTCCTCGCATGAACCTGGCCTGCCAAGAACTCATGCCGGTCGGCTGCCCGATGCGACCGGCTTCTCTTTTTGGAGTTGTCATGCAGCGTTTTCGCTTCGCCGCCGTGCTGGTTGCCCTGCTCGTTTCACTCACCGGCTTCACGCCGGCTTTCGGGCAATCTCAAGACCCGGCGCAGGACGGCGGGAGCGCGGGGTCGGCGGAGACATCGGCCACTACGGCCGAGAGCGCCGATGCGTTGATCCGGCTGCTCCAGGATCCCGGCGCGCGCCAGGCGCTGATCGACTATCTTGGCGGGCAGTTCGGCAGAGCCACCGACGGAGTCGCTGGAGCGGGTGCATCCGGCAATGGCGATCAGACGGCCGACGGGGCGCAACAGGGTGCCGAAGTCGCCCCGGACGCGGGCGGGCAGGCTGACGGCGATGGAACAGCGCAGCCCGGTGCTGGGCAGGAGGCCGCTGAGGAAAAGGCCGCAGCACCGCATATCGCGGTGCAGGTGGCGACCTTCACCGAGAACCTCATCAATGAAGGCATCGGTTTCCTGCAGAAAATCCAAAGGGCGTTCACGGCTTTGCCGACGGCGTTGTCCTACAGTCTCGGGGCCGATTGGAAGGCCGTTCAGGGTATTGCGGTTCAACTTGTGTTGCTCGGTGCTCTCCTGTTCTTCACCGCTTTCGGCTTGCGCAGACTTGCCGACCGGGCGTTCGCGCGTCTGGTGGTTGGCGCGGAGAAAGCGACAATCTTCAAGCGGGTCAGCCTGCTTCTGGCGCGTGCGATCAGCGAAGCGGTCGTGGTGGCGATCGCGCTGGGCGTCGGCTATATCGCCGCGGTTTTCACCGGTGCGGAAGAGCATAGGGTGGAACTGGTTGAATCGCTCTTCCTGAATGCCTTTTTCTTCGTCCAGGTCGCGAAGGTCAGCACCCGCTTCGCACTCAGCCCCCGTTTCAGCGCATTGCGGCTGGTTCCGCTCGATGACGCCCAGGCGCTCTATTGGCGGCGCCGGTTGTTCTGGATCTTCAACGTGCTGGGCTACGGGACGATGGTCGTCGTGCCGCTGGTGTCGAACAACATCTCGTTCCTGCTTGCGAATTCGCTCAGAATGATCATCGTGCTGACCAGCGTGCTCATGGCGATCGTGGCTGTTTTGCGAAACCGCAAGGCCACGCGCGACCGGATCCTCGAGTACGCCTCGGATCGGTCGAATGCGGTCGCATCCGGTGCGATCGAGCTCGTGGCGCGCAGCTGGCATGTGCTGGCGATCTTCTATGTGCTTCTCCTGCTCACGGTGTGGCTGGCGCGTCCGTTCGACGCCACCACCGTCATGATCCGGGCGTCGGTGTTTTCGGTGCTCGCTGTGATGATCGGCACGCTCGTGTCGCTGGCCTTGACGCGGACGATTACAGGCGGGGTCCGGCTGCCGGCGAGCGTGCACGCGCGGCTGCCGTTGCTGGAAAGGCGTCTCAATTCCTTTATTCCAAGAATGCTCGCCATCCTTCGGTTCGGCGTGTTCCTGGGTGTGGTGCTTGCCGTCTTTCAGGCCTGGGGCGCAATCGATGTCCTGAACTGGTTTTCCTCCACGGACGGACAGGACTGGATCGGCCGGGCTCTTTCTGCCGGCATCGTGGTGTTGATCGCCTTCCTGATCTGGCTTTCGGTGATGTCCTGGGTGGATCTCAGGCTCAATCCGCGCGGCCGGCTTCCGACCTCGCGTGAAAAGACCCTTTTCGGCCTGTTCCGCAACGCCTTCTCAATCATTCTCGTGGTGATGGCGACCCTGCTGGGGCTGTCGGAGATCGGCGTCAACATCGGCCCGCTGATCGCCGGTGCCGGTGTTTTCGGCCTGGCGATCTCCTTCGGTTCGCAAAAGCTGGTGCAGGACATCATCACCGGTGCGTTCATCCAGTTGGAAAACGCGATGAACGAAGGCGATGTGGTAACCCTTGGCGGTGTCACGGGCGTGGTCGAGAAGCTCACCATCCGCTCCGTGTGTTTGCGCGATCTCGACGGCACGGCGCATGTGATCCCGTTCTCCACGGTCGACCAGGTGGCGAACTTCATGCGCGACTATGCCTATCATGTCGCCGCGATCGGCGTTGCCTACGACAGCGACATCTCGGATGTGAAGATGGCCATGCATGTCGCCTTCGATCGCCTGAAGGACGGCGACCTGGGCGCTGACATCCTGGAGCCGCTGGAGATGCATGGCGTCACAATGTTCGGTGACAGCGCGATCACTGTGCGTGCGCGCATCAAGACGACGCCGGGCACGCAATGGGCCATCGGCCGCGCCTACAACGAACACGTCAAGACGGTGTTTGACGAGCGCGGCATCGAGATCCCGTTCCCGCAGGTTACCTATCATGCCGCGGGCTCTCAGGTGGCGCTTGAGGGTGGCGACGAGAAGGAGCTCCCCAAACCCGAGGACGGGAGCGTGCGCGCCGAGCGCAAGCCGCAAAAGCCCGGCCGCAACACGCCGGTTTCGCGGTCAGACATGCCCGAAGGCGATGACGAGCTCTAGGCTCAGGACCTGTTGATATGACTGCGATGGCCGGAGCGGATTTGTGCGGATACGAGGGCAAGCCCGCAGGAAGGCTGGAGCCTTTCAAGGGATTGCGACATGGTATCCCGTGCGGATCCACCCTGATCCGAAGGACGGCCGAGCTGACGTCGACCTGCGGCGTCAAAGCCCTCGACCGGGGGAACGGCCGCGCTCTCTGGGCTTTTCCTTGCATCTCTCGTCATCTCGACCGCCATTTCAGTCATGGCAACAGGTCCTGACCCTAGGGTGTGGCCCATGAATGAGGCTGACATGGCATGGAAGCTGGCGAAATATCGCGAGGAAGGGCGTGCAGCGCGGGACGTGTGCCCGGGCGAGCGTACTGACGACGCGGTGCGAGGCCATTTCCATGTCCGCCGGATTTGGCCGGATTGCGCCTCCTCTTCGTCGCGATAGGCATTGAAAATGTTCGCATTCCTCGGCGCTTGCCGTTTCTTGACGAGACGCAATCCACCTCAAACCATGGCAATCCCATTTGTGGATCTACACCCTGGCGCGCCCGGAAACGGTAGCAGGCGCGCGCCGGACCTTTCGGCTGCCGCCGGCCTGCACCGCATTGCCCGGCTTGCGCCGAACCTGTCGGTCAGCCGTCCGGCAAGCGCGCAATGGCGAAATGCGGCAGCTTGGCTACACTGCGCGTGAACTCTCCGGAAGGTGGCGTGTCAAAGGGTCAATTTTCCAAAAATTACCTTTATTTGAAATTGTAATTCTGTTGTCTGGGCCGGATTGCGGCACTATTGTGCGCATTAGGCCGCGCCCTTGGAACAGGACAAGCTCGAGCATGAGCGCAACGTTCGTTTGCGTCGGCCAAAAAATAAACGGGAGATTTAAATATGATCATTCGCCGCACCATGAAAATTGCACTCATGGGCGTCAGTCTTGCCATGTTCGCGGCGTCCGCCGCATCGGCAAAGACCCTCGTCTATTGCTCGGAAGGTTCGCCGGAGGGCTTCGATACTGCGCTTTACACGGCCGGTACGACCTTCGATGCTTCCTCCAAGCCGGTTTACAACCGACTTGTGGAATTCAAGCGTGGAACAACCGAGGTCATTCCCGGGCTCGCCGAAAGCTGGAGCGTTTCCGACGACGGGCTCGAGTACACGTTCAATCTGCGCAAGGGTGTGAAGTTCCATTCGGTCGACGGCTTCACCCCGACCCGCGACTTCAATGCCGATGACGTGATCTATTCGTTCGCGCGTCAGCTCGACCCGGATCATGCCTGGCATTCCTATACGCCGGGCGCCTCCTGGGAGTATTTCAACGGCATGTCGATGCCGGATCTCCTGAAGGATGTCGTCAAGGTCGACGACTACACGATCAAGTTCGTGCTGAATCGTCCCGAAGCGCCGATGCTCGCCAATCTGGCGATGGATTTCGCCTCGATCCTGTCCGCCGAATATGCCGACACGCTCGAAGCTGACGGCAAGATGGAACTGATGAACCAGGTTCCGGTCGGCACCGGCCCGTTCCAGTTCGTCGGGTATCAGAAAGACGCGGTCATCCGCTATCAGGCCTTTGCCGACTATTGGGCCGGCAAGCAGCCGATCGACAATCTGATCTTCGCCATCACCACCGACGCATCGGTTCGCCTGCAGAAGCTGAAAGCCGGCGAATGCCACGTGGCTCCCTATCCGGCGCCAGCCGATGTCGCCGACATCAAGGCCGATGAAGCGCTGAACCTGCTGGAGCAGGAAGGGCTGAACGTCGGTTATCTGGCCTACAACACCCAGATGGCGCCGTTCGACAATCCGAAGGTGCGCAAGGCGCTCAACATGGCCATCAACAAGCAGGCCATTCTGGACGCCGTGTTCCAGGGCGCCGGCCAGGCGGCCAAGAACCCGATCCCGCCGACGATGTGGTCCTACAACAAGGCTGTCGAGGACGATCCGTTCGATCCGGAAGCCGCGAAGAAGATGCTTGAGGAAGCCGGCGTCACGGATCTCAAGATGAAGATCTGGGCAATGCCGGTGCAGCGTCCCTACAACCCCAACGCCCGGCGCATGGCCGAAGTGATCCAGGCGGATTTCGCCAAGGTCGGCGTCGAGGTCGAGATCGTGTCCTACGAGTGGGGCGAATACCTCAAGCGCTCCAAGGAAACCGACCGTGACGGTGCGGTGCTTCTCGGCTGGACGGGGGACAACGGCGATCCGGACAACTTCCTGGCCGTCCTGCTGGGGTGTGACGGCGTTGGCGGTTCCAACCGCGCGCAGTGGTGCCACCAGCCGTTCGAGGACCTGATCCAGAAGGCCAAGACGCTTTCCGACAAGGGCGAGCGCACGAAGCTCTACGAGGAAGCCCAGGTGGTCTTCAAGGAGCAGGCGCCGTGGGCGACCATCGCCCATTCGGTGGTGTTCATGCCGATGTCGACCAAGGTGTCGGGCTACGTCATGGATCCGCTGGGCGGCCACTGGTTCGACGGCGTCGACATCGCCGAATAGACAGTCGAACGGTGCCGTGACTTTTCGGTCCGGCACCGCCTCGCGGCAAAGCGCGCCGGCCGGTCGCGGCCGGCGCGCACGTCTGGATGAACCCCATGTTCCGCTTTCTCATAAGCCGACTGGCGCTGCTGGTGCCGACTTTTCTCGGTGTCACCATCGTCGCCTTCGGATTCATTCGCCTTTTGCCCGGCGATCCCGTGCTTCTGCTGGCCGGGGAACGTGGCATCACCGAAGAACGCTACAACGAGCTCATGGAGCAGTTCGGCTTTTCCCGGCCGATCTGGGAGCAGTATTTCGATTATCTTGTCGGATTGCTTCAGGGCGACCTCGGCATTTCGATCGTGACCAAGAAACCGGTGGTGACCGAGTTCTTCACCCTGTTTCCCGCGACCGCGGAACTCGCGCTTTGCGCCATCATCCTCGCCGTTGCGGTCGGCATTCCGGCCGGGATCTTCGCCGCGGTCAAGCGCGGGTCCTTCTTCGATCAGACGATCATGGGCACCGCGCTCATCGGCTACTCGATGCCGATCTTCTGGTGGGGCCTGCTGCTGATCATTCTGTTTTCCGGCATTCTGCAGTGGACGCCGGTGTCGGGCCGCATTTCGCTGATGTTCTACTTCCCCAAGCCCACCGGCTTCATGCTGATCGACAGCCTTTTGTCGGGGCAAAGGGGGGCCTTCGCCTCCGCCGCGCGGCATCTGATCCTGCCCACTATCGTGCTGGCCACCATCCCGCTTGCCGTGATCGCGCGCCAGACGCGCTCGGCGATGCTGGAGGTGCTTGGCGAGGACTATGTTCGCACCGCCCGTGCGAAGGGGCTGACGCCTTTCAGGGTTGTCGGTTTTCATGCGCTGCGCAACGCACTCATTCCGGTAATCACCACGATCGGCCTGCAGGTCGGCGTCCTGCTCGCCGGCGCAATCCTGACAGAGACGATCTTTTCCTGGCCCGGCATCGGCAAGTGGATGGTCGACAGCATCGCGCGGCGTGACTATCCGGTCGTGCAGGGCGGGCTGTTGATGATCGCCGCCATCGTCATGGTGGTGAACCTGACGGTTGATCTGCTTTACGGGCTGATCAATCCGCGCATCCGTCACAATTGAACGTCGAGGCACACATATGAGCACCATCGACAAGAGTGCCGTCGTCGTCGCGGAAAGCCGCAACGCCACCCGCAAGATGCTGACGGAGTTCTGGTTTTACTTCTCGCACAACAGGGGCGCGGTGGCGGGTCTCGTCGTCTTCGTCGCCCTGGTGATCGTGGCGCTGGCCGCGCCCATTGTCGCGCCGCACGACCCGGATGTGCAATATCGCGACTACTTCCTCACTCCGCCGGTCTGGCAGGAGGGGGGAACCTCGATGTTCCTGCTGGGCACCGACGCGGTCGGGCGGGACATGCTCTCGCGCCTGATTTTCGGCGCACGGTTCTCGTTGTTCATCGGGCTCGTCGTCGTCGGCATCGCGCTGACCGGCGGCATCGTCATCGGCGTGATCGCGGGCTATTTCCGCGGCTGGGTGGACACGGTGATCATGCGGGTGATGGACGTGATCCTCGCGTTTCCCTCGCTGTTGCTGGCGCTGGTGCTGGTTGCCGTGCTCGGGCCGGGGCTGATGAACGCGATGATTGCCATCGCCATTGTGCTGCAGCCGCATTTCGTGCGCTTGACCCGTGCGGCCGTCCTGACCGAGCGCACCCGCGATTACGTCGTCGCGGCACGGCTTGCAGGCGCCGGCAACACCCGGCTGATGTTCAAGACGATCCTGCCGAATTGCCTGGCGCCACTGATCGTGCAGGGCACGCTGTCGTTTTCCAACGCAATCCTGGATGCCGCAGCGCTCGGCTTCCTCGGCATGGGCGCGCAGCCGCCAACGCCGGAATGGGGCACGATGCTTGCCGAAGCGCGCGAGTTCATCCTGCGCGCCTGGTGGGTGGTCACCTTCCCGGGCCTTGCGATCCTGGTCACCGTTTTGGCGATCAATCTCGTCGGCGACGGCTTGCGCGACGCCCTCGATCCCAAGCTGAAGCGGAGCTGACGCATGGCCCTTCTTGAAATCCGCAATCTGCGCGTGGAATTCGATACCGCCGCCGGGCCGTTCCGCGCGCTCGACGGCGTCGACTATACGGTCGAGGGCGGCGAGGTGCTCGCCATCGTCGGGGAATCGGGCTCGGGCAAGTCGGTCGCCATGCTCGCCGTGATGGGGCTCCTGCCGGACAGCGCGACGGTCACCGCCGATCTGATGGCCTTCGAGGGCATCGACCTCCGGGACATGCCGGCGGCGGAGCGGCGCAAGGTGATCGGCAAGGACATCGCGATGATCTTCCAGGAGCCGATCGCAAGTCTCAACCCGTGTTTCACCGTCGGTTTCCAGCTCGACGAGGTGCTCAAGACGCATACGTCGCTGTCGCGCAAGCAGCGCAAGGACAAGACGATCGAACTGCTGGAGGCTGTCGGCATTCCCGATCCGCTGCGCCGGGTCGGAGCGTTTCCGCACCAGATGTCGGGCGGCCAGTGTCAGCGCGTGATGATCGCGATTGCAACGGCCTGTCAGCCAAAGCTGCTGATCGCGGACGAGCCGACAACGGCGCTCGACGTCACGATCCAGAAGCAGATCCTCGATCTCCTGACGACCATGCAGCGCAACACCGGCATGGGTCTGATCATGATCACCCACGACATGGGCGTGGTCGCGGAGACTGCCGACCGGGTGGTCGTGCAATACAAGGGGAAGCAGATGGAGACGGCGGATGTTCTCACGCTGTTCGAGAATCCCTCGCATCCCTATACCAAGGCACTGCTGTCGGCCCTGCCGGAAAACGCCACCGGCGACCGGCTGCCGACGGTTGCCGACTATGAGGCGATGATGCAGGCCGATGTGCGCGAGGTGCAGCCATGAGCGACCCGATCCTGAAAGTCCGCGACCTGAAGCGCGACTACGTCATCAGCGGGGGCATGTTCGGCAAGAGCAAGCTGCTGCACGCGGTCAAGGGCGTGAGCTTCGACGTTGCGCGCGGCTCGACGCTGGCGGTGGTCGGGGAATCCGGCTGCGGGAAGTCGACGCTTGCGCGCATGCTCACGATGATCGATCCGCCGACCGCCGGCATCATCGAGATCGACGGCGAGGCCATCGATATCGCCAGCCACGGCATCACCCGAGAGATGCGCCAGGCCGTGCAGATCGTGTTCCAGAACCCTTACGGCTCGCTCAATCCACGCCAGAAGATCGGGGCGGTGCTCGAGGAGCCCTTGCTGCTCAACACCTCGATGGGTGCTGCCGAGCGGCGCGATGCAGCACTTGCCATGCTGGAAAAGGTGGGCCTTCCGCCGGAACACTACGGCCGGTATCCGCACATGTTCTCGGGCGGTCAGCGCCAGCGTGTGGCGATTGCCCGCGCGATCATGCTGCGCCCGAAGCTGCTGGTGCTCGACGAGCCGGTGTCCGCGCTGGACCTCTCCGTTCAGGCGCAGATCCTCAATCTTCTGCGCGACCTGCAGGACGAGTTCGACCTGACCTACGTCTTCATCAGCCACGACCTGTCGGTGGTGCGCTACATCGCCGACGAGGTGATGGTGATGTATTTCGGCGAGGCGGTCGAACACGGCACGCGCGATCAGGTGTTTTCCGATCCGCAGCACGACTACACCAAGACGCTGTTCGCGGCCACGCCGCGCGCCGACGTCGCCAGCATCAAGAAGCGTCTGGCGGCGAAATCCGCAGCCTGAGGCATTTGCGGTGCGCTAATTATCACACCGTGCGTATGGACTTGTGAGAGACGCGCCGCGTCGCTTCGCGGCATGTCATCAAACCTTTGCTTGACGCGGCTATTTAATTCGATACATCTCGAATTATGGATAAAAAAGCCGCCATTGCCGCGTTGTCGGCACTCGGTCAGGAGACCCGCCTGGATGTCTTCCGCCATCTCGTGACAGCGGGACCGGAGGGCGTGGGCGCGGGCGATCTCGCGCAAGAGCTCGACGTCAGGGCCAACACGCTCTCCACGCATCTCGCCGCTCTGGCGCGGGCCGGGCTGATCAGCGCCGAGCGCGCGGGCCGCGCGATCCGTTACCGAGCGGACCACGATGGTATCCGAGCGCTGTTCGATTTCCTGCTGCACGACTGCTGCAAGGGGCGGCCCGAGCTCTGCGGTCCTTTTGCACCTTCCCGATCCCCTGAAATCACGAAAGCTGAACGATGAGCATCTTTGAACGCTATCTCTCCCTCTGGGTCGGGCTTGGCATCGTCTCCGGCGTTATTCTTGGCAACCTCGTCCCCGGCGTTTTCGCGCGGCTTGCAGACTTCGAATACGCGTCGGTCAACCTGCTGGTCGCCGTGCTGATCTGGACAATGGTCTATCCGATGATGGTGGCGGTCGATTTCACCAGCCTGAAGGATGTGGGCAAACGGCCCAAGGGGCTGGTGATCACGATTGTCGTCAATTGGCTGATCAAGCCCTTCACCATGGCGGCTCTTGGCATCCTGTTCTTCAAGCATGTGTTTTCCGGGCTGATCCCGCAAGAAGATGTCAGCCAGTACATCGCCGGGCTGATCCTTCTGGGCGCTGCTCCTTGCACGGCAATGGTGTTTATCTGGTCGCAGCTCACCAAGGGTGATGCCAACTACACGCTGGTGCAGGTTTCGCTCAACGACGTGATAATGGTGTTCGCGTTCGCGCCGATTGTTGCGCTGCTCCTGGGTGTCACCGACATCTCCGTGCCGTGGGACACGCTGCTCTTGTCGGTCGGTCTTTACGTGGTCATTCCGCTGGTCGCCGGCGCGCTGACCCGCTTTGTACTGACGGGGCGGGGCGGGGAGCCGGCGGTGACGAAATTCACCGCGCAAGTGAAGCCGGCCTCGATCCTCGGCCTGTTGCTGACCGTGGTGCTCCTTTTCGGTTTCCAGGGTCCGGTCATCCTGGAGCGCCCTGCGCTGATTGCGCTGCTCGCCGTGCCGATCCTGATCCAGTCCTACGGGATCTTTGCGCTTGGTTACGGCTGGGCCTATCTGTGGAGGCTTCCGCACCGGGTCGCCGCGCCTTGCGCGCTGATCGGCACATCGAATTTCTTCGAACTGGCGGTGGCCGTCGCCATCGGGCTGTTCGGTCTGAACTCGGGCGCGGCCCTCGTCACGGTCGTCGGCGTTCTGGTGGAAGTGCCGGTGATGTTGAGCCTCGTGGCTTTCGCCAACCGGACCCGCACGCGGTTCCCTGGATGATGCGGGGCGCTTTGCCGGGCGCGGAGCTGACCGGGTGAGCCCTGCCACCCGGGCCGTGCTCCTGCTCGGCATCACCCAAATTATCGGATACGGCACGCTGATCTATGCGGTTGTTCTTGCCGTGCCGCAGATCTCCGACAGCTTCGGCTGGTCGCGGGCCTTCGGGCTCAGCGGGTTCTCACTGGCGCTCATCGTCGCGGGCCTCGCATCGCCGCGCGCGGGGCGGTTGATCGAACGTTTCGGCGGACGAAGCGTCATGGCGACCGGCTCGGCGACAGCGGCTCTCGGCCTTGCCGCCATGTCTCTTATCGAGGGGCCCGTCTCCTATCTTCTGGTCTGGACTGTACTCGGCCTTGGCATGGCGGGGACGCTTTACGATCCCGCGTTTGCCACGCTCGGATCCCTGTTCGCGCATCGCGCGCGCCGGTTGATCACGTCGCTCACGCTGATAGCCGGATTTGCGTCCACGGTCGGATGGCCGACAACGCTGTTCCTGCTCGAAACCTACGGCTGGCGGGAGACGTATCTGGTCTTTGCCGCCGTGACCGCATGCGTGGCGCTGCCCCTGCATCTCTTGCTGCCGCGCCCCGTACAGCCGGCATTTCGCACTAGCCCCGCCGCCGTGCCCGGCCCGGTGACGGAGGACGCGGGCGTCGTTGCCGACGGGCTTGCGCGCAAGCGCATCTTCATGCTGCTTGCGGTCGCCTTCAGCTGCGCGGCCTTCCAGTTCGTCGGACTGTCCGCGCATCTTCTGGCTCTTCTCCGGGATATGGGCATGCCGGCTACCGCCGCCGTCATGGTCGGCACCCTGATCGGCCCGTCCCAGGTCGGCGCGCGTGTTCTTGAGCTTTTCTTCGCCCGCAATGTGTCGCCTCTTGCCGTTGGGCTGACATCTGGGGGCGTCATTCTGCTTGCGTTTGCCGTCCTGTCCCTCTTTGGGGTCGGTACGCCGAGTGCTGCGGTTTTCGCAGCGCTTTATGGCGGGTCGAACGGTCTGTCCACCATCGTGCGCGGCACCTTGCCGCTCTATCTGTTCGGGGCGGACGGCTACGCGGTGCTGCTCGGCCGGATCGCACGACCGGTGCTGATCGTCGGCGCCCTTGCCCCTTTCGCGCTCGGCGTGGCTTTCGATTTCGCCGGAGCCTGGGCCGCATTGACCCTGGCCTTCGTCGCCAGTTGCCTGTCCTGCGCGGCGCTCTGCATGATCCTGGTGCACTGCCGACGCAATGCACGGGTCAATTTGCCGGTTGCGGAGTGAAAAGCGCGCGTATATTCTTGATATATCATGAGCGCGCTATCGCTTGGCCTGGCTGGTCTGGACACCTTTCTGGCCAGGTGTTTCAATGCCGTGCTGATCATTGTCGCGCCGGATATGCGGAGATCTGATTCCAGGACATGACAGACAGTTTCTCCGTTCACATCATCGGTGCCGGGATCATTGGCCTTGCAACGGCGGCCACGCTATTGGCGCGGGGGCACGCCGTGACGCTCATCGACCGGAACGATCCGGGGTCAGGCGCGTCGCGGGGCAATGCGTCCGGCATCGCCTGGACGGATGTCGCGCCGCTGGCCTCGCCGGGCGTCTGGCGCAAGGCTCCGGGGTGGCTGCTCGATCCGCTCGGGCCCTTGTCGGTCCGTCCGTCTTATGCACCAGCAATTCTCCCCTGGATGCTTCGGTTCCTCTCTGCGTCGCGTCCGGCCGCGTTCAAACGCTCCGTGTCCGCGATTGCCGCGCTGAATGCCGAGGCGCTGCCGGCTTGGGAGCGGCTTTGGGCGGAAACCGGCACCGGCGGTCGGCTGCGCGCGGAGGGATGTCTCGATGTTTTCGACAAGCCGGGTGAGGTCGCCAGGGCACGGGCCGGGTGGCAACTTCAGCGCGAGCACGGCATCGAGGTACGTGAGCTTTCTGCGGATGAAATCCGGGACATGGAGCCGGACCTCGGGCCAACGGTTGCCGGCGGGGCGTTCCTTCCCGGCTGGTCGCATCTCGACGATCCCCATGCCATGTGTCTGGATCTGGAACGGGTCGTGATCGAGCGCGGTGGTACGTTCCTGCGGGGAAATGTCGTGAGCGTGATCGACACCGAGAGGGGCGCCCGTTTGCGAATGCGGGACGGGCCTGTTCTCCATGCCGACAAGGTGGTCATCGCCTGCGGCGCGTGGTCGAAACGGTTGGCCGAGTCGCTTGGCGAGGACGTGCCGCTCGACACGGAGCGCGGGTACAACATCACGGTGCCGGAGCCGGGCGTGTCCTTCCGGCGTTTCATCATGCTCGCGGGCTACGGTTTCGTGATGTCGCCGATCGCGCAGGGACTGCGGATCGGGGGAATGGTGGAGTTTGCCGGGTTGACGTCACCACCGAACTGGGCGCGGGTCGATGCGCTTGTGTCGCGGGCGAAACGCATGGTGCCGGCGCTTTCGGTCGAGGGCGGAGAGCGCTGGATGGGATTTCGTCCGTCGCTTCCCGACAGTCTGCCGGTCATCTCGCAAAGCCGTCGCGCCGCGCATGTCTGTTATGCCTTCGGGCACGCGCATCATGGTTTGACCCAGGCCGCAACGACGGGGGAACTCGTCGCCGACATGATTGCCGGACGCACGCCGGCGATCAATCTCGCGCCCTATGCGATCGACCGTTTTTGAGGAGAGGCGCCGATGGCGCGGCACACGTTCTTTTGCATCGACGGACACACTTGCGGCAATCCGGTGCGGCTTGTCGCCGGTGGTGGACCGGTGCTTGGCGGAGACACGATGCTGGCGCGCCGAGCGGATTTTCTCGAACGTTTCGACTGGATCCGCACAGGGCTGATGTTCGAGCCGCGTGGGCACGACATGATGTCCGGCACGATCCTCTATCCGCCGACGCGGGACGACTGCGATATCGGTGTCCTTTACATCGAGACCTCCGGCTGCCTTCCTATGTGCGGCCATGGCACCATCGGCACCGTGACGATGGGGCTTGAGGAGGGGCTGATCCATCCTGCGACACCCGGCATCGTGCGCCTCGATACGCCTGCCGGGCTGGTCACCGCCGAATACACGATGGACGGCGAGCATGTTGCCTCCGTCCGGCTGACCAACGTGCCGGCGTTTCTGGCGGCCCGCGATCTGGAGATCGACTGCCCGGAGCTTGGACGAATTACGTTCGATGTCGCCTATGGCGGAAACTTCTATGCGATCATCGAGCCGCAGGAAAACTTCCCCGGCGTCGGATCCGTCGAGGTCGACCGTCTGGTGTCGATCAGTCCGGTTCTGCGCGAGCGTCTCAACCAGACCTTCGAGATGGCACATCCGCTCGATCCGCGCATTCGCGGCATCACCCATGTGCAGTGGACGGGGCCCGCGACCCAGCCGGGCGCGGATGCGCGCAACGCGGTCTTTTACGGCGACAGGGCGATCGACCGCAGCCCCTGTGGTACCGGAACTTCGGCGCGGCTGGCGCAATTGCACGCGCGCGGGCGGCTCAAGACCGGCGACAGTTTCGTGCATGAAAGCGTGATCGGCTCGCTTTTTACCGGTGGCGTGAAGGAAGAAACACGGGTGGGCGATCTGCCGGCCATCGTTCCCACCATCGAGGGCTGGGCGGTCCGCACCGGAACCTCGCAGATCACGCTCGACCCGCGCGATCCCTATATGGCCGGTTTTTCCGTGACCGGCACGGGGGTGAAGGTCTATCCCGCCCCGCAATAACGCCGGACTTGCGGGGTGCCCAATGGGGCACAAAGCAGGTACACAGGGGCGGTTGGCAACGGGAATCGCTTCATGGATTGGTCACCGCAGCAGGAAGCCGCGCTCGCAGAAACGGCGCGCTGGCTGAAATCGCGCGACAAGCAGGTATTCAGGCTGTTCGGCTTTGCCGGAACGGGCAAGACGACGCTCGCCCGGCATCTGGCGGCGGGTATCGACGGGGACGTCGCCTTCGGCGCCTTCACCGGCAAGGCGGCGCATGTGCTGCGCCAGAAGGGCTGCGACGGGGCAACGACCATTCATGCGATGATCTATCGCCCACGCGGTCACAAGGAAGAGACCGACGACGAAGAGGGCGGACCGAGCTTCTCGATCAATCGCGACAGCGTCGCTGCCAAGGCCAAGCTGATCGTCATCGACGAATGCTCGATGGTCGATGAGGATCTCGGACGCGATCTGCTGTCGTTCGGCACGCCGGTGCTGGTGCTGGGCGACCCGGCGCAGTTGCCGCCGGTCAAGGGCGGCGGCTTCTTCACCGAGGCCGAGCCGGACATCATGCTGACGGAGGTCCACCGACAGGCACGCGACAATCCGATCGTGCACATGTCGATGCTGATCCGCGAGGGCGGAACGCTCGATCCCGGCACCTATGGCGACAGCCGCATCATCTCGCGCCGGGAGATCGATGCCGAGGCGATCCTTGCCGCCGATCAGGTGCTTGTCGGGACCAATCGCACACGGCGGCTCTACAACGGCCGGATCCGCGAACTCAAGGGCTTCACCACCCAGATGCCGGCGGTCGGAGACAAGCTCGTCTGCCTCAGGAATGACAAGGCCAAGGGGCTTTTGAACGGCGGTCTGTGGACCGTGGCGCGGCTCAGGCCCTCGCGCGGCAACACGCTGCGTTTCGATGTGAAACCGGAGGACGAGGCCGGCGGCAAGGCGAAGATTTCCGTCAAGGTGCTGCCGGGCCTCTTCGAGGACGGGGCCGAACAACTCCCCTATGCCATCCGTCGGCGCTCCGACGAATTCGACTACGGTTACGCGCTGACGGTTCACAAGGCGCAGGGCTCGCAATGGGACGACATCGTGCTTTTTGATGAAAGCTACGCCTTTCGAGAATACCGCGACCGCTGGCTCTACACCGCCGTGACCCGCGCCGCCCACCGCATCACCGTGGTGCGCTGAGGCGTCGAAATCCACCCTCCTGTGCCGTCGAACCGACATTTTTTCAGGACAGATATCTCCAATGATCGAAACCCAAGCTCCCGCTCCCGCTTCCGCTCCCGCTTCCGCCGGCCCGAAAGACGACCCGGCCCGCGCGAAGGATCTTCTCGCCCGGATCAGCGCCCGCATCGCGGCGGAACTCGGCTGCCGGTCCGAGCAGGTTGTCGCCACGGTGGAAATGCTCGATGGCGGGGCGACGGTTCCCTTCGTCGCGCGCTATCGCAAGGAAGCGACCGGCGGACTGGACGATACGCAATTGCGCACGCTGGAGGAGCGGCTCGTCTATCTGCGCGAGATGGAAGACCGGCGCGCGGCCATCGTCAAGTCGATCGAGGAGCAGGGCAAGCTCGACGCCGATCTCGCGGGAAAGATCGTGGCGGCGGAAACCAAGGCGCAGCTTGAGGATCTCTATCTTCCCTACAAGAAGAAGCGCCGCACCAAGGCGCAGATCGCGCGTGAGGCGGGCCTTGAGCCCTTGGCCGACGCGCTCATTGGCGACCCGAGGCGCGACCCGCAGGCAGAGGCCGCCCCTTACATCGACGCAGAAAAGGGCGTTGCCGACGAAAAGGCCGCACTTGATGGCGCGCGCCAGATCCTGATGGAGCGCTTTTCGGAAGATGCAGCCCTCGTCGGTCGGTTGCGTCAGCATTTGATGCGAGGCGGTGTCGTGCAGTCGCGTGTTGTCGAAGGGCAGCAAGAAGCGGGCGCAAAGTTTTCCGACTATTTCGACTACCGGGAAAAATGGGCGGACATTCCAAGCCACCGCGCGCTGGCGCTTTTGCGCGGGCGCAATGAAGGCATTCTGGCGCTCGATCTCAATGTCGATGCGGAAGACACCGCGCCGGTCAAGCCGGTCGAGCGCATGGTGATGGCGGCGGCGGGGATCTCGGACGAAGAGCGTCCGGCGGACCGCTGGCTTTGCGAGACGGCGCGCTGGGCCTGGCGGGTGAAGCTCGCGCTGCATCTGGAACTCGACCTGATGACGCAATTGCGCGAACGCTCCGAGGATGAGGCAATCAATGTCTTCGCCCGCAATCTAAAGGATCTGTTGCTGGCCGCGCCGGCGGGTCACTCGACCGTGCTCGGTCTCGATCCCGGCATCCGCACGGGTGTCAAGGTCGCGGTGGTCGATGCAACCGGCAAGCTGGTGGAAACGGCAACGGTCTATCCGTTTCAGCCGCGCAATGATGTTTCAGGGGCGCGGGCTACACTTCTGGCGTTGATCGCGAAGCATAAAATTGCACTGGTCGCCATCGGTAACGGAACCGCGAGCCGCGAGACCGACCGGCTGGTCGGCGATTTGATGGGCGACATTCCGGTTGCGGCGCGGCCCGTGAAGGTGATCGTCAATGAAGCGGGCGCTTCCATTTATTCGGCAAGCGCTCTTGCCGCGCGAGAATTGCCCGGTGTCGACGTCTCGCTGCGCGGCGCCGCCTCGATTGCGCGCCGCCTGCAGGATCCGCTGGCGGAACTGGTCAAGATCGAGCCGAAGTCGATTGGCGTCGGGCAGTATCAGCACGACGTGAACCAGACCAAGCTCGCGCGTTCGCTCGACGCCGTTGTCGAGGATGCGGTGAATGCCGTTGGCGTCGATCTCAACACGGCGTCCGCGCCGCTTTTCACCCGCGTGTCGGGTCTCTCAGCCGGGCTGGCGGATGCGGTCGTGGCGCATCGCGACGAAAACGGCGCGTTCCGGGCGCGCAAGGATCTGCTCGCCGTCGCCCGTCTCGGGCCGAAGGCGTTCGAACAATGCGCCGGCTTCCTCCGTATTCCAGGGGGCGATAATCCGCTCGACGCCTCGTCCGTGCACCCCGAGGCCTATCCGGTGGCAAAGCGCATCGTGAAGGCGTGCGGGCGGCCCTTGTCCGAGGTCATGGGCAATGCCCAGCGGCTGAAGGCACTCGACCCGGAAGATTTCGTCGACGAAACCTTCGGCCTACCCACCGTGCGCGATATCCTGCTGGAGCTGGAAAAGCCCGGCCGTGATCCGCGCCCGGAGTTTCGCACCGCAAGGCTTCAGGACGGTGTGGAGACCATGTCCGATCTCAAGCCCGGCATGGCGCTTGAGGGCACGGTCACCAATGTCACCAACTTCGGCGCTTTTGTCGATATCGGCGTCCATCAGGACGGGCTGGTCCATGTCTCCCAGATTGCCGACCGCTTCGTGCGGGACCCGGCCGAGGTCGTGAAGGCCGGCGAGATCGTCCGGGTGCGGGTGCTTGAGGTCGACATGCCGCGCAAGCGCATCGCGCTCACGATGCGCAAGGAGACCGGGACCGGCGACCAGCAGGACGCACGCGGCTCCAATCCCGGCGGACGCGACCCGCGCGGGCGTGGCCCGAAGGGCGGCGCACCGGACAAGCCGCGGCCGAAGGGTGGCGGCGGTTCACAGGGGCGCGGGTCGGACAGTGACTCGGGCGATGGCGCCATGGCGGCGGCGCTTGCAGCGGCTTTCAACAAGAAGAAGCGCTGAGCCGGTCCCGTTTTCTACCGGAAGGATGCGGTCACGCTCGGCGTGCCGGGAAGACCATCGTAGGTGAGGCGCACGCTCAGGCCCGGTTTCATCGGGTTGAGCGGGCCAATGGAACCCACGGAGACGAGATCGCCGGGTTTCAGCGCCTTGCCTTGAGCCTTAAGCACGCCGGCGATCCAGATCACGGCGTTCAGCGGATGGCCGAGAACGGCCCTTCCAGGTGCTGCCGAGATGGTTTCGCCGGTTGCCTCGTCGGAAAGCCGGGCGGTGAAGTCGGCCAGCATGGAGACACCGGCGTCTCCTTTCGGGATCTCGATGAGATCGCCCATGACGCCCCGCCAGGCGCCGACATTGATGGCAGTGATCACCGGGCCGTCGAACCGGGTCTCGGCTGGCGCGACCAGGGCCGGAAGCTCCAGAAACGGACGCACGCCCCGAACAGAGGCGAGCACCTCGGCGGGTGTCGTCGCATCGTTCACGGCGGTGTCGCCGATCTCGACGATCAGATCGGCCTCGAACAGGGCGCGCACGGCATCGGCCGCGCGAACGCTTGCTCCCGGCTTGAGGATCATGTCGCGCAGGAGTGTGCCGAATACGGGTTCTGTGACACCGAACGCCTTTTGCGCGGGAGGCGAGGTGAGGCCCGCCTTGTAACCGACGATGGGGCCGAGGTCCTTCGTGAGCCGTTCAACGACCATTGCCTGGGCGCAAAACCCGTCTTCAAGCGACGCGCCGGCGGCTATCGGGGGTGCTGCGGGGCGGGCTGCTGCTCGATCGGCAACAAAGGTGTCTACCGTTGCCGTATCGGGGCAGGCAGCCTGTGCCGCCGTAACGTGAAGAAGAGCGGCGCCAACCGCCAGAGCAAGACCGATCATTCGCATGCGCGTGTCCCCCGTTCGGGCGCGACCGGCACCCTTCGCCGGAGAGTGCCGCGAGGGGCAGCCAATGACAAGAGGGGTCTGCGCCGTTGTGCTTTGCCCGTCTTGACGGAGCTTGGATCAGGAGAGGTCGTATTGCGCTTGCAGATATGTCCAGTAATTGCCGAGATGATGCTGCCAGAAGAAATCCGTCGGATCATCCGGGTTGTCGCCCGGCACGGCGAAGAGAGGGACCAGCGCTCCGGCCGTCGCGAAATTCAGCGACAGCTGGATATGCGAGAGGATGTTGTCGATCGTTCCCGCAAGGCACGATCCGTTCAGTTCGCTCGCCTCCGGGACTCCCGGAAGCGTGTCGCGGAAGGCGAGCCTTTCGGTCCGAAGCTTTTCCTTGAGGCTATCGGCGGTTCGATACGCATGTGTGATTATCTGCCGGCGTGCGTCCTCGATCGAGGGCTCGACCGTCGCGCATAGGGCTGCAACGCGGGGATCGATGTTGATGTTGCGGATGCCGGCATAGTCGCGCAAGGGATTGGGGGTGTTGATGTCGCCCGGGATCTGAAGGGTGAAGGGTACCTGTGGCACCCACCCTTGTGTGCTCACGATGGTCCAGCCCATTCCCTTGGCGCCGGCGATGGCTGAGAAATCGTAGCCATAGTGATCGTTTCCCGGTTTGGCCGGTGCAAAGACATAGGTCTTGTAGGAGGGGTTGGAAATCGGGGAGAAAATCCCGGAGGCATGGCGGACAAAGGACGTCAGAAGCGTTGCGATCGATGCGCCCTGGCTGTGGCCGGTGACGAGAATTTCCGCGTCCGGATCGAGCGCCAGGGCGGAGAGTGTGGCAAGAAGCGGCCGGTTCGTTGTCAGGAGCATCAGGAAGAGACTCAGGCTGAACCCCAAATGGGTTCCCGCGACCACCGCGCTCCCGCGTTCGTCGCGGGCCAGGTGGAACGGGAAGTCGAGTTTGAAGCCGCCGGTCTCGATGGAGAGATCAAGCCTTGCGTCGACAAGCGGAAACAGCAGGTCTGCAAGGATGCTCGCCTTGCTGTCGATCGTCCCCCGAACGACGATGGCATACTGGTTGGGCCGGGCGTCGTTGCGCCAGACCTGCCAGAAGTTGTCGAGCAGAGTTGGACCGGCAGGAGACAAGGCATCGACCTTCGACCAGCCCAATGACTTCGGGCTCGGCGTGGGTACCGGAATGGCGGGAACGCCATAGATTGCCTGCGAGAGGGCAATCATCGCAGTCGCCTCGGTAAAATCGAAGCCGGGCTGGAGCGGCATATGCCCCTTCCTTTCCTGGATCCGCCGCATAGCCCGGCGATGTCGCCTGGCAATGCCTCCCCGGCCTGGCGGCGTGCCGGATCGGGACCGGCCTGACGGGTGAATGCCCATCGATCATAAAGCAATAATCGAAAAACGGTTGTCGAATTTTATGTCTGCGATTTAAACGAGAGCTTAATGGCAAGCAGACGGGGCGCCAACGACGGCGTCGCGGGCCCGGACGTCTCAACATGGTGATACGGGCGGATCGTCGCACGCAGACACGCTTCGGTGCGGACTTGCAGCGGACCGTTGTGCTGGCGACACCGCCGCGCCTGGCAAAGGCGCGGCGGTGTGGAGGGATTTAGCCTTCGTCGTCGGCAGAGGTCGCGTTGAGGAGAGAATAGCGCTCCACGCCAAGCTTCTCGAGAAGATCGAGCTGGGTTTCGAGGAAATCGATATGGCCTTCCTCGTCCTTCAGAAGCTCCTCGAACAGCTTCATTGTGACGTAATCGCCTTCGTCGTGGCAAATGTCGCGGGACTTGGAATAGGAGGCGCGCGCATCGTGCTCGCCGGCAAGATCCGATTCCAGAACCTCCTTGATGTCCTGGCCGATCCGCAAGGCGCCGACTTTTTGAAGGTTCGGGTGGCCCTCCAGGAAAATGATCCGCTCGATGATCTTGTCGGCGTGATGCATTTCCTCGATGGATTCCTCACGCTCCTTCTTGGCAAGCTTTCCAAGCCCCCAATCGTCGAGCATACGGTAGTGAAGCCAGTACTGGTTGACGGCTCCTAGCTCGAGCAAGAGCGCCTCGTTCAGTCGCTCAATAACCTTCTCACTGCCCTTCATAAACGAATCTCCTGCGTTAAACGGTTCGTCGGCATCATCGGCGATACGCGAACACCTTCCTCAAATTAGAATCATTCCAAACTCATGTGAAGGGGGGCGAGGGCGGTTTGTCCCGCTTTCCTGTGAAAATGCCGTGCGTGTGGCGTTTGGCCGCCCCGCGTTGTCCCTGTCTGTGTTGCGCGGTGAACCGATTGCTTTCCCGCTGCGTTTAACCGTGTATGACAGCGACAAGGGTTTGAAGAATGTCCTATGCGATTGCCTATCTCGCGACTGCCGTCGTGTTCTTCGCCATCGACTACGTGTGGCTGACCCAAGTGGCCAGCTCGTTTTATCGCGACCGCCTCGGCGCCTTGATGGCCGATGAGGTGAATTTCGCGGTCGCTGGCGCTTTTTACATCGTTTATGTGATCGGCATCGTGATTTTTGCGGTCAGCCCGGCGCTCAAGTCGTCCAGTTGGCAGGATGCGCTTCTTTATGGTTGTCTCTTCGGCTTCTTCGCCTATGCGACCTACGACTTCACCAATCTGGCGACGCTGCGCGACTGGCCTGTGGTCGTGACCCTCGTCGATGTGAGTTGGGGCACCTTCGTCACCGGTGTCTCCGCCTTGGCAGGGTACATGATCGCTCGAAATTTCGTCTGACCTTTCGACCCGCCGGCGTCGATAAGTCCGTTCGCGCGGGCTTGCCTTCGCGGATTGCTCTCGCGCATTGTGACGCCCAAGACAAATCTGCATTGGGAGGTCATCGATGACGGGGCAGGGCGACGTGGCGCTTGTGACAGGGGCAACCGCGGGGGTGGGACGTGCCTGCGCGCTCGCCTTCATGAAGGCCGGATACCGTACGGTGCTCGCCGGCCGGCGCTCGGAGCTTCTCGACAGCGCGGTCACGGAGGCTGGCATCGACCGGAACGACGCGCTTTGCGTGCCCTGCGACGTCAGCGATCCGATGGCGGTCGACGCGCTGTTCGAAGCCATCAGGGACCGATTCGGGCGTCTCGATGTCGTCTTTAACAACGCCGGCACCTCGGTGCTCGGCACGCCGATCGGGGATTTGTCCTTCGCCGACTGGCGCAAGGTGATGTCGGTGAACGTCGACGGCGCGTTTCTGGTCGCGCGGTCCGCCTTCATCCAGATGCGCGCGCAGGACCCCCAGGGTGGCCGGATCATCAACAACGGGTCGATTTCCGCCCATGTTCCCCGGCCGGGGTCTGTTGCCTATACCGCCTCCAAGCATGCGATCACCGGGCTGACACGCTCGATCTCGCTCGACGGGCGGGCCTGCAACATCGCCTGCGGCCAGATCGACATAGGCAACGCCGCTTCCGACATGACCGCGAAAATGCCGGAAGGCGTGCCGCAACCCGATGGATCCGTGCGCGCCGAACCGGTGATGGACGCGGCCCATGTCGCAAGCTCCGTGCTCCATATGGCAGGGCTGCCGCTCGATGCGAACGTCCAGTTCATGACCGTGATGGCGACGAACATGCCTTACATCGGCCGCGGCTGACGCGCGCGCTTGGGCCCTATATCGGGCGCGACCGGGCCAGGTTCGCCTCAAACGGTGAGGTGGGAGCGCACTTCGCGCTCGTCCAGTTCGTCGCGTGCGCCGGCAAGCACGACCTCGCCGCGATCCATCACCGCGAAGCGGTCGGCGAGATCGCGGGCGAACTCGAAGTACTGTTCCACGAGCACGATCGCCATGTCGCCGGTTTCGCGCAGGAAGGCGATGGCCCGGCCAATATCCTTGATGATCGAGGGCTGGATGCCTTCCGTCGGCTCGTCGAGAATAAGCAGGCGCGGGCGCATGACGATGGCGCGGGCAATCGCAAGCTGCTGCTGCTGGCCGCCCGACAGATCGCCGCCGCGCCGCGACAGCATGTCCTTCAGGACCGGAAACAATTCGAACACGGTGTCGGGCACGAAACGCTCCTTACGGGGAAGCGGCGCGAAACCCGTCTCCAGATTTTCCTTCACACTCAACAGCGGAAAGATGTCGCGCCCCTGCGGCACGATGGATATGCCGCGACGCGCGCGCCGGAATGCCGACAGGCGGGTGATATCCGTGCCTTCCCAATGGATCGTGCCGCGCGTGACGGGATGCTGGCCGGCGATCGCGCGCAGCGTCGAGGTCTTGCCGACGCCGTTTCGGCCCATCACGCAGGTGATCTCCCCCGTCTTTGCGCTGAGGCTCACGCCTTTCAACGCCTGGGCCGCGCCGTAGTGGAGATCGATGGTGTCGACAGTCAGCATGGGGCGGGACCTTTGAGCAAAACGTCAGCGTCCGAGATAGACATCGATCACCTTCTGGTCGTTGGAAACATGATCGAGCGAGCCTTCGGCCAAGACCGAGCCTTCGTGCAGCACGGTGACTTTCACGCCGAGCGCGCGCACGAAGGCCATGTCGTGCTCCACCACCACGACCGAATGGGTCCTGGCGATCTCGCGCAGGAGATCGGCGGTCGCCGCCGTTTCCGCATCGGTCATGCCGGCAGCCGGTTCGTCGATCAGAAGCAGGTCCGGGTCCTGCGCCAGCAGCATGCCGATTTCCAGCCACTGCTTCTGGCCGTGGCTGAGATCGCCGGCGAGGTCGTCCTGGCGCGCGCCAAGACGGACGGTTGCGAGCAGTTCGTCGATCCGCGTGCGCCCGGCGGCGTCGTCGCGGTGAAACAGCGTTGCGAAAGGCCCGCGCGGGGCCTTGAGCGCCAGCATCAGGTTGTCGCGCACGCTCTGGTTTTCAAACACGGTCGGTTTCTGGAACTTGCGGCCAATGCCGAAGCCGGCGATCTCCGCCTCGTCGTGGGCCGTGAGGTCGATCTTGCCATCGAAGCGAAGTTCGCCCTCGTCGGGTCGGGTCTTGCCGGTGATCACGTCCATCATCGTCGTTTTGCCGGCGCCGTTCGGGCCGATGATCGCGCGCATCTCGTTGCGCCCGATCAGGAACGACAGGTTGTTGAGCGCCTTGAAACCGTCGAAGGAGACGCTGACGCCGTCGAGGTAGAGAAGGTTTTCGGTCTTGCTCATGGGCTCTACTCCGCCGCCTGGCCGCGCGGCTCGGGCAATTCCGTCGCGCCGGAGGAGGCCGCTTTCGGTTTGCGGGCGCTGCGCAGTCTCCGCGCGGCCGAGCGCGTCAGACCGACGATGCCGGTTGGCAGAAACAGCGTGACGAAGACGAAGAGCCCTCCGAGCGCGAACAGCCAGAATTCGGGAAGGGCGGCGGTGAACCAGCTCTTCGCGAAATTCACCAGCACCGCGCCGATGATCGGCCCGACCAGCGTGCCGCGTCCGCCGACCGCGACCCAGATCACGGCTTCAATCGAATTGGCGGGCGCGAATTCGCCCGGATTGATGATGCCGACCTGCGGCACGTAAAGCGCACCGGCAAGTCCGGCCATCATCGCCGAAATCGTCCAGACGAAGAGCTTGTAGTGCTCGACCCGGTAGCCGAGAAAGCGGATGCGGCTTTCCGCGTCGCGCACGGCGATCAGCACCTTGCCGAGCTTGGAGGCGGTGATGGCGACCGCGAGAACGAGGCCGGCCGCGAGCGCCAGCGCGGACGCCGCGAAGAGCCCGGCGCGCGTGGCGTCCGACTGGATGTCGAAGCCGAGAATGTCCTTGAAGTCCGTCAGTCCGTTGTTGCCGCCAAAGCCCATGTCGTTGCGGAAGAACGCGAGAAGCAGCGCATAGGTCATCGCCTGGGTGATGATGGAGAGATAGACGCCGGTCACCCGCGAGCGGAAGGCGAACCAGCCGAAGACGAAGGCAAGGATTGCCGGCGCCACCAGAGCGACCAGCATGGCGAAAGGGAACATGTCGAAGCCGTACCAGTACCAGGGCAGTTCGTCCCAGTTCAGGAACACCATGAAATCCGGCAGGACGGGATCGCCATAGACGCCGCGCGAGCCGATCTGGCGCATCAGGTACATGCCCATGGCATATCCGCCGAGCGCGAAGAAGGCGGCATGGCCGAGCGAGAGAATGCCGCAATAGCCCCAGACCAGATCGAGTGCCAGCGCGAGCAGCGCGTAGGTGAGATACTTGCCCATGAGCGTGACGGCATAGGTCGGCACATGCAGCGGGTGGCTTTCGGGCAGTGCCAGGTTCAGCACCGGGATGAGGATCGCGGCCGCAATCAGGAGCGCCAGCATGACGAGGCGTCCGCCGGTCAGGCCGCCGGAGAGAAAACGGAGCGTCATTGCGGGGAACTCCGGGTCTGTGTCTGGGTCATGCGTCCACCGCCCGGCCCTTGAGCGCGAAGAGGCCGCGCGGGCGCTTCTGGATGAAGAGAATGATGAAGACGAGCACCAGGATCTTGGCGAGCACCGCGCCGGCAAAGGGTTCCAGGAACTTGTTGGCGATGCCGAGCGTGAAGGCGCCGAGCAGCGTGCCCCAGAGATTGCCGACCCCGCCGAACACCACCACCATGAAGCTGTCAATGATGTAGGACTGGCCGAGGTTCGGCGAGACGTTGTCGATCTGGGACAGCGCGACCCCGGCAATGCCGGCGATCCCCGAACCGAGGCCGAAGGTGAGGGCATCGACCAGCGGCGTGCGGATGCCCATGGAGGCGGACATGCGCCGGTTCTGCGTCACGGCGCGCACATAGAGCCCGAAGCGGGTCGCCTTCATCGCCACCAGCAGCGCGGTAAAGACAACAAGCGCGAAGACGACGATCCACAGCCGGTTGTAGGTGATGGTCAACTGGCCGATCTCCATCGCGCCGGACATGAAGGCCGGATTGCCGACCTCCTGGTTGGTCGGGCCGAAGATGGTGCGCACGGTCTGTTGCAGGATCAGCGAAACGCCCCAGGTCGCAAGCAGGGTTTCCAGCGGCCGGTCGTGCAGGAAGCGGATGATGCCGCGCTCGATGGCGATGCCGACGAGCCCCGCGACGAGGAAGGCCGCCGGCAGCGCGACGATCAGCGAATAGTCGAAATACTCGGGCGCGGCGGTGCGAAACAGGCTCTGGACCACGAAGGTGGTGTAGGCGCCGAGCATGACCAT
The DNA here is from genome assembly GCF_900105595.1 of Stappia sp. ES.058. GTDB lineage: Bacteria > Pseudomonadota > Alphaproteobacteria > Rhizobiales > Stappiaceae > Stappia. The sequence goes on along the minus strand of NZ_LT629784.1, from coordinate 3,247,647 downwards.
TTCGCCATGCGCCATGTTGATCACGCCCATCACGCCGAAGGTGATCGCCAGGCCGATGGCGGCAAGCAGCAGCACGGAGCCGAGCGACAGGCCGAACCAGATGTTGCGGGCCATGTCCCAAAGACCCTGAACGCGTTCCACCTTGGCGATCGCCGCATTGGCCGCCTCATGCAGCGCGGTGTCGGGTCCGTCGGAGATCGAGGTGAGAAGCGAACGGGCGTCGCGGTCGCCGCGCGCGGCAACGGTGGCGATCGCGTCCAGCTTGTCCGGTGTCGGACGGTCGGAGGCAAGCACAGCCGCGGCGCGGGCCTGGCGCATGTGGCGGGCGACGGTTTCGTCGGTTTCGGCTTCAAGGGCGGCGTCCAGCGGTTCGATGCTGTCGACGTCCTGCGCCTTGAAGATCGCGTCCGCGGCTTCGAGCCGGGCGGCCGGATCGGGCGCTCTGAGCGTCAACGTGCCGAGCGCGGTGCGGATCACGCGGCGCAACCGGTTGTTGACGCGGATCTTCTTCACCTCGCGACGCCCGGCCGTGCCGGCCTCTTCCAGCGTGATCGGATCGGTCAGCGCGTAGTCCCGACCTTCCTTGCGTACGATGAAGACGACGTTATCGGCGCGGCGAAAGTAGAGATCGCCCTCGGCCAGCGCCTCGAGTGCCGGAGCGGCCCGCGGATCGCCGGTCGTCGCGAGCGCATTGACTTGTTGCTGGGTCTCGTCGAACCCGCCGGACGCGAGCGCGTTCAACTGCGCGCTCAGCAATTCATCGGCGGTCTGGGCCCGAGCGGTGCCGGCCGAGAGGGCCGTCAGAAACGCAAGCGCCAGACAGATGGCGAGAGCCCTCAGGGCGGCAAAATCGCGTCGCGGGCGGATGGGCATGGTGGACAAGGTCCCGATCGGAAAGTCGAAGGGTGTGCGGGCTGGGCGCGCCCGCCGACGCGGCGAAGAGATGGGGGAGGCGGATACATTGCCCGCCTCCCTCCCCTCTGGATGCGAGGGCCGGGCCTAGCTGCCCGAGCCGCCGCATTTTCCGGTGGCGGTGTTGAAGTTTCCGCAAGACATCGGTGCGCGCCAGTCCGCGATCAGGTCCTTGGACCCTTCCAGATAATCCGACCAGGCATCGCCGACGACGAGGCCGGAGGTTTCCCAGACGGTCTCGAACTGGCCGTCGTCCTGGATCTCGCCGATCAGCACGGGCTTGGTGATGTGGTGGTTCGGCATCATCGCGGAATATCCGCCGGTGAGATTGGGCACCGTCACGCCGACGATGGAATCGATCACCGCGTCGGGATCGGTGGTGCCGGCCTTCTCGACCGCCTCGACCCACATGTTGAAGCCGATGAAATGCGCTTCCATCGGATCGTTGCTCACGCGGGTGTCATCGCCGGTGTAGGCGCGCCAGGTATCGATGAAGTCGAAGTTTACCTCGGTGTCGACGGACTGGAAGTAATTCCAGGCGGCGAGGTGACCGACCAGCGGGCCGGTGTCGAGACCGGCAAGTTCCTCCTCGCCGACCGAGAAGGCGACGACGGGAATGTCTTCCGCCCTGATGCCGGCGTTGCCCAGTTCCTTGTAGAAGGGCACGTTGGCGTCGCCGTTGATCGTCGAGACGACGGCGGTCTTCTTTCCGGCCGATCCGAAGGTCTTGATGTCGGACACGATCGTCTGCCAGTCGGAGTGCCCGAACGGCGTGTAATTGATCATGATGTCCTCGGCCGCGACACCCTTGGACTTCAGGTAGGCCTCGAGGATCTTGTTGGTCGTGCGCGGGTAGACATAGTCGGTGCCGGCGAGCACCCAGCGCTCCACGCCTTCCTCGTTCATCAGATAGTCGACGGCGGGAATGGCCTGCTGGTTGGGGGCCGCGCCCGTATAGAAGACGTTGCGCTGGCTTTCCTCGCCTTCATACTGCACGGGGTAGAACAGCAGGCTGTTCAGTTCCTCGAAGACCGGAAGCACGGACTTGCGCGACACGGACGTCCAGCAGCCGAAGACGGCGGAGACGCCGTTGACCTCGATCAGCTCGCGCGCCTTTTCGGCGAACAGCGGCCAGTCGGACGCAGGGTCGACAACGACTGCCTCGAGCTTTTTGCCGAGCAGGCCGCCCTTCTTGTTCTGCTCCTCGATGAGCATCAGCATGGCGTCCTTGAGCGTCGTCTCGGAGATCGCCATGGTGCCGGACAGCGAATGCAGGATGCCGACCTTGATGGTCTCTTCCTGCGCCTGTGCGCCGGTGAAGGCGGTGGATGCGAGCATCGCGGCGAGCGCGTAGCCGGCCAAGGATTTCGTGTGTTTGACTGTCATTGTTTTTCCCCTCTGTCGCGTCTCCCTGGGAGGAAGAGACGATTGAGGAGAAATCAAGAACCGTGCCATGCGCGGTTTGCGCCGGGCTTTGACAGTCAGGGATTTGTTTTCATGAAGGTTCTTTGCGAATCTGACGCTACGGATCGCGCGGTTGTTCGCGTTGCAAATTTAAGCGGCACTCAATAGAGCTGCACAAATATTTTGCATTTCGGCAAAGCCGGGCGTCACGTGGACTCCACGGTGCCGTCCGCCAGGAGGGTGCCGATCGCGTCCTCGTCGAGACCCAGAACGCCGGCCAGAATCTCGCGGGTGTGCTGTCCGAGCACGGGCGGCGCGACGGTGTCGTCGACCGGGGTCTTGGAAAACCGCAACGGGCTCGCGACGCCCGGCACCGTGCCGCCGCTGGCGTGTTGCAGGGCGGGGTTCAGCAGTCCGCGCGCCTTGGCCTGCGGCTCCTCGAAGACCTCCGCGATGGTGTTGATCGGGCCGCAGGGCACGGCGGCCGCCTCCAGAACCTCGATCCACGCGCGGGTGGTGCGCGCCCTGATGATGTCGGCGATGACCGGGACAAGGGTCTCCCGGTTCTTCACCCGGTCGCGGTTGAGCGTGAACCGTGGGTCGGCGGGAAGCTCCGGCCGGCCCGCCACCTCGCAGAAACGCACGAACTGGCCGTCGTTGCCCACCGCGAGGATGATGTGACCGTCCGCCGTTTCGAAGGCCTGATAGGGCACGATGGCCGTGTGGGCGTTGCCCATGCGTACGGGCGCCGTGCCGGACACGAGGTAGCTGAGCGCCTGGTTGGCGAGCGAGGCGACCTGCACGTCGAACAGCGCGATGTCGAGATGCTGGCCCTCGCCGCTGCGCTCGCGGTGGGCGAGCGCGCCGAGAATGGCGATGGTGGCGTTCAGCCCGGTGAGGATATCGGAGAGCGCCACGCCGGCCTTCTGCGGCCCGCCGCCCGGCAGGTCGTCGCGCTCGCCGGTGACCGACATCAGCCCGCCCATGCCCTGGATCATGAAGTCGTAACCGGCGCGCTGGGCGTAGGGACCGGTCTGGCCGAAGCCGGTGATCGAGCAGTAGATGAGCGAAGGGTTGATCTCGGCAAGGCTTGCATAGTCGAGGCCGTATTTCTTCAAGCCCCCGACCTTGTAGTTTTCCACGAGAATGTCGGACTTTCTCGCCAGTTCGACGACGAGCGCCCGTCCGGCTTCGGTCGAAATATCGACCGCGACCGACTTCTTGCCCCGGTTGGCGGCCATGAAATAGGCGCTTTCGCCGGCGGCGGGGCCGTCATCGACGAAGGGAGGGCCCCAGCCACGGGTGTCGTCGCCGGTGCCGGGCCGCTCGATCTTGATCACCTCCGCGCCCATGTCGGCGAGCGTCTGGGTCGACCAGGGGCCGGCGAGAACGCGGGACAGATCGAGGACGCGCAGATGCGACAGGGGGGCGGTCATGAAGTCTCTCACCGTTTGGAATGAACGAGCGTGTCCGTGGTCTTAGACCTCAGCCGCGCCGCCGTCCAATGACTTGCGGTGGCAAGGTCATTCCTGCGGCTCCTGCCGAGGGCGGCCGGTCACGCCGCCTGACGGAAGCTGAAGCGCTTGCCGTCGTCGCTGGAGACGAGGCCGAGGCGATGAAGCGCGGCGAGCACGGCGGTCACGGCGGGCAGGCACCTGCGCCCCTGCTTGAAGGAGGCGGCGATGGCGGCGGCGTCGAGCGGGCCGTCGGCCTCGATCAGACGGTTGAGCACAGCGGGCGTCTGGTCGCGCTCGGCGCGCGGGAAGCCGGGCTTCGGCCCCTTCGCGAGCGGCACCACCGCCTCGCCGAAATCGGCCTCCAGTTGCTCCGCCTTTTCCTTGTCCGAACCGAAACGCGGGATCTGGTAGTCCGGGCGCAGCCAGCGCACATGACCGCGCGCTTCTTCCTTGGACCGCTCCTTGTTGAGCGCGACGAGGCGGGCGAGGATCTCCTCTTCGCCCAGGTCCGCCGGCCAGCCGTAGGCGCTCGCGACGGCCACGTCGAGCCGGTCGTGCAGTTCCTTGAGGATCTGCACCAGCCCGTCGTCGTGGATCGTCCGTTCCTTGTCGGTGAGGTCGTCAGGCGATGCGCCCGCATTCAGCCGCTCCAGCACGTTGTAGAGCCCGGTGAGCGTCAGATGGGGATGCGCGTCGAGCACTTTCTTGCGATGCGCGTCCAGCTCCTCGGCGATTGCGCCGACCTCCGCGCGCTGCTCCAGCGTCGCGTCCGGGAAGGGGAAGGGATCGAAGCAGTTTGACTTTGTATAGATCGGGCGGTCTTCGAGCGTTCCGCCGGTCGCGAGAACCCAAGCCACATGTGTCTTCGAAGATAGGACCCCAAGCGAGTACCCTTGTTCCAAGCCAAAACACACTAATCGATTATCCGGCAGGATTTCCGCATCGAGAAACTGGAACACCCGGTGTTTCGCGGTCTCGACGGTGGCGATATAGCGGGGCAGACTGGCGAGGGCGGGGCGCAGTTCGCTGCGCGGTTTGCCAAACACCCACCAATTCCGGGCATAGGATAGTGCGTCCTTGGTCGGGTTCGTTGCATCTGCCACGTGCTTGTCGCGGGCAACTTTCACCGTGGTTTGCAAATGCTGGTAGACCTCGGGAAACCGCGTGCGCACATCGTCCGCGCTCAAGCCGAACAGGTCGATCACCATTGCGCCGCGTGGCCGGCTGGTGAGATCGCGGCCGTTGCGATAGGCGCGGATATGGGTGTCGAGCCCCGACCGGCGGCCGAGGCCGAGATGCGCCGCCTCCTGCGGCGTGACGATGAAACCCGAACCGTGCAGTGCCATGCCGCGTGACGACAGGCCCTCATTCGCCTTGAGATGGATTACCGAGGACACATCCACGCCCACGGTCAGGTCGGAATGGATGATCCCGCGGCTGTCGCGAAACAGGATCGCCGGGCTGTCGGTGTCGAGACCCGCCTCATGCACGACCTCGCGCAGGCGCCCCTCGTGGCTGCCGGCCTGCGCCACCGTCATGGCGATGCGCACGGCGGCGCTGTCCCTTGTTGCCTTGGTCCAGGGGTGGTCGGGGATCGCCATGACAAGCGACAGCGGCTTTTTGGCACTGAGATGGCGCAGCATCGCCCGGCGCTGGAACACCTGGGAGATCGAATTGGTGGTGACGAAGCCGAAGCGCTTCAGCCTTGTCTTGGGTTTCAACAGGATTTCGCCGGCCCGGTCCCACCAGTACATGACGAAATCCGCGCTTTCGTTCATGTGCTTGTGCGCCGCCCAGAGCGCTTGCGCATAAGGGGTGCCCATGCGCGCGCGAATGTCCTTGCCGCCGACGAAGGGCGGGTTGCCGACGATATAATCGGCCCTGGGCCAGTCGGGCCGGCGCGGGTTGGGCAGCACCTCCTTGCCGTCGACGATCTTGGGCAGCGGCTGGCCGTCCCACGCGAGCACCGCGTCCATATGCCTGATATTGTCGAACTTGCGCAGGATCGGCTCGGTCGGGGCGACGCCGCGATTTCTGAAATGCCATTGCAGATGGCCGATCCACAGCACCAGCTCGGCGATGGCGGCTGCGCGCGGGTTCACCTCCAGCCCCAGGAACTGGTGCGGGTCGACCGTGTGCCGGTCGAGCGCCAGCGCTTCCTGCCCGCCGAGATCGGCGATGGTTTCCAGCACCTTGCCTTCCAGCTTCTTCATCAGTTCGAGCGCGACGTAGAGAAAATTGCCCGTGCCGCAGGCCGGGTCGAGCACCAGCGTCTCGCACAGCTTGTCGTGGAAACCTTGCGCGATCGCGATGGCGTCCGTGTCGCGGTTTTCCGCGCGCAGCCGCTCGATGGTGGCGAGGCTTTCGTTCCATTCGTCCTGCAAGGGATCGATCACGGTGGCGATCACCAGCCGTTCGACATAGGCGCGTGGGGTGTAATGCGCGCCGAGCTTGCGCCGCTCGCCCGGATCGAGCGCCTGCTCCAGGAAGGTGCCGAAGATCGCCGGCTCCACGTCCTTCCAGTCGTGGGCGGCGGCGGCGACGAGTTCGCCGATTTCCTCGCGCGCGAGTTTCAGCGCGCGGCGGTTTTCGAAGAAGTGACCGTTGAACCGCTTCACCTTGTGCTTGATGCCGGCGGCAAACGTCCCCTTGTCCATCGCCGTCCACAGCTCTTCCATCATCGCGGGGAAGATCTCGGGAGTGTCGAGACAGTCCTTCAGCAGATCCTGAAAGCTGCTCTTGGGCAGAAGGTCGACATCTTCCGCAAACATGGTGAAGAGCACGCGCATCAGGAACATCGCGACCTCCTCCGCCGGGTGTCCGTCGCGTTCCAGCGCCTGGCTGACCTTGGCGATGCGCATTGCGATCTCGCGCGTGACCTTGGCGGCATGGCGCGCGGGGTCGAGCGCCATCGGGTCCGTCCAGATGGCGAGAAGCCGGGCGCGGATGTCCGCGTCGCGCAGATCCTCCAGGTAAATGCGAAAGGCGCGCCGGTCCGGAAACTGGTCGTAGGCCTTTCCGTCGCGGCGGAAGTTCGCATAGACCTCGATGCAGTGACCGACGTCGCACACCAGCACGAAGGGCGGCGGCTCATGGCCGGCCGGCAGCAGGCGAACGTAATTTTCCGCCTGCTTGTAGGCGTTGATCATCAGCGCGTCCCAGGACCGGTTGGCGCCCGAGCGCCGGCCGCGAAGCGGAGCGTCGACGCCCGGCAAGGGCGGCGCCTCGCCCATCTGCTTGTCGCCGGACTAGCGGCTTTGCTTGGCCTCCAGCACGAAATTGTCGCGCTTGTAGAGATCGATGCGCCTGCTTGAGACCCTGCCGTCGCGGGCCGTTTCCTGAACCGTGCGCTCGAACACATAGTCGTTTGCGGAATGGGTCGCGCCGGCGTTGTCCGGGTGGGGGACGCCGATGACATCGCACAGTTCGGTGAGGAACATGGCGTAGTTTGCCCGCTCCTGGCCGCCCTCCTGGCCTTGCCATTTGGCGATGAACGCCTCGACCCTGTCCTGCATCCCGGCGCGGTCTCCTCTCCCGTCAGTTGGTTGTACGATCCTGCGCGGCCCGCGCAAGGCCGCATTTTCCGCCAAGATGCCGTCGACGGCTTTTCATCCTGTCCGCGCGGCTTTACCACTGAATGAGCCAAGCAGCGCAATGCGGTCGCCCGGATGCGGTCCGCAAACGGGACATCAAAGGAGAAACGGCATGGGCTTCAACGCTTTGATCGTCGAAAAGGCCGAGGACGGATCGACCTCCGCCGGCATCCAGTCCATCGATGAGAGCCGGTTGCCTGAGGGCGATGTCACCGTCGCGGTGGAGTATTCCACCGTGAACTACAAGGACGGTCTGTGCCTCGGCTCCGGCGGCGGACTGGTGCGCAACTATCCGCATGTGCCGGGGATCGATTTCGCAGGCACCGTGGAAGCCTCCGACGACGCGCGCTACAAGCCGGGCGACAAGGTCGTGCTCACCGGCTGGCGCGTCGGCGAGGCCTGGTGGGGCGGTTATGCGCAGAAAGCCCGCGTGAAAGCCGACTGGCTCGTGCCGCTGCCCGAGGGCCTGTCCACCCGCGATGCGATGGCCGTCGGCACGGCCGGCTTCACGGCAATGCTTGCGGTGATGGCGCTTGAGGATCACGGACTGACGCCCGGCAACGGTCCGGTGCTCGTCACGGGTGCTGCCGGCGGCGTCGGCTCGGTGGCGACCGCCATTCTGGCCAAGCTCGGACACGAGGTTGCGGCCGTTACCGGGCGTCCGGAAACGGAAGACTATCTCAAGGGGCTGGGCGCCAGCAGCATCGTCGCGCGCGCGGATATCAACGAGACGGTAAAGCGCCCGCTCGAGGCGGAAACCTGGGCGGGCTGCGTCGATGCGGTCGGCGGGGCCATGCTGGCGCGCGTTCTCGGTCAGATGAAATACGGCGCGAGCGTTTCCGCGGTCGGTCTTGCCGGCGGGGCCGGCCTTCCCGCGACGGTCATTCCGTTCCTGCTGCGCGGCGTCAATCTGCTCGGCATCGATTCCGTCATGCGGCCCTATGAGGACCGGGTGCGGGCCTGGTCGCGCATTGCAAAGGATCTGCCGATGGACAAGCTCGCCGAGATGGTCCAGCCGGCAACGCTTGGCGAGTTGCCGGATCTGGGGCGGGCGATTCTCAAGGGCGAAGTGCGCGGTCGCGTCGTGGTCGACGTCAACGCCTGACGCACCCGGGCCGTCGCGTGCGGCCCTTCGTCTTTGTTGCTCTCGAGGGCGCCGTCCGGTTCGCGTTCACGACGCCGGGCGGCGTTTCCGTTTGCGTGGTCCTGTTTGCGAGCGACAAGGTGCGCGGAGACAATGGCCGCGCATTCTTTCCTTTCCTTTGAGAGTTCGGTAGAAATGACGTTGCGGCATTTGCCGCCCGGACTGCGGCATGTGGTGCCGCCCCAGCCTGATTCCGACCAGATCCGTCGCGGTCGGGCAGAAGGCGAGAGGAGACAGCAAGATGACAGATGAGGGCCGTCACACCGTCTCATCCCTTGCGCCGGCATCGACGTTCACCACCCGCGCCATCACGGAAGACGAAACCCGAAGCTATGCAAGGGACGGTTTCGTGCTCGTCAAACAGGCGTTTGCGCCGACCGACCTGGCTGCGGTCGGGCGGGAAATCCAGCGGCTGGAAGCGCTTCCTGAACGGCCCGGCCAGCACTGGGTCTACGGCGAAACGCTCACGGATCCCGAAGAACGGCGTATCATCAGCCGGATGGAGTTTCTCGAGCGCCATTCCCCGGTGTTTTCCGCGCTTGGCCGGGCGTTGACGGAGTATGCTGCCGCAGCGCTCGGGGAGCCTGCCGTGCTTTTCAAGGAAAAACTGAACTTCAAGCGTCCGGGCGGAGCCGGTTTCACGCCGCATCAGGACCAGCAGGCGGGCTGGTGGAATTATGCCAGCCGGTTCGTATCGATCATGGTGTCGATCGACGCCGCGACGCAGGAAAACGGATGCGTCGAATTCGCTGCCGGCCATCATCGCGACGGCATGTTCCGCGAGTGGGAACCGCTGAGCGACGAGGACATGAAGACGATGACGTTCGTGCCGGTGGAAACCGAACCCGGCGATGTCGTCCTGATCGACAGTTTCTGTCCGCACCGTTCAAGCGTCAATCGCTCGCGGGAGCAGCGCAGGCTGTATTTCGCGACCTACAATCGTGCGTCCGAAGGCGATCATCTTGCCGCCTATTATGCCGACAAGCACGCGGCCTACCCGCCCGATGTGGAAAGGGATTCATCCGGCGACTATACGTTCCGCGTTTGAGGTCGCAGCCCTCGGCCGAATATCGCGCGAATGCGCCGGCCCAAGGGATCTGGATCACCTTGCGACCCGCGACGTCTGGATGTCCACGATCCGCAGCCGATGCATCCGTCGCGCGCGCTGTTGTGTGGTGAGCCGCCTTTCCTTTCGCCGCCGTGTTGGCTACCAATGGCGCGATGCCGATTGCGGCACTGCTTCGAGCATACGAGAGGACCGACCTTGCATTTCGATGGCTCCCCCGACCGGTTGCCCACACAGGCGTCGAAATTCACCCGTCTTCGACACCTGCTGACCCGTCCCGACCTCGCCTTTTTGATGGAGGCGCACAACGGGCTGTCGGCACGCATCGTCGAAGAGGCGGGGTTTGAGGGGATCTGGGCGTCCGGCCTGTCGATGTCCGCGACGCTTGGCGTGCGCGACAACAATGAGCTGTCCTGGACCCAGGTTCTCGACATGCTGGAATACATGTCCGACGCCTCGACGTTGCCGATCCTGGTCGACGGCGATACGGGCTACGGAAATTTCAACAATTTCCGCCGCTTCGTGCGCAAGCTGTGCGAGCGCGGTATCGCGGGTGTGTGCATCGAGGACAAGATCTTTCCCAAGACCAACTCCTTCCTGGGCGAAAACCAGCCGCTGGCGGACGTCGACGAGTTCTGCGGCAAGATCAAGGCCGGCAAGGACACGCAGACCGATCCGGATTTTTCCATCGTTGCCCGTGTCGAGGCGCTGATCGCGGGTCGGGGCGTCAATGAGGCGCTTGCCCGTGCCCATGCCTATGTCGATGCGGGTGCCGATGCGATCGTCATTCATTCAAAGAAAAGCACGGCGGATGAGATCCTCGACTTCTGCCGGCAATGGGAAAACCGGGTCCCGGTTGTCGTTATCCCGACAAAATACTATCGCACGCCGACCGAGCGTTTCCGCGATGCCGATGTGGCGATGGTGATCTGGGCAAACCACAATCTCAGAAGCTCGATCCAGGCGATGCGCGAGACTTGCGGCAAATTGCGGTCGCAGGAATCGCTGCTGGAGGTCGAGGACGCCGTCGCGCCGCTGGGCGATGTGTTCGCGCTTGCTGGGGCGCAGGAACTGGAACAGGCGGAGAAGCGCTATCTCTCGGCAACCGATCCGGCGAGGGCCGTGATTCTGGCTGCGACAAGAGGCAAGGGACTGGGCGATCTGACGGCGGAACGCCCGAAGTGCATGGTCTCCGTGCGCGGCCAGTCGCTTCTGGGGCGTCAGGTGGAGGCGCTTGGCCGGCATGGCGTGTCCGACGTCGCCGTGGTCGTTGGCTATCGTGAGGACGCGGTGACAACCCCGGGCATTCGCAAGGTGCTGAACCCGACTTTCGAAAGCACCGGCGAGGCCTGCTCGCTCGCACTCGCGCTGACGCAGAGCGAGGGCGACACGATCATTTCCTATGGTGATATCCTCTATCGTCCGTTCTTTTTGACACTTCTGGAAGACGCGGCGGCGGATATCGTGCTGCTTGTCGATCCGGAGCCGGACCTCGCGGCGCACGATGGCGCGACACGGGATGCGGTCGCCTGTTCGCAACCGTTTGGCGATGATCTCGACGTGACGGGGGAGGCTGTCTTTCTGACGCGTTTCGTCGAGAACGCGGACGATTGCAACGGCACCTTCATCGGCCTCATGCGCGCCAATGCCGAGGGCGTGCGCAAGATCCGCGAGACGCTTGCCGCGTTGGAGCGCGACGGTGTGCTCGATACCGCCGATCTCGGCGCAGTGTTGACGCGGCTGGCCGACGAGGGCGAATCGATCGGGGTCGTCTATGTGCGCGGTTACTGGGGCAACGTAAACGACGTGATGGATCTCGCTCAGGCGCGGGATGCGGTGTGAGCGCAAGATGATCGAAGCCACACAGTTTCTCGATGCCGCCAGGCGCCAGGGGATCGACTTCTTCACCGGAGTGCCCTGCAGCTTCCTGACCCCGCTGATGAATGCGGCGATATCCGACGCGCGCACCTGCTATGTCGGCGCGACCAGTGAGGGCGAGGCTGTGGCAATAGCCGCCGGCGCCTGGCTGGCAGGGCGGGAGACGGCGGTGATGTTCCAGAATTCCGGATTGGGCAACGCGGTCAATCCGATCACCTCGCTCAATCATCCGTTCGAGATCCCGTCCCTGATGGTGGTGACCTGGCGCGGGGAGCCGGGCCTCAAGGACGAGCCGCAACACGAAATGATGGGGCAGATCACCCAGTCGCTGCTTGATCTCGTCGGCGCGCGGCGTCTCGACTTTCCTGGACAGGCGGACGAGGTTGAGCCCTGTCTCGCCGAAGCCACCCGTTTGATGGGTGAGACCGGCCAGCCCGTCGCGCTGGTTCAGCCCAAGGGGGCTGTCGCATCATCCGGCCCCTTGCAGGACCTGCCGGTGAAGGCCGGGCCGCGCGCCGAGATTCTTGACTTCGGGGTCGATGTGCCATCGGCCCGGCGCATCGACACGGTCGAAACCCTTGCCTCACGATTGCCGGAGGGTGCGGCCATCATCGCAACGACGGGGCATACCGGTCGCGAGCTTTTCACGCTTGGCGATGACCCGCGCAACCTCTACTGCGTCGGCTCGATGGGCGGTGCCAGTGCGATCGGTCTTGGCGCTGCCTTGAACTGCGAGCGCGAGATCGTGGTTCTTGATGGCGATGGCGCAGCGCTGATGAAACTTGGCAACATGGCCACCATCGGCGCGCAGGGCCCCGGCAATCTCACACATGTCATTCTGGACAATGGGTGTCACCTGTCGACGGGCGGCCAGGCGACCGTGTCGCCGAACGTCGATTTCGCCGGGGTTGCGGCCGCATGTGGGTACCGCTTTGCGGCCCGTGTGTGCGGCATTGATGCGATGAAAGAGGCCGTCGAGGCGGCACTCGCGACGCCGGGACCACGTCTCCTGCATGTGAAGGTGTCGACAGATTCCGTGGAAGGGCTTGGCCGCCCGACGGTCGCTCCGCGTGACGTTGCGCGCCGCTTTCGCGCCTATCTTGCGGGCCCCTCGGCATGACCGGCGAGCTGCCAGCGGCTCGGGCAACCGTCGGACAACCGGAGATCCGCGACATGCCGGTGCTGTTGACGCCCGGGCCACTCACCACCAGTGCCCGCGTGAAAGCCGCGATGATGCGGGACTGGGGATCGCGGGACCCCGCGTTCGTCGAACTGTCGCAAAGTGTGTTCGAGCGCATTCGCGCGCTTGCCGGGGGCACGGCGGAGGATCATGTCTGCGTGCCCTTGCAAGGCAGCGGCACGTTCGCGGTCGAGGCCATGCTGACGACATTCGTTGGTGCCGGTGACCGCGTTCTTTTGTTGGTGAATGGCGCCTACGGCCATCGCATGGCCGCTATCTGCGGCAAGAGCGGTCGCGCCCATGAAATCTACGAGGTGCCGGAAACCGATACGCACGATCCCCTCGAGGTTGCACGCCGGCTTCGCCTTGATCCGCAGATCGGGTTCGTCGCCATGGTTCATTGCGAGACGACGTCCGGACTTCTCAATCCGTTGTCGGAGATCGCGCGGTGCGTGCGTGCCGAAGGGCGTCAGTTGTTGGTCGACAGCATGAGCGGGTTTGGTGCCCTTCCCCTCGACATGCATGCGCTGGAACTGGCCGCCATGGCGGCTTCATCCAACAAGTGCCTGCAGGGCGTGCCCGGTCTCGGGTTCGTCGTGTGCCGCAAGGACATGCTTGAGGCTGCGCGTGGAGCCTCGCCATCCGTGGTCCTCGATCTTCAGGCACAGGCGGACGCGCTCGCGAACGGCGGACAGTGGCGCTTCACGCCGCCCACGCATGTGATTGCGGCGCTCGATGAGGCGCTTGCCGAACTGGAGGAAGAAGGTGGCCCGGCCGCGCGCCTCGCGCGCTACTCGCAAAACCTTGCCACGCTGCTCGCCGGCATGGGCCGTCTGGGGTTCCAGCCTGTCCTCGATTCTTCGCGGCAGGCGCCGGTGATTGCCTCGTTCGTCGAACCTGACGACGCCTGGTTTTGCTTCAAGTCCTTCTACGAGGCACTGCGCCTTGGCGGGTATGCGATCTATGCCGGCAAGATGACCGGCATCGGCAGCTTTCGGGTGGGTGTCATCGGGGCAGTCGATTTCCTCACCATCGAGGCATTTCTGCGGGTTGCGGAGGCGGTTGTGTCAGAAATGAAACAGAAAGTGATCTCCTGACCGGTTTCCCCGCGATGATATGCCGACGTGGAGCATGGGCACTGCACATGCCAAGCGGCGCCGGGCATTCTGACCTCGGTCTTCGAGGTGATTGGCACCCGCACCCGGCCTGTGCCAATGCCGGCGCGGGCAAGGGAAATCCTTGTGATAATTCCTTATATGTAGAGGTGCACGACACGGCTGGCATTCCGGCGACTGATCGCAGCAATCGACGGGTACCAGCACCCGCACATACCGGAGACGAACAACTCTTCGGGGGTGACAAGGCGTCGCGTGAGCGAGGTGCGTCCCGACGTCGCTTGGCCGGCTTACTCGACACACCGGGTGCTTTCGGTTATTTAGCGAAATCCGTCTTATCGACAATGATAAGAAGCCTTGGCGGGGTCGCCTGAGATTTGGACTTCGGCAAATGACCGGTATGGCGCAAGCGTCTCGCAGAAGGGATGTCGAGCCGGGGTCGTTGTTGTGGTTGGTGAATTTGCGGATCGTGCGGCGGTGGTTTGCGAGACAGCAATTTGACAGGGCCCGGCTGGCTATCGACAGTTGATCGGGTGTCGGGGGAAATGAAATGAAGCCTGATCGGCCAAGTTTTTCCGTGGTTGCCGAGCGTCGCTTTCGCTTGGCCGGAAAGGCGATCATCGAACGTCACAATCCATATTTTCTGCCCGTCGACCGGCAGAAGGAAATCTGCGAAAGCAATGGCATCCCCTTTGTCAGTTTCGCGCATTACGACTACCTCGGTATCAGTCAACACCCGGATGTCATCGAAACCTCGAGCGCGGAACTGCACCGTCTTGGAAGTGGCGTGGGCGCTTCCCGGCTGGTTGGCGGCGAGCGCAGTGGCCATCGCGCGTTCGAATCCGAGATGGCGGAGTTCCTTGGCGTTGGCGATGCCATGACGCTCGTCAGCGGTTATCTGGTCAATGTCTCTCTCATCAACTTTCTGATGGGGCCGCGCGATCTGGTGCTGATCGACGAGCTTGCCCACAACTCTATTTTCGTGGGTGCCAAGAACGGTCGCTACGAGTACCGGACGTTCGAACACAACAATCTGGACGATCTGGAGCGCCAGCTTGAAGACGGTCGCGGTGACTACCGGAATGTGCTGGTCGTGGTCGAGGGCCTCTACTCGATGGACGGGGACATCCCCGACCTGCCCCGGCTTGTCGACATGAAGGAAAAGCATGACGCCTGGCTCCTCGTTGACGAGGCGCATTCCTATGGTGTGCTCGGCAAGACTGGCCGTGGGTTGTGCGAGCATTTCGGGATCGACCCCAGACGTATCGAGCTGGGGGTGGGCACCTTGTCGAAATCCTTTGTTTCCTCCGGGGGGTTCGTCTGTGCTGAAAAATCCGTCATCGACTGGCTTCGGTTCTGTCTGCCCGGTTTCGTTTACAGCGTCGGGCTCTCGCCGGCCACACTCGGAGCCGCACAGGGTGCGCTGACCCATCTAAAGGCAAATCCGCAACGGGTTGAGCGGCTGCATGCCAACTCCGAGTTCTTTCGGGATCATGCGCTTGCCTGCGGACTGAACACGGGTGATGCGATCGGTTGTGGGGTGGTGCCCATTCTCTTTGCGACCCCCGAGCAGACGATGATCGTATCGCAGACCCTCCTTGATGCCGGGATCTATGCGCCTCCGATCGTTCAGGTTGGCGTTCCCAAGGATCTTCCTCGTATTCGTTTCTTCATTTCCGCCGAACACACGAAGGCCGAGATGGAAAGGGCCATCGGGCTCATCGCCGAAATCGTGGCGGGCTTCGAGGAAGCCGATACGGAGCCGCGCCCGGCGATTGCGGGCACCTGAGCGCCCCGTTCAGCGGTGCAAGAGTCCATGTCTGCATGTGTCGAAAAGCGAAAGGGAGCGACGCCGATGGCACAGCGCGGCGGCACACGGTGGTGCGTGATCGCAGTGCTTGGCGCCTTTTTCGTTGCAGGTAGCCATTTTGCAGCGGGGCCGGGTCCTGCGGCCCAGGAGGGCACGCGCCTTCGTCCGGGCAGCGAGCAAAGCGTGCGGGGATCCAGTGTCGAGATCCATGACGACATTCCGGTCGTGCGGCCCGATTTTCCCGAGCCCGACGAGCCGGGAATGCTGTTCTACCTTCAGCGCTCGACCAATTCCAATACCATCGTCTATGCCGCGAATTTCCTGGACGACGGCACGCTCGACCCGGACGAACCCGTGGTCGCCTACTGGCGACGGTTCAATACGACGGGCGAGCGCAAGCCGTTGAAGATGATCGAGGACAATTTCGCCTTCGGCATTCGTGCCCAGGCGACCGACGACCCGAATGTCTTCAAGCTCTACGTGGTTTCCTACGCCGACCGAAAGGCGACGCTCAAGCTGGTGGAACCGGGGCGCGCGGAAGTCACCGCGACTGCCGGCGGCCGCGTGTTCCAGCCGCTTTACGGCTATGTCGATGTCAATGAGGACGGGCTTGTGCCGCGCGTGCGCGAGGTGCTCGTGATGGGCCGCGAAAGCGCCACCGGTAAGGCGCTGGTGGAACGCATTCAGATAGAGTAACGCTGCACGTGCCGTACGATCCGGCCGGATCGGTTCGGATCAATGCACTTCGGCTCGTCGCGCAAGGGAACGGCGTGACAACACAAGAACTGCCGGTGCCGGCGCAGTCTGCCGCATCGGACGATGCGCAGGGGTTAAGACACAGATCATGACAGGTTTTTCCGCCAAGCCGATCCGCACCGCGATCGTTGGAGCTGGCAATTGTGCCAGTTCGCTGGTTCAAGGTGTCGCCTATTGCCGGGCTTTGGGCGATGAGGCGATTGGCGTCGCGTTTCCGACCCTTGGCGGTTATCGCCCGGAAGATGTGGAGATTGTCGCGGCGTTTGACGTCGATGCGCGCAAGGTCGGTCGCACCGTCGGCGAGGCGGCGATTGCCCTGCCCAATTGTACGGAGATCTTTCACAAGGACTTGGATGGCATGACCGCGCCGGTGATGCGCGGTCCCGATCTGGACGGCGTTTCATCCTTCATGCGCAATCAGGCCCCGGATCGCAGTTTCGTGGTCTCGCCGGAGCCGGCCCTCGACAAGGGCGGCGTGGTCCAGGCTCTGCGCGCGGCGCGCGCCGAGGTGATGATCAATTTCCTGCCGGTCGGTTCCATCGAGGCGACAGAGTTTTATGCCGAATGCGCGCTTGAAGCCGGCTGTGCCTTTGTCAACGGCATCCCGGTCTTCATTGCCTCCGACCCTGCATGGGCGGCGCGCTTTCGCAATGCCGGCCTTCCGATCGTCGGCGACGACTTCAAGGCACAGTTCGGCGCCACGATCACGCATCGCGCGCTGGCGCGTCTCGCCGACATGCGCGGCGTGAAGGTCGACAAGACCTATCAGTTGAATGTCGGCGGCAACACCGACTTCCTCAACATGATGGACATGGACCGCCTCACCATGAAGCGGGAATCGAAGACCGAGGCGGTGCAGACGGCGATGAATTCGCGGCTGTCGGAAAACGAGATCCGCATCGGCCCGTCGGATTACGTGCCCTGGCTGGAGGACCGCAAGGTCGCCTATGTCCGGTTGGAGGGACGGTTGTTCGGCGGCGTGCGCACGCATGTGGAAATGCGTCTGGAGGTCGAGGATTCACCGAATGCCGCGGCCATGGCGCTGATCGCCATCCGTTGCGCGGCAATCGCGCGGGACAAGGGGCTTTCCGGTCCGGTGGAGGATGCAAGCGCTTTCGTGTTCAAGCATCCGCCGGTGCAGTTCGAGGACGCGGAAGGCTATGCCCGTCTTCTGGCTTTCGCGGGCGAAACGGAGGCTTGAGGCCATGGGTGCCGCGGGCAGGACGCAGCAACCGCGCCGGCCCGTGGCGCTGATCACCGGGGGCAGCAGCGGGATCGGGCGGGCTCTCGCGATACGGCTTGCGCGCGACGGCTTCGACCTTGCGCTTCTGGCGCGCGGGATCGACAATCTGGAGGAGACACGCCGGCTCGTTCTTGAGCAGGCTCGGGACGCGCAGGTGAACTGCTATCCCACTGATGTCGGGGATGCAGGGTCTGTTTCCCATTCCCTGGATGCGCTTGTGGCGGAGATGGGGCCGCCATTGTGGGTCGTGCTCAATGCGGGTATCGCGCGCCCCGGCCGGTTTGTCGAGCAGCCTCTTGGCGATCACCTGGACCAGATGCGCACCAATTATTTCGGTGCGCTGCATGTCGCGCATGCGATCGCGCCCGTGATGGCCGCAACCGGACATGGCCATCTGGTCTTTGTCTCGTCGGGAGCCGCCTTTTTCGGAATCTACGGATACGGCGCCTATGCGCCGTCGAAATTCGCGATGCGCGGGCTGGCCGAGGTACTGCGGGTCGAGCTTGCGCCGCTTGGCATTCACGTAACTCTTGCCTATCCGCCGGACACCGATACGCCCCAGCTTGTCGAGGAAAGCCGCAGCAAGCCGGCCGCGACCAAGGAAATCACAGCCGGGGGGGGGCTGTGGTCGGCGGACAGGGTTGCCGCGCAGATCGTCACAGGCGCAAGCCGCCGACGTTTTCTGGTCGCACCGGGCGCGCAGATGCGCCTGCTCGCGCATGGTCACAGTCTCCTCTCGCCGCTGCTGCGATACTATCAGACGCGGATCGCGAGAAAGCACGACCGCTGAATGACCGTATCAACGTTTTTTCTGACCCCCGTCCCGATGATGCCGGTTGCAATGACAGTGGCCGCCGGGCTGGCGCTGGGCGGACTTGCCTTGGCTCTTGCCAGTGTGATCCCCGCGACCGCTGAAAAGTCACGGCAGATCTGGCCGGTTTTTGCAACGGAAGTCGTTATCGTTGCCGTTGCGGTGCTGCCCTTTGTCGGGGGCGGCCTGATCCTCGACCTTGCGCTCGCCGTCCTTGCGATCAGGGTCGGTTTCGAGGCGACGCAAGTGGCGTTCCGGCGCCGTGCTCCGGCTCGGGAAAGGCAAGGAAGCGTCTTGCGGATCCGGCTGCTTCCTCTGGCTGCGGGTGTGGCGCTGGCGCTGGCCGGGACCGTGGCGGCGCAGGCACCGTTTCTGGTCCTTGCCGGGGTTGGGGCGGTGCTGATGGCCGGCGCCAGTTTGGTCCGGCGCGGCTTGTCAGACCCGGATCAGCCTCTCGCAATCGCTCTGGAGGTGCTGGTCTTTCCCGCTGTGCCGCTCGTTTTTTTCGTGGCGGCGGCACGTGATGGCGCAAACTCCGGACTGTTGCTGCTCGCGTTTTTGCTGGTGGAGACCTACGACAGCTATGCGCTGCTCGGCGGAAAGCTGTTTGGCCGGCGGCCGGCTTTCCCGGTGCTCAGCCCGCGCAAGACGATCGAGGGGCTCGCCGCCGGTGGGGCGATGCTCGCGCTGACGGCCGGTCTCGTCGGGCCTTTGATCTTCGACTGGAACCTTGCCGCGTCATTGCTGGTTGCGGCGATCATCGCAGCGGCCGCCGTGGTCGGCGACCTTGCCGGGTCGCGGTTGAAGCGGGCGTCGGGCGTCAAAGACTATCCGGCGGTTCTGCCGCGCCAGGGCGGTGCACTCGATATTGTTGATGCCTGGCTGATTGCCGGTCCCGCCCTCATCGTGGTCGCGAGCCTTTCCGGCTGACCTCACGGGGAGGGAATGAAGTAAACAATCGGCAAAAGAACGATCAGCGTGAAAACCGAGGCGGCGGCGTCGTCCAGCATAATGCCGGCGCCCCCCGGCACGCTGTCCTGCACCCAGTTGACCGGCCAGGGCTTGAGGATGTCGAAGGCGCGAAAGGCGATGAAGCCCGCGATCCACCACAGCGGTTCGGCGGGAAGCGCGAGCACCACTGCGGCTGCGCCGAAGCTCTCGTCAATGACAACGATCTGGGGGTCTTCCTCGCCGGTGTCGGCGGCGACGATGGCCGACGCCCAGATGCCGAGCGCGAGCAGGGCGGCCAGAACCACGGCCTGCAGCACCGGCGCAAGCGGCAGGAGAGCCGCCGCGAAGAGGATCCCGACAGCCGCGCCGACGGTTCCCGGCCAGACCGGGGACAGACCGGCGCCGAAGGAAAGCGCAAGGATATGGGCAAGACGTCGCATGGGCTGCGGCCTATGATGACGTGAGGGAATCACGGCGTGACGGACTTGGCAGCCGACGCGGGTGGAAATATTGTCCGGGCGAACCGGTTCGCCCGGTGATCTAGCACGAAACGGAAACTGGCGCGATGCCGCGACGCATTCACGAACAACGCCGACGCGGCGGCGGCCCCGCGGTGCGGTCGCCGTCTGGTGGCGTGTGATGATCGGCTGGTCGATCTCCAATCGATCGCTGATGATGCGGGTGGTCGCGAAGGTCGCCATCGTCCTGGCCACCATCGAGGTTGTGTTTCTGGCGGAAGAACTCACCGGCATTCTTGAGCAGGTGCTAGGAAATGGCGGCGACGTCATTTCGGCCGTGTCGATCCTGTTGCTTTCCACTCCAGAAATCTTCGACTTTGCCCTTGCCCTTGCTTGCGTCATCGGAGGGTATTTCGCGTTTGTCGCAGCGCGCGAGGAGCGCGAGATGGTCGCTCTTTCGGCTGCGGGGGTGTCTCCTGCATTGCCGCTCAAGGTCGCGCTGGTGCTTGGCGTTTGCGCTTTCGGGGCGAGCCTTGGAGTGTCCGGCTTTGTCGATCCGCTTGCAAGGAACCTCACCCGCTCCGTGATTTTCACCTTGAAGAGCGATCTTCTCTTCCGCCGCATTACCGAGCCGAGCGAGGGCACGCTGATCGAGACGATCCGCGGCAAGACCTTTGCGGCCTTGAGCGATGCGTCCGTTGCTCCGCCACATGAAAGCCTGTTCGTCCATCAGCCGGGCGAGGAGGGAAGCTGGCGTGTGACCCAGGCGGGCAACTGGCAGCTCGACGGCCCCGATGCAGAAGGGAACTACAGCCTGGGTCTGGGCCGCGTGATTGCCTATGACTTCGTGCGCGTCGGGTCGAAGCCGCGGACCGGTAGCGTTTTGCGCGGGGGACGGGGCGCCAATCTGTCCTCGCTCAGTGGAACGGACCTGGACGACGTGCCCGTGCTCCCGCGGGTGAAGGTGGAAAATGTTTCCATTCCCGTCAGCCTGACAAACATCCTGCATCATGCGGTGCGCGGCGCGGTGGCACAGGAATGGACTTTTTTCGAGGCGCTTGATCCGGCCTCGGCAAAAACCCAGACTGGCCAGACCGCGCGACGGATTGCCGGCGAACGCTTTGCACGAGCCATCGCCGCATTTATCGCGCCGCTCCTTGCCCTGCTTGCCTGCTCCTTCGCCTCAGCCCGCCTTGTCGGGTATTTTGCCATGCCGCTCGCGTGTGCGGGTCTGCTGGTGCTCGATGTCGGGCTGCGTTCCCTGCTTGGCGAGATTGCCGTGATCCGCCCTGTCGCGATGGCCGCGTTCGGTGCGGCTATCGGTCTCGGTCTGGCGCTCGTGCTGACGTCGGTCATCGGCGTGAGATCGGCCTCGCTGCTGCGTCCGGTGAACGAACGGGCATGACCATGCAGGCAGCGCAAGCGCAAGGCGGGGAGGGGCGGCCGGAAATCGTCAGGTCGCGTGCCGCGATTTTCGGCATTGCCGGGCGCCGCGCGCTTGCGCTTTACCTGAAGGTGACCGGCCTTGTCATGCTGATGTTCCTGATCATCGCCTGGGCGATCGATCTCGCCCAGACCCTTGAGGGTGTCCTTGCACGTGCCGATGATCTCGGTCGTTCCGGGAGCGCATTGCTCGCTGCTTATCTCGGGTATCGGGCGGTGGATATTGTCACCCGATTGTTTCCCGTGGCCTGCTTCATCGGGCTGTTTGCCGCGGAACTCTACCGCCTGTTCAACCGGGAAACGACGATCATGGCGGCTGCGGGATGGTCGCCCCGCCAGACGCTTTTGGTGGTTGCCGCCTTCGCCTGTCTGAGCGGTGCGCTTCAGGGGGGGCTGGAGCGCTGGTGGCGCCCGTCCGCCGTGTTCGCCCAGGCCGAACTTCAGCTTGGCGCTTATGGCGCGCGGTTTTCCAAAGGGGCGCTTTCGGACAAGCGCTGGCTGGTGGTCAATGGCAATGTGTTGAGGGCCAGGGTCGTGCGTACCGACGAACCGGAGTTGCGCGACGTGGAGCTTTATCGTGGCGTTGTGTCCGGCGATCTGCGCGATGTTCTTGTTGCGCGCAAGGCCGAGCCGTCCGGCCAGCCGGGCTTCTGGCGGTTCCATGATGTGGATCTGTGGGCAAATCTACCCGGCGGGGAGAGGGGAGAGCCGGATCGCGAAGCCGATCCGGACGCCTATGCAGAGCATCCGCTTTATCTGATTTCACGCTACGCAACGCTCGATGTGCGCCTTGACGTGCTCCCGGAAACGCTGACCTATTTCGGGATCCCGGCGTTCTACCTTCCGCAAGCCCCCCTCGAGCGGCTAGCAGCAGACGACAATCCGCTGAAAGGGCCGGATGTCGACGCGGCCCTGTGGCGGCGTGTCGTGGCGTTTTTCCTGCCGGGGGCCTATGCGCTGCTCGGTGCCAGCCTGGCTCCGATTGCCGGATCCGGCCGGATCGTTTCGCCGGCGCGGATCGTGGGGCTGGCACTTTGCGGCTACTTCGCGCTCGTGGTTACGAAGGTGTCCTGGGCGATGGGCGAAATTGGCGCCCTGTCAGGCTTCACCAGCAGCTGGATCGCCCTTGTTTTCGCACTGGTTGGAACTTTTGCCGCACAGGTGGCGCTGTCACGTCCCCATTAGCGGGTGGGTTTTGCGTGCCGCGGCGATGCGTGGATAGACGAGCTCCGCCGCGCGCGCCAGCATGGTCTCGTTGTCGACTTCGGCCCAGGCGAGATCGTCGATCTTCGGGCAGATCACGGGTTCGGTGCCGGCAAGCGCAACGATCCCGCTTTCATAGTCCGACATCGGATCCTGCGCGACCATGCCGGGTCCGATCGTGTTGAGACGCGTCACCGCGTCGGCCGTCAGATAGGTCAGGCCGACCAACTCGCCGTGATGAGGGGTCGGCCAGCGCGCCGCGTCTTTCGACATGTCCTTCAGGCAGGCCTTGCCCGCACGATCGTCCGCCCAGACGTAGACCTCGTCGCCGGCGCCGGTCGGGCCCGAGACCAGCAGGGAGGCGCGCGCCGGATCGGCGATCACGGCTTCCACCGCACGTGGCTCGAAGACGAGGTCGGATTCCAGCAACAGGCAGGGCCCGGCTTCCCCCTTCAAGCCGACAAGAAGACTGTGAAGGGATCCCTTGTCGGCAAAATCGGGGTTGTGGCGCAGTTCCGCGTCGGGCAGCCGCTCGCGCGCAAGTGTCTTGTAGTGGTCCGCCAGATGCCCGGTGACAATGCGTATCGACGAAAGGCCGTGCGCCCGCAAGGTGGCAACCGCATCCTCGACAAAGCTTGCCGGGCCGATCGACAGCAGCCCCTTGGGCGTCATGCGTCCACGTTCACCCATGCGCACGCCGCGCCCCGCCGCGAGAAAAATTGCAGTGATGTCAACCATGGAACCGCCAGAATATGATAAGTCGATCCAGTCATAGGCGAGGCCCGGCAGCGGGGCAAGAGAGGGCAGGTGAGCAACAACGGATCGAACGGTGTCCCGAGCTTTGCCAGGGTCGTTCAGGACTATGGCAGGGACAAGCGCAGGGCGGAGTTGCGGGGAGACTGGGCCGTGATGGTGTTTTATCGCGTCTGGAGTTTTCCTCTCATCTGGCTTCTCGCGCGCTTGCCGGTTTCACCGACCGCGGTCACGGTCTCGTCCCTGCTGTTAGCTCTTTCCATGCCCGTGCTCGCGCTTGCGCTCCCGGTGGATCAGGCCGCGCTCGGGGTGGGATGTGTCGCGATTGTGTTTCAGATCCTCGATTGTGTCGACGGGGGACTTGCGCGTTGCACGGGGCGCACCTCGAAGCTTGGCGGAACGCTCGATTTCCTGGTCGACATGGCGCAATGGGGCTTGCTTTATGCCAGCATCGGGCTATTGGCCGACCGGATTCTCGACAGCGGTACAGTCTGGACGGCGGTTGGTTGCGCGGCCGCTTGGATCCGGCTCTATGCCAGGGTCGTGCGCGATGCCGGTGCGGGCGTCGCCGCGACTGCCGGGCCGGCAGGCGAGCGGGTGCCCGGTCCTCTGGATGTTGTCTTTTTGTTCTTTGCCGGGCTGAGCGGTGCGATCCCGCCGGCGTTGCTGCTTGCCTGGTGGAGCGGCACCTTGACCTGGCTGATCGTCTTCCTGCTCGTCTATGCGCTTGCCGATGTCGTCGAGGGTCTGGTCGCGACGCTTGCCCGGCATGATGGATGATGCGCGAGCGATGAAGATCGTCCAGATCTGCCCGTATGACCTTGCCCGGCCCGGCGGCGTGCAGGCTCATGTCCGCGATCTTTCCGCCTGGCTTGCGCGAGCCGGTCACGACGTGCGTATCGTTGCCCCTCATCCTGTGCAAGGGGCCTCCCTTGCGGGCATCGATCACTGCGGACGGGCCGTCAAGGCGCGCCTGTTCGGCACGGGCTTCGAGATCAGCTTTGCGCGCCGGCGCGAACGTCAGCAACTCGTTGCCTCACTGCGGGACTGGGGGGCGGACCTCGTTCATCTGCACACGCCGTGGACGCCGCTGATGGCCTGGCAGGTCTGGCGGGACCTGAAACTGCCCACGGTCACCACCTTCCATGCAACGCTCCCTGAAGACAAGAGCGGAGGACTTGCCGCGCGGGCGCTCGGTCGTGCGGGACGGCATTTCCTGACGCACTCGCGGGCGGTCATCGTTCCCTCGGCAACGCCGCTTGCGCATTTGCGCCCGCAGGATTCCGGCGTTGCGGCGCATGTCCTGCCGCCCGCCATCGACCTGGCGTCCTGGCAGGACGCCGGTGCGATGAAGGCGGAAGGCGGGGTCGGCGCGGAGTTTGTCTTTCTCGGTCGTTTCGAAGCCCGCAAGGGACTTGGCGTGCTGCTCGCGGCCTGGCCGGAGGTCGCGGACCGCCTGCCCGATGCCCGATTGACCATCGCCGGCGGAGGGCCTCAGGAAGGCCTGGTCCGGGAGGCGATGGCGGGCGCGGGCGGCGCGCGAATTCGCCTGGTCGTGACCCCCGATGCGGACAGGGCGCGCCGGCTTGTCGCGGAGGCGGATCTTCTTGTCGCGTCGTCTCTCTACGGGGAGAGCTTCGGGCTTGTCCTGATCGAGGCGATGGCGGCCGGGACCCTGCCGGTGGCCGCCGCCAACGAGGGCTATCGCACCGTGCTGACCGGTCCCGGGGAAAGGCTGCTGGTGCCGCCGGGCGATGCATCGGCGCTTGCGGCCAAGCTGATCGAGCTGTGCGGTGATGTCTCGACGCGCCGGGAGCTGTGCGCGTGGGCGTTGCCGCATGCGCATTCCTTTGGCGTCGAAGCGACCGGCCCCGCCTTCGTGGAGATCTACAGGAACGCTTTGCGGCCCTGATCAGGTCGGCGGGCGGTCCAAACGCTCGAAGCGCGATGGCTCGGGAAACCAGCGGTTCAGGCGGTTGCGGACATGGGCTACGACGCGGGGATTCGGCCGATCGTTGAAATTGTCGTTGAGCGTCGCGGTTACCGGCCGGAGACGGTCGAGCCGGGCGAGTTGCAGCCACGTCCAGGGCAGGAAGTTGTCGATCGAGGCATAGCCCGCCACGCGTCGGGTCTCGGCGTCCGAAGCGAGAACGGCCTCCTCCGTCTCCAGCAGGTAGTGCGGATAGAGGTACTCAGGCGGCACGTTGTCGCCACCACGGAAACGCGATGCGCGGGTCGCCGCGATCTCGTGCCCGAAGCGATTGCACATCTCCTCGAACGAGCGGCGTTCGATCAGCCGCGGGCCGTGGGCGAGGAACTTGCGGCGACGAGGGCCGAAGGCCCGGTCGAGCGCTGCATTGGCGTTTGCCAGGGACAGGTTCCACGGGCTGTCCCCGGGTCTGGTCTTCGCATGCACCGGGGCGTCGCGGTTTTTGGCGAAAACGCGCAGCCGCCCGTCGTCCTGGACAAAGTCCGAAAGATGCGCTTTGGAAAGAAACAGCATGTCGTCCTCGCAATAGAGAAAGTGTTCGCTCACGCAGGGCAGCTTTGCGAGGTGACTGATGATGGCGAAGGAATTGAAGGTCGGAAGGATTTCCGGCGCCATGATCTCGTCGTGATGCATCACCGTGATGTCCGGGTGGTCGGTGTTCAGCCATTCGGGCACCTGCGGCCGGCAGGTCAGCAGATGCACCCGGCGCACGAAGGGGACGTGACGCTCGAGCGAACGCAGCGAATAGCGCAGCATTTCCAGATTGTCGCGAGTGCGGTTGGGATTGGTGTCGTGGCGGGTCGTCGCAAACTGTTCGAGCGTCTCGGCATATCCGGGAAACATGTCGTCAACCCACGTGTAGACCACGTCGATCTCGCTCGGTCGGATGGTCTTTGTTTCGCCTTCGCCCATGGAATCGCGGCTTTCTCCGGTTTGCCGTTCGGTCGGGATCGGTCCGCCGGCGTGTCGGTCACGCATCTTGCGGCGACGGCATGCGTTGGGGAGTTCATTTTTGTTGCGGACCTCTATAAACCCGGTCCCGGGACATGGGCAAATATGTGGCCGGACGAACCAGGGGGTAGGTAGTGAAAAGGGACAAGCAGGACAGCCGCGATCTGGTGATTGCGGCCGACTTCGGAACTTCGGGTGTCAAGCTTGCAGCGCTCGATCGCTCGTTGGCGCTCGAGGCGACCGCAGCGGCCTCCTATCCCGTGTCCTTTCCCGGGCCGGACATGGCCGAACAGCGCCCGGACGACTGGTGGCAGGCGCTATGCCTTGGAATTGCATCGCTGCGGGATCAGATCCCGGATCTGGGGGAACGCGCCGTGGCGCTCGTGCCTTGCGCGCAGATGTGCGGACTGGTGTGTGTCGACCGGGATGGCGAGGTCTTGCGTCCGGCGCTGATCTCGCTCGACAAGCGCGCCGGGGCGCTGTCGCGCAAGATGAACGGCGGATTTCCTCCGATCGCCGGCTACCGGGCCGACAAGCTGTTCACCTGGACTCGCATCGCGAACGGCGCGCCGTCGCACAACGGCATGGATCCCCCGGCCAAGATGTTGTGGATCAAGGCCCATGAACCGGACGTGTGGACGGCGTCGCACAAGCTTCTCGACGTCAAGGACTGGCTGATTTTCCGCGCCACCGGCGCTCTCGCCACGACCGCTGACAGCGCGAATCTGACATGGATGATGGACACGCGTCCGGGCCGGGAGGGGTGGTCTCCCTTTCTCGCCGGTCGACTCGGCATTCCGCTCGACAAACTGCCCGAAATCGTCGATGGCGCGTCGGTTGCTGGCCATCTTTCCGAGCGGGCCGCAGCCGACCTCGGGCTCGGAGCCGGGCTCCCGGTGGTTGCAGGCGCCGGCGATGTCGGGGCGACGGCGATCGGCTCGGGTGCGGTTGAGGACGGCCAGCTTCACGCTTATGCCGGCACCAGCGCTTGGCTGAGCGGGTTTTTCCCCTCTCGCCGTCTCGATGTCTTTCACTCCTATGCGACCATCTCCAGCAGCGTGGATTTCCGTCCGCTTCTGATCGCGACGCAGGAGAGTGCGGGTACGGCTTTCGCCTGGGCTGCACGTCTTGTCGGGGAATCCGCCGGCGACAGCGACAGCGCGCTGGATACGCTTTACGACGGGATCGGAGACATGCAGGACGATGATCCGCTGTTCGTTCCCTGGCTCGCCGGTGAGCGCGTTCCCGTTGATGACGACCGCCTGCGCGGGGTGCTTTACGGGCTGAGCGTGCGTCACGATCGCAATGCGGTGTTGCGGGCGACGCTGGAGGGCGTTGCGCTGAACCTGCGCTGGGCGATGTCGAAGGTGGCGCGCCAGAAGGGCGTACGCCAGGATCTGCCGTTGCCGCTGGTCGGCGGGGCTGCCGTCAATCCCCGGTTCGCGCAACTGTTGGCCGATGCGCTGGATCGCAGGGTCGAGGTGCGCGCGCCGCGGCATGCCGGCGTGCGCGGCGCCGCCACCATCGCGGGCGTGGCTCTTGGCTGGTTCGACAGTGTGAAGGCGGCAGCCCCCGTTCTGTCCTCCGGACCGGTGGAGATCTACGATCCGCAGCCTGCCGGCGTGGCGCGGCTTGCGGCGCGCGCGGCGCGTCTCGACCGTCATCGCAAGGGGCTTCTGTCCCTCTATCGGTGAGGCCGCTTGCAATTCTTTAAACCAAAACGGCCCGCCCGACGGCGCCTCCAAGGGATTCCGCACCGATGATCGACGGATTGTTCAAGCGCCATATCGACCCGCTCTGGGAAAGCCTCTCGACGCCGCTGATACGTGCCGGCATGACGCCCAACCAGGTGACGGCAACCGGTCTGGTTTTGATCTGCCTGGCCTCGCTCGCCTATCTCTGGCACGGCAATCCGGCGCTCTTCGGGGTGACGCTCGCAGTGTCCTTCGCCTTCGATGCGCTCGATGGCGCGGTCGCGCGCCGGCGCGACATGTGCACGCGCTCCGGCGGCTACTTCGATGCCATGGTCGATCGGTATCAGGAGCTTGCGGTTCTTGGCGCCATCGCGGCCGCACAGAATATGTGGGGGGTGGCGCTCTTTGCGTTTTCCGGTGGTGTCCTGACGAGTTACGCCAAGGCCCGCACCGCCATCGAGATCCCCATCAGCAATGAGGCCTGGCCGGACTTTTTCGAGCGGCTGGAGCGGATCATCTTTCTCTGCGCGATGCTGCTTGCGGCCGGTGCGGCACCACTCGCCGGCCTGTCGGGAGCGACCGTGATCGCCGGGGGGCTGGCTCTCTATGGCGTGCTGTCGCATTTCACCGCCGTGCAGCGCATGCGTCGCGCCGTACGTCTTCTTCGCGCTGCCGACAGCGCGCGAGAGCTTCATCAGGAAGACGTGCCGGAATAACGCCAGGGTCTCCGGCACGCCTTGTCGGTTTTAGAGATGGAGCCTGATCGTGTCGCGGCGTCTATTTGGAGACGTCGAGCAGTTCCACGTCGAACTTCAGCGTGGCGTTCGGCGGAATCACGCCGCCTGCACCGCGCGCGCCATATCCCATTGCCGGGGGAATGACCAGTTCCCGGCGCCCGCCGACCTTCATGCCGGCGACGCCTTCGTCCCATCCTTGGATCACACGGCCGGCGCCGAGCGGGAAGGAAAAGGGCTCGCCACGGTCGCGGCTGGAATCGAATTTCGTGCCGTCCATCAGCCAGCCGGTGTAATGCACTGTGACCGTCGAGCCTGCGACGGCTTCCGCGCCGCTGCCGACGGCCACGTCGGTGACTTGCAGATCAGCCGCGGCAGCCGGGGCAATTGTGAGAAAAAGCGCGCTAAGCGCGGTCAGCAAACGTTTCATGGGTCCTCGCAAGGGCTTGGATGTCAGAATAAAAACCGGGCGACGCGTCGTGTTGCATGTCACCCGAGCAGTCGACCGCACAGTCGCCCGCGCAGCAAGCGGAGCAAGCGGAGCAAGCAGGTGCGGCGGCCACCCTCTTTTCCTTCGCAACCTTGACCGAAGCATGACTTGCCATTCGGGATCCGGCTCGGCATCGTTGCGCGCGAAACGAAAAAGACCGGCGGGCAAGGCGCGCGGGCGAGGGGAGCGGGAGAAACACGATGGACGGGCAAGATGCGATGCGCGGGGAGCTTGCGCAGTCCCTGCTCGAGGTTGCCGGGCGTGCCGGCTCCTGCGCGCCGATCACCGATACGGACAGCGGGTTCGATCTTGCCGCCGCCTACCGCGTCTCGTGTGCGCTGCGCACGCGCCGGATCGCGGATGGCTTGACGCCGGTCGGCTGGAAGATCGGTTTCACCAACCGCACGATCTGGGACGAATACGACGTGCATGCGCCGATCTGGGGGCCGGTTTACGACAGCACCGTTCAGGTGGTGGAGCGTGATGTGCCGGCGGCCTGCGGTGTCTCGTCGCTGATGGAACCACGCATCGAGCCTGAGATCGTGTTTCGGATTGCCGCACTCCTGTCGGCCGGAATGAACGAGACCGACTTGCTCGCGCGTATCGACGGTGTGGCGCTCGGCTTCGAACTGGTGCAGTCGCCGTATCCCGGCTGGCGGTTTCGCGCGCCCGACACGGTGGCTGCCTTTGCCTTGCATGGTTTGCTGCGGCATCGTCCGTTCGTGGCGGTGACTGATGCGAATCGGGATGGCTGGTTCGAGGCTCTGTCGTCCTTCACGCTGGCCTTGCTGAAGGACGGCGACGTCGTCGATCGGGGCGCGTCGGAAAATGTGCTCGGCGGCCCGTTGAGTGCCCTGAAGGCGATGGTTGACGGACTGCCGGCAACGGCGCTGGCCGAACCTGTCGACTGCGGTGCCATCGTGACGACTGGAACCCTAACGCGGGCCATTCCCGTGGTGCCGGGCGAAACCTGGGCGACCCGGGTCGACGGACTGCCTCTGGCCGATATCGCGCTGGAAATCGTCGCGTGAGTGTGCCAGCCATCGGTGCCGGCTGCCCTTTGCCGCGCGGCGACTGCCTTGGCGGTAATCGGATGAAGATATTTTAAGTTTCAAACATCTTTGTCGCCGCCTAGACTGCGCGGCATGTGACCCCGCCTTTCAAAACTCGTCAGGGAGACTTTGTTCGTGACAGACCCCGTTCGCTACTCCGTTGAAAATGGCATCGCACGGATTGCGGTGGACAATCCGCCGGTGAATGCCCTTTCGCAGGCCGTGCGGGCCGGGCTAGACGACGCGGTCGCCCGTTTCATGCAGGACGAAAACGCCAGCATCGCGGTGCTCTACGGTGTGGGGCGGACCTTCATCGCCGGCGCTGATATCAAGGAGTTCGGCAAGCCGATGGCCGAGCCGTTTCTTCCCGACGTGATCAACCGGATCGAAGCTTGCGACAAGCCGGTCGTCGCCGCGTTGCATGGAACGGCGCTGGGCGGCGGGCTTGAGGTTGCGCTCGGCTGTCATGCCCGCGTGGCGCTTGAAACGGCGCGTGTCGGTCTGCCCGAAGTCACGCTTGGAATTCTTCCCGGTGCCGGCGGCACCCAGCGCTTGCCGCGCCTCACGGGTGCGAAGTCGGCGCTCGACCTGATCACCTCGGGCCGGCATGTCGGGGCTGAGGAAGCGGAAACGCTCGGCATCGTCGATGCCGTGTCGCGCGACGACGATGCGCTCAATGCCGGTCTCGCGTTTGCCCGCGCCTATCTCGACAAGGCACCGGCGCTGCGGCGCACGGGTGAGATCGAACCGGGCGCGAAGGACGAGATGCTGTTTGCCGAGGCGCGCAAGGCAACCCAGAAGCGGGCGCGCGGCCAGCTCTCGCCGATGGTGGCGATCGATGCGGTGGAGGCGGCTTACGACCTGCCCCTCGGCGAGGGTCTCACGCGCGAGCGCGCGCTCTTCACCGAGCTGATGGCCTCCGACCAGCGTGCGGGCCTGATCCATGCCTTCTTTGCCGAGCGTGCGGTGGCGAAAATCCCTGAGGCCGGGCAGGCGACGGCACGTCCGCTGCACCGCATCGGCATCATCGGCGGCGGCACGATGGGTAGCGGCATCGCGGTCGCGGCTCTTGGGAGCGGCCTCGACGTGACCCTGATCGAGCGCGACGAGGCCGGTGCGGAGCGCGCGCATGCGATGGTGGCGCGTTTGCTCGACGATGGGGTGCGGCGCGGCAAGATGGACGCCTCCAGGCGCGATGCCATTCTGGCCGGCGCCTTCCGGACCGCGACGGATTATGCCGCTCTCAAGGACGCCGATCTCGTTATCGAAGCGGTTTTCGAGGACATGGAGGTCAAGAAGGAAGTGTTCCGCAAGCTCGACGCCGTGTGCAAGGAGCGCGCGATCCTGGCGACCAACACCTCTTATCTGGATGTCAACGAGATCGCGGCGGCGACGCAGCGCCCGCAGGATGTGATCGGCTTTCATTTCTTCTCACCCGCCCATGTGATGCGGCTTCTGGAGGTCGTGGTTGCCGACAAGACCGCAGCGGATGTGGTTGTCACCGGGTTCGCGCTCGCCAAGCGGATGAAGAAGGTCGCGGTGCGCGCCGGCGTTTGCGACGGCTTTATCGGCAACCGCTTGCTGAACACCTATCGCAAGGCCGCCGACTACATGGTCGAGGACGGCGCAAGCCCCTACCGGATCGATGCCGCTCTGGTGGCATTCGGATTTGCGATGGGTCCCTTCGCTGTCGGCGATCTCGCAGGTCTCGACATCGCCTGGGCCGGTCGCAAGCGCCGCGCGGCGACACGCGATCCGCGCGAGCGTGTCGTCGGCTTTGCCGACCGGCTGTGCGAACGCGAATGGTTTGGCCAGAAGACGGGCCGCGGTTTCTACCGCTATGAGGAGGGCGCGCGCCGCGGCACGCCTGACCCGGAAGTGGAGGTGATCATCGCGGCCGAGCGCGATGCGAAGGGCATCGTACCGCGTGATTTCAGTGATGCGGAGATCATCCGCCGCTACATGGCGGCGATGATCAACGAGGCTGCAAAGACGGTCGAGGAGGGAATTGCGCTGCGTCCGCTCGACATCGATGTGACGATGCTCTTCGGCTACGGCTTTCCGCGCTGGCGCGGTGGGCCGATGCACCATGCGGATACCCAGGGCCTGGACGCGATTCTCGCCGACATTCGCGAATTCGCGAAGGAAGACGCATTCTTCTGGGAGCCGTCGCCGCTGCTGGTGCGTCTGGTCGAGACCGGAAAGACCTTCGCCTCGTTGAACGGCGAGGGGTGAGTTGCTGCCGACCGGGCGCCTTGCGGGCTGGTCGCACCGGCACGGTGCCCTATGTTCGGCGCATCATGCCGAGTTGCCATTCGAGCGGCGGCTCGGCGGTCAACCCGCCGTCCGTTCCTGACCCGAAAAGACCCGCATGGATTCCCTCACGCAATTTCTCCTCGGAGCGGCGGTCTCCACCGCCTGCCTCGGCAAGACGCTCGGACCGCGCAAGGCGGCGCTCGTTGGCGGTGTGCTCGGCACCTTGCCGGACCTCGACGTGTTCATTCCCTTCGATGATCCGGTCGACAGTTTTGTCCTGCATCGCGGCGCGACCCATTCGCTTTTCATCCAGGCTCTGGCCGTGCCCGTGGTCGGCGAGGCGCTTCTGCGGATTTTTCGCGTGCTGCGCGACAAGCGCTGGCTGGTGTGGCTCACCGTCTATCTGTGTCTCTCCACCCACGCGATCATCGATGCGATCACGGTCTATGGCACGCGCCTGTTCTGGCCGCTTTATCCGGACCCGGTGGGTGTCGGGTCGGTCTTCATCATCGACCCGCTCTATACGCTGCCGCTTCTCGTCGTGACCGTGTGGGCGTTGTTCCGGCGCGACTGGGGACGCACGTTCGCGCGCGGATTGACGACGGCACTGGTCGTCAGCACGGCATATCTCGGCCTTTCGGTCGTGCTGCAGGGGCATATGGAGGCACGGGCGAAGGCCGTGTTCGAGCGTGCCGGGCTTCAGCCCGACCGTGTCTTCGCCATCGCCGCGCCGTTTACCACCGTGGTTTGGAAGGTGATAGGGCTTGAAGAGGGCCGATATCACAACGTCTATCTGTCGCTGTTCGACGGGAAAGGCGCGGCAGCGCCGATCTACACGCATCCGCGCCGTCCCGATCTTGTCGCCTGCCTGTCCGGCTCCGATGCGTTCGAGAAACTCGTCTGGTTCAGCCGCGGGTATTTTCGCGCCGAGGAAGCCGACGGCAAGGTGGTGGTCTCCGATCTGCGCATGGGATTGACGCCGGGCTATGCCTTCCGTTTCGCCATCGGCGAGCGCAGCGCCGAGGGTGTTGTGCCGATCCCGCCGGAACGCGACATGTCCTACCGCCGTTCTGGCGATGGTGACGGTGCCTGGCTGATGAAGCGGCTGGCCGGCAAGCCGGCGCCGCGTGCGGCTGAACAATTCACAGAGGTGGCGGCAAAGTCCCTGGTCAGCGCCTGCTAGGAAATTGGCTGTCGCGGGATTGCCAGAACGATCAGGCGGTTGTAACTCGGAATGACCATGCCTGATGTGATCCGAGGAAATTCCGAGCATGTCGACTGCTGACACTCCGACGCCCGGCGGCGTTGATAGCGCCTATGCCTGGTTACGTCTCGGTCTGTCGATGTTTCTTGCCACCATTGGCGGGGTCGGCATGTGGTCGGTGATCGTCGTGCTTCCTTCGGTGGAAGCCGAGTTCGGCGTCGACCGCGCCGAGGCCTCTCTGCCCTATACCGCCACGATGATCGGATTCGCGCTCGGCAACCTGTTGATCGGGCGCTTCGTCGACCGCTACGGCGTCACGGCGCCGCTGGCGATTGCCTCCGCCGCGCTCGGCTCGGGGTTTCTGCTTGCCTCACAGGCCCAGTCCCTTCTTGTTTTCGCCATTCTGCAGGGCGTTCTGATCGGCTTCGGCTCCGCCGCGACCTTCGGACCGCTGCTCGCCGATGTCTCGCATTGGTTCGCGAAGCGGCGCGGTCTTGCGATGGCCGCGACCGCGTCGGGAAACTATTTCGCCGGGGCGATCTGGCCGCTGGTGCTCCAGGCGGTGATGCAGGACCACGGTTGGCGCGGTGCCTATCTTTTCGTCGGCACCGTTTGTCTGTGCGTGCTGATCCCGGTGGCCTTTTTGCTGCGTCGTCCGCCGCCGCACATGATGACCCGGGGGCAGGCACAGCCGGTGAGGGAGCCGCCGCCCGCACGGCAGATCGCGATGTCGCCGCGTGTTCTGCAAGGACTTCTTGTGATCGCCGGTCTGGGCTGTTGTGTTGCCATGTCGATGCCGCAGGTGCATATCGTTGCCTATTGCGTCGATCTCGGTTACGGCGTGGCGCGGGGGGCGGAAATGTTGTCGCTGATGCTTGCCGGCGGGATCGCCAGTCGCCTGATCTCGGGCGTTCTGGCAGACAGGATCGGCGGTGTTCCGACCCTGTTGATCGGGGCGGTGCTGCAATGTCTCGCGCTCCTGCTTTACATCCCCTACGACGGGCTTGCCTCGCTCTATCTTGTGTCTTTGATCTTCGGCCTGTCGCAAGGCGGCATCGTGTCGAGCTATGCCATTGTCGTGCGCGAGTACATGCCCGCGCGCGAGGCGGGGCAGCGGGTCGGCCTGGTCATCACCGCGACCATCGTCGGCATGGCGCTGGGCGGCTGGATGTCGGGCTGGATCTACGACCTGACGGCATCCTATCAGGCAGCGTTCCTGAATGGCATTGCCTGGAACATGCTCAACATTGCCGTCATCTGTCTGGTGCTGTGGCGCACCCGCACTCCGCGCCCTGCGCTCGCCTGAATCAGGGCGCCGGGTACGGCCTTTTCAGCGCAGCGCCCTGCCGGCATGAACATGCCCGATCAGGGTGAGTGCCTGGCGCTTGCAGTCGTTGTCCAGCATCCATACGAGCAGTTCGCCGGGAGAGGCGTCGGCAAGCGCGTCGGGGCGATGGGCAATCGCGAGGTCGCGCAGATTGTCGTCGAGTGAGACCAGCAGGCGATCGTCGTCATCGGCCAGGGCATCTTCGACCGTCAGCACATGAGTGCCCTTTTCAAAGGTGAGGCCGTCGCGTCGGCCGGACGCGCTGCGCAGGGTGACGGGACTGTGCCGCGCGGCATCGCGCCGCCAGAACTGGAGAGATCCCGGCCGCACACAGCGCGGGCCGGAGCTGTCGACGCTGACGTGCCAGATACCGGGCGGCGGGGGAACAGTGCCGGCGCCTGCTCGGGCGGCACCCAGCACGGTGGAGCGCGCGTCGGCGCCCTGCAACAACCGGGAAAGCTTCTCCAGTGGTCCGCGGCTGCCTTTCGCACCGGCCGGCGCATCGGATTGAGGGTCCACGAGACCGGAATAGCTGCCCTCAAGCGTCAGCATGCGTCCGTCCCGGGACATCAGCGTGACCTTGGCACCTTTCTGCAAGGCGATCCTTGCGTCATCTGCAAGTCGGGTCCCGGTTTCCAGACCGTCGGACGTTCCGCTTGCAGCCAGAACGACGAAATCGGCACGCGCCGTGCCGAGCACCAGTGACAGCGCGGCAAACGCAAGGGCCGCGCGGATGGCTGTCCGCGCAACAAACCGTCGGCGCAGGTCACAAGGCCGCTTCATCTGCATCTTTCGCGTCTCCAGGCCCGTTGGTCACTTTCCGTCAAGCGTCAGTGTCGCGCCTTCTTCGCCTGCCTGCAACCGCGCCAGATGCAGCCGTGCCAGCGGATCCTGCGGTTTCAGCGCAAGCACCTTTTCAAAGCCGGCGCTTGCGTCCTCGTGGTGTGCGACGAGCTGCTTGAAGGCTCTGGTGTAGGCGGTGAACCATTCGGCCGCCGCTTCCTCCGCCGGGAGCGGTTCGAAACAGGCAAGCGCGCTGTCGCGCCCCTTGAGCACAAGGTTTGCAGCCGGGCGCAGGACGCAGGATACACGGCAGGCCCGCGCGACCGTCTCGCTGACAAGAATGCGTGTGCCGAGGTATTTGTTGGCGCCTTCGAGCCGGGCTGCGGTGTTCACCGTGTCGCCGACCCCCGTGTAGTCGAAGAAGCGGCTTCCCCCGAAGTTGCCGATGACCGCCTCGCCGCTGTGCACGCCGATGCGGGTAACGCCGAGCGCGACGGCCTTTTCCTCAAGCAGCCGTTTGCGGTGGGCTTCCGCAAAGCCATCGAGGGCGAGGGCAAGCGCGAACGCGTGTTCCGCCTGGTCCGGGTCGTCGTCCGGTGCGCCGAAGAAACAGACGACGGCATCGCCGATTATCTTGTCGATGGTGGCGCCATGTTCTGTCATCAACTCGCATATGCGGTCGAGATAGGCATTGAGCAGGTCGGCGACCTCGGGCGGCGGCAGGCGTTCCGACAGGCTCGTAAATCCCTCAAGATCGGTGAAGAGAAAGGTCACCTCGCGTTTTTCGCCGCCGAGACCAAGATGCAGGCGTCCGCTGGCGATCCGCTCTACCACCGACGGGCTGACGTATTGCGCGAAGGCGTGGCGTAGGAAGGCACGGTCGGTGTGATCCGCGCGCCAGCGGGCCAGTGAAACCAGACCGCCGGCGACGATCGCGGCGAGTGGCGGGGCGATCAGGGGCGGCAGAACCCCGGCGCGGGCGATCAGGACGCCGGCGACTGCGAGATAGCCGACAAGCGCCAGTGCAAGGGCAATGAACAGGTGTCGTGGCGCGATGCCGGTGGAAAAGCCCGCAGCCGCGAGGAGCGCGGCTGCGACGATCGCGACGCCCCCCGCCAGGGGGGGCAGCGGGCGAAGGCTGAGGCCCGCGAGCGTTTGCGCCAGGACGTGCGCGTGAATAACGACCCCGGGCAACGTCCCGGCCGTGCTTCCCTCCAGGGTCGTCAGCGGTGTCGGATGACGGTCGATGGTCGGCAGATCCGTGCCGATAAGGATAAATTTGCCGGCAAACCAGTCATCAGGTAGTCGCGCGACCAAATGCGCCGGGTAGACGGGAAAAGGGGCCGCCTCGTCGACGGCACGCGAATAGAGGATCCGGCCTGAGATCGGTTTCGCTGCATTGTCTGCCAGGGATTGCGCGAAGGTCGCATTGCCGGGGCGAGCGCTCGGCAGATGTCGCAGGACGCCGTCGACCTCGTCGCGGGCAAGTGCGACAAGCCCGGCAGGTTGGGGGGCGATAGTGCGCGCGACATAGTCGGCCTGGCGGTCTGTCAGCCCGTCGTCGCGGGTTGCAAGTGCCAATACGACAGGCACGCTGACCGCATCGAGGGTCTTGAAAAAGCGCGCATCCTTGATCGGTTCGCTTGGCTGGTCGATCAGGATATCGAGACCGACGACACGTGCACCTGCGTCGTCGAGCCGAGCGATCAGTCCGGCGAGGAATGCCCGGTCGACGGGAGAGCGATAGGGGAAGGTGGAAAGCGTGTCCTCCGTGATCGCCACCACGACGATCTGATTCGTGACGACAGCCCCCGGCGAGGGGGCGAGCGCAAGCGCCCAGTCGCCTGCTCGCGGTTCCAGCCAGGGGACGGCGACAAGGGCTGCCAGGACTGCGATCAGGATGGCGGCGACAGCCTGCAGGCGCCAGTGGCGGCGCGCGGGTGCGGATATCATCTTGTTATGGGACGCGCATCACGGGGCGTCGAAGCGTTTGACTTCGGAGCGGGTTCCATCGGCATAGGAAAGCTGCACTGTGACGTATCCGGTCGCCTTTGGCACAATGATATGGATCTTCGATCCCGGTCCGCTTTCGGGCACTGCGTGCGGATTGTCCGGATCGCAGGGACCGGTTTCGAATTGCGTGTCCGGCGTGTCGCTGTCCACCGCATACATCACGCTGTCGATGGCGCAGCGGTAGCTGATCAGATGCGAGAAGTAGACATACATCTTGCCGTCCCAGTCGCGGAAGCTGAGCCACCCGCTCGACAGGCGTTCCAGAATGTCTTTTTGTCCCGATACCAAAGCCCCGGCCGGTGTGAAGCTGACGGTGAAGGGGCCTTGCAACTCGTCGCGAATGTCGCGGTAGCGCACGGCGATGTCGGTGTTGCCGACATTGCCCGGCAGTTCGAATGCCGGGTAGGGGATTTTCTGTCCCGTGGTCGGGTCGAGCGCGCCATTGACGAATCCGGTCGACTTGAACTCCTCCCCGGGCAACCGGACGAAGATTTCGCGCGCGCGGTCGGCGATGGCCAGCGTCAGCATCCAGCCCTGATTGCTGCGCATCGCGTTCAGCTTGACCGGATTGGCAAGCGCGGCGGTGTTGAGGAAGGAAAGCGCCGCGAGGCGCGTCTTGGCGTCCTCGATCTGTTCGGCCGCCATCTGCTGGTCCAGATAAAAACGCAGGAAACGGCCGTCCTCGACCCCTTCCATGAAATTGGTTAGCAGCTCGTGCTCGCGCGTCTTGTCGGAGGTCGACTGCTGGCCCAGGCGGGCCTCGCTGAAGTCTTGCGACAGAGCGTAATGCGCCGGGGTGAACTCCGGGTTGGCGGTGAGAAATGCCGTCAGCCGACGCACGCGTTCCTCGCGTTCCGCAAGAAGGATCTCGGCGAAGAGCGTCGTCGGGTCCTGCCGGCCTTGCGAGAGCGCGCGATAGATTTCCCGCGCGCCCTCGCGTCCCTCCTGGATCTTGAGCACCGCCTGGAAACGCAGATGCGGGTCGACCTGCGGCATGCCGAAAGCGAAATATTTCAGATAGTCCTGCCGGGCCTTGGGGTAGTCGCCCCTTATCTCGCGGAGCCGCGCGTTGCTGTAGAATTCATGCGGCCGGGTCGGGTTGTCGACGATGAGCGAGCGGCTTGCGAGTTGCGCAAAGAGCTTTTCCACCTCGCCGGTGCCGCCTTGTTGCGCCGTTTCCAGCCGGGATTTGGCAAGTGCTGCAAAGGCGCCTTGCGGGAAGCGATCGAGATAGGCCTGCAGCTGTTCGGGCGCATTGCTGTCCTTCACGTCGTTCCAGAGCTGCAGTTCGATCTGCACGTCGGAGAGGGCGGCACCCCCCGGCGCAGTCGCTCCCGCGATAGCAGAAGCGTCTGGCAGGAATACCACGTCGGCGGTCAGCGAGGAGTGGTCCCAGGGCACCTGTTCGCCGCCGGTGGTTTCCACGACGCGCCGGCGCACCGCCTTGAACACCGCTTCCACCGTGCGGCCGGGCACGAGCATTTCCGTCGCGATGGCCGAAGTGTAGGGGCTGTTCAGTCCCGTGCCGTCGGCGGCTGTGCTGCCCGGTGCCGTGGCGAAGGAAATGAAGCTGCCGCGCGGCGTGCTTTGCAGCAGCGCGAAGCCTTCGCTGCCTGTGCCGATGGAGCGGCTCAGGGCTGTGTTGCGGCAGGCGTCCAGAATGACGATGTTTGCGCCGTCATGGGCGGCCTCGACGCGCGACAGCACCCAGTCGACCGAAAGTGCCTCGAATTCGGCGTCGACCTCGTCGCGCAGATCCGCGCCCAGCGGAGCGAGATAGTTGCGCCCGCCGGCCTGGAAGCCGTGGCCGGAATAATAGACGGCGGCGAGCGCGTCCGGTTCGGCCGCGCCGAGCGCGTCGGTGAAATCGCGCACCGCGCGTTTCATGTCGCGCAGGTCGGCGTCCAGCACCAGCGTCACCTCGAAGCCGGCTTTTTTCAGCGTGTCGGCGATCAGCGCAGCATCGTTTGCCGGGTTCTTCAGGGCCGACAGAGTCGCTCCCGTGTAGTCCGCATTGCCGATGACAAGCGCATGCCTGTCCGTGGCATGGGCGCTTGCCGAGAGCGCGACGCCGAACAAGAGGGTCAGGAGCACGGCGGCAAGGCCCGACATGCGATTGCGGGAACCGCCGTTCTTCCAGAACTGTCTCATGACTTCCGCTCCCTTGCCGCCCATTGTCAGCGATCCCCTTCATGCAGGGACCGCAACCGCCAGCCGATTGCAGCCGATCCGGACATTGGCGTCAATCTTTCCGCTTCGGATTGCACATCCCGCGCCTTGGTCATAGGACTTGGGCGACGGCCCGCGCGCCGGGCGCCAGCAGGATCATTGTTTCATGGCCGACGGTTTTTCCCCCGTCCACCCCTATCTGGCCGGCGAGGGCTTCGCCGCCCTTGCTCATCGCGGCGGCGGACTGGAGCAGCCGGAGAACAGTCGCGCGGCCTTCGCCGCCGTTGAGGCCATGGGCTACCGCTTCATCGAGATCGACGTACAGGCAAGCCGCGACGGGAAAGTCGTCGTCTTTCATGACGACCGGCTGGAGCGCACCACCGACGGTCGCGGTGTGGTCTCGGCGCAGAATATGCAGGCTCTCAAGGGCGTGCGGATTCAGGGCGGGGAGCCGCTCATGACCCTGGCCGAGGCGCTGGAGACCCATCCGTCCATGCGCTTCAACATCGACATCAAGACCGACCACGCGCTTGCGCCGACGCTGGACCTGCTGGAACGGATGAACTGTCTGGATCGGGTGTGCGTCGCGTCTTTTTCCGACGCGCGGTTGCGGGCCGCGCGGGCCCGGTTCGGCCAACGGGTCTGCCTCAGTTCCGGACCGCGCAGCGTCGCGGCGCTGCGGTTCGGCGCCTGGCGTGCGCCTATCGGCGTTCCCGATGTCGCCTGCGCGCAGATCCCGCTGTCGCAATACGGCGTGCCGCTGGCGACGCGGGCGTTCCTGCGCCACAGCAACCGCCACGGCATCGCCGTGCATGTGTGGACCATCGACGACGAGGCTGAGATGCGCCGGCTGATCCGGCTTGGCGTCGACGGCATCGTCACCGACCGGCCGTCCGTGCTCAAGCGTGTGGCGCAGGACGAACGCGTTTGGTGAGTGCCGACGGCGCTTGAAACGCCGCCTCGCTTCACCGATATCTGTGCCGCCGGAGCGGCACGCATGCCGCCCACCCAGATCGATCGAGACGTATCCAACAGGAGCCGTGAGCCTCATGACGACCGATACGACAGAAAAGACGGACGGCGCCGCCCCGCAGGCACATGCCTTTCAGGCCGAGGTGGCCCGTTTGCTGCACCTCATGGTGCATTCCGTTTATTCCAACAAGGACATTTTCCTGCGCGAACTGGTGTCCAACGCCGCCGATGCCTGCGAGCGCCTGCGCCACAGCGCGCTGACCGCGCCCGAACTGATCCGGGACGATCCCGATTTCGCGATCCGTCTGGAGGTCGATGCGGAGGCGAAACGTCTGGTGGTGTCCGACAATGGCATCGGCATGACCCGGGACGAGATGATCGCAAACCTCGGCACCATCGCCCGTTCCGGGACCCGCGCGTTCATGGACAAGCTCGGCGAGGCCAATGACGGCTCCGCGCTTATCGGCCAGTTCGGCGTCGGCTTCTATTCCGCCTTCATGGTCGCGGATCAGGTTGAGGTCGTGAGCCGGGCCGCCGGCAGCGAGGAGGCGTGGCGCTGGACCTCTGACGGCATGGGCGAGTTTACCGTCGAGCCGGTGGACCTGGCCGATGCGCCGGCGCGCGGTTCCCGCGTCGTCCTGCATCTGAAGGATGATGCGCTCGCCTATGCGCAAGCGGGCGAGGTGGAGCGGGTCGTGCGATCCTATTCGGCGCATGTGCCGGTCCCGATCCTGCTTCTGGATGTGCAGGCCAAGGCCGCAGAGGATGCAAAGGCGGATGAGGATCTCGACGATGCCACGGATGAGGATGTCAATGAGCAGCTTGGCAGGGCCCCGGCGGAGCGACAGCTCGCCGATGGTACGGCGCTTTGGACGAAGTCGAAATCCGAGGTGTCCGAGGAGGAATACAAGGAGTTTTACGGCCATGTCTCGGGCCAGTATGACGACCCGGCGCTGACGTTGCACTATCGTGCGGAAGGCCGGCACGAATATTCCGTGCTTGTGTTCCTGCCGTCGATGAAGCCCTTCGATCTTTTCGACCCCGACCGCAAGGGACGGGTGAAGCTCTACGTGCGGCGGGTGTTCATTGCCGATGATGTCGACCTTCTGCCGGCGTGGTTGCGGTTCGCGCGCGGCGTGATCGACAGTGCCGATCTTCCGCTCAATCTCTCGCGTGAGATGCTGCAACACAATCCGGTGCTGGAATCGATCCGCAAGGGCGTGACCAACCGGATCCTGAGCGAGTTGCAGAAGCTCTCGGAGAACGACCCCGAAACCTTCCTCAAGATCTGGGAAAACTTCGGCCCAGTCCTGAAGGAGGGGATCTACGAGGACTTCGAGCGCAAGGACAAGCTGTTGGCGCTCGCCCGTTTCCGGTCCAGCCGGGACAAGGGCGAGGGCTGGCGCACGCTCGCCGACTATGTCGCCGACATGAAGGAAAACCAGACGCAGATCTTCTACGCGACGGGGTCGAGCGTCGAGGCGATTGCGTCCAGTCCGCATCTGGAGGGGTTTCGCGCGCGCGGTGTAGAGGTGCTTTATCTCGCCGATCCGGTCGACGCCTTCTGGGTGCAGATGGCGCAGGGCTTCGAGGGCAAACCGTTCCAGTCGGTTACGCAAGGGGCCGCGGCGCTGGATGCAATCCCTGTCGATGACGACAAGGCCGAGGAAGCCGGAGCGAAAGACAAGGATGTCGAGGGTGCGGTCGATATCGGGCTGGTCACGGCGTTCTTGAAGGAAACGCTTGGGGAAAGCGTGTCCGATGTGCGCTCCTCTGCCCGGTTGTCGGAAAGCCCCGTGTGTCTTGTCGCGCCCGAACACGGCCCTGACCGGCAGCTGGAAAAGCTGATGGCACGCCAACAGGGAGGGGCGTCCGGCGCTTTTGCTCCGGTGCTTGAGTTCAATCCGTCTCATGCCCTGGTGGGCGGGATGTCCAAGCGTCTGTCAGCCGATGGAGACAAGGGTGAACTCGCCGACATGGCCTGGCTGCTGTTCGATCAGGCACGGATTCTGGACGGGGATGCCCCGAGCGATGCGGCGGCCTTCGCGCGCCGTCTTGGCGACGTGATGCGCAAGGGGCTCGTTTGATTTCTGTACTGCGAACGACCTTCGGCTGGCGCGGGTTCTCGCGTCAGCCGCCGAAAATCACCAGCAGCATCGAGACCACGAGCAACAGCGCCATCGCCACGTTGAACAGGCGGGCGTGAAGCGGGTCGCGCAGGAAGCGTTTGACCAGCGCCCCAAAGGCGAGCCAGGGCAGGCAGCCGAATGCGCCGGCCAGGATGAAGACGGTTGCAAGGGTCGTGGCCTGGGCGAGAACCGGCAAGTCGGGCTGCAGGAACGAGGTGATTGCTCCCGCCGCCACGATCCAGGCCTTCGGGTTGACCCATTGAAACAGCGCCGCGCCGAGGAAACTGCCGCGCCGGCCGAGGTCCGGTGCGGGTTCGTCGGCCTGTGCGACCGGTGCGGTCGCGATCTTCCAGGCAAGCCAGGCGAGGATCGCGAGGCCACCGTACCGGATCGTGTCGAGCACCGCGTCCATGGTGAAGATCGTCCGTCCGAGTCCGAAGGCCAGCAGGAAAACCATCGTGGCAAAGCCGAGGACGATCCCCAGGAGCACGGGCAGGCCCGCGCGAATGCCTCCGGCGCCGCCGACGGCGGTCAACAGGATGTTGTTCGGGCCGGGCGTTGCCGAAGCCACATAGGCGAAAGCGGCAAAACCGAAAAGCTGTTCGAATGACATGGCGTTAAGGCGCTTCTCTTGGGAGGCGATGCTGGAGGAAAGGCACGCGTTCGGCAGGTCGATCGGAGGAGGACGATGCGGACGCGCGCCACAGTGGCGAGGGCATCGTC
This sequence comes from Stappia sp. ES.058, assembly GCF_900105595.1. Taxonomy (GTDB): domain Bacteria; phylum Pseudomonadota; class Alphaproteobacteria; order Rhizobiales; family Stappiaceae; genus Stappia. Next base: position 3,203,983 of record NZ_LT629784.1, on the reverse strand, counting down.
CGTGAAGACTACCAGATAAGACGTTACTGACCGTGACAATCAAGCCTTGAAAATCGCTGGAGACGACCGTCCGGCAAGATGCACGCGGGTGTCCGGGACCGGTTGGGTGTTTCGCGTCCGCGTGACAGGGCGCTCCAATTGGCTAAGGTGCTTCCGCCACGACGTGGATCGAGGCACGCTGAAGGAGACCGGCGTTGTTTGAACTGAAAGATATCGAGATCCTGCAGGATATCGTGCGTGCCGGCGGGTTTCGGGCGGCGGCCCAGAAATACGGGCTGTCGCAATCGGCGATCTCCAATCGTGTTCTGGCGCTGGAAAAACGCCTCGGCATCCAGATCTTCGACCGGGCACGGCGGCAGGTACGGCTGACGCCGGTCGGACGGCGGTTTCTCGAGGAGGCGCATCGACTTGTGGCGGCGCGCGACCGACTGGTCCAGGAGATCACCCGACCCGGGGGCTTGAGCGGAACCGTGCGTATCGGCGTCGCGGAGACAATCGTTCACACGCTCTTGTCGGACTTGTTGGCACAATTGAAGAATGCGCACCCAAGGGTCCGGTTCGAGTTGTCGGTCGATACCTCGCGCCAGTTGAGTGCAGCGCTTGTGGATGATGAACTGGATGTCGCGATCCTGTTGCGTGAAAGTGTTCCGCGCGGGGCCGCCTCTGTCGCCCTCAAGCCGCTGAAGCTTGGGTGGTACGCGGCCTTGGGCATGACGTTGGCTCCTGACCCCCTCTCGCTTGCGGAACTGGCCAGCCATACCATCGTGACCTTTCCCAAAGCGACCCCGCCCTTTCGCGAACTGGAAGCCCTGTTGTCCGCGCCGGATCTTCCGGCCCTGGAATTGCACGGGTCGGCGTCGCTTTCCACCGTCATTCACCTTGTCTCGGACGGGTTCGGCATCGGTGTCCTGCCCGAGCGCATGGCGGAGGCGGAACCCTTCGGCAAGAGTATCAAGCCGCTTCCGGTTGTGGATGCCGCCAATCTTGCGAACTTGCGCTTCATGGTTGCCTACATGCCCGAGCGCAATGCGGAGCTGGGAAATGCGGTCGCCTCCATCGCGATGACCTGTGATCAGAATGATCATATTAAGAGATCGTAAGAAACTTTCGCTGATAACTTGACAAGATCAATTCTCGCCGCGATCCTTCACTTGTCTTAACTAGGGAGGGTAAGTGGACCGTGTCGGGCATCGCCAAAACACAATCCCACGCGGCGAGCGACCTTCGCTCGCTTTCTCCGGCGGACTTGCGCCGCGCCATTCGCGCAGGTGACTTCCGCGATCCGACCGCCGGATGTGCGGCCGGTAGCCTCCAGGGAAATCTTGCGATCCTACCAAGCGCTCTTGCGGATGATTTTCTGCGCTACTGCCTGCGCAATCCCAAGCCCTGTCCTGTCATCGGCCTCTCGGAACCTGGCGATCCGACGATTCCAGCTCTTGGCCGCGATCTCGACATTCGCACCGATATCGGCGCCTATCGGATCTTCGAGGGCGGGTCCGATGGCTATCGCTCCGTCGCGGATCTCGGTCCGATCTGGCGTGACGATCTTGTCTCTTTCGTGCTTGGGTGTTCGTTCTCGTTCGAGGCGGCGATCCTGCGTGCGGGCATTGCGTTGCCGCACATCGCCAATAGGTGCAATGTGGCAATGTATGTCACGTCGCTGATGACGCAGCCGTCCGGACCGTTTTCCGGTCCGATGGTCGTGTCGATGCGCGCCTTTCGGGCCGCCGACGCGATTCAGGCGGTGCTTCTGTCGGATCGCTACCGTCTTGCGCATGGTGCGCCCGTGCATATCGGAGATCCGGCCGAAATCGGCATCGCGGATCTTTCAAAGCCCGACTTCGGTGATGCGCCGATGCTTCAGCCGGATGAAATTCCGGTGTTCTGGGCTTGCGGCGTGACCCCGCAAATGGCGATCCGCACGGCCCGACCCGATATCGCGATCACCCACGAACCGGGCCATATGCTGGTTACCGATCTTTCCGCGGATGCAGCCGAGTTTTCCCTTGGCAGCGCCCGCCAGCTGTCGACCTGAAAAAACCAGAGGAGAGTTGACATGAAACGTGCTCTTACCCGAATTGCGGCCGCATCGGCCGTATCCCTGCTGGCGCTTGCGCCTGTTGTTGCCGAGGAGATTTCGGTCGTTGGCAGCTGGAGCGGCCTGCCGCTGCACAAGCAGTTCGAGGCGCCGTTCTGGACAAAGACACTTCCCGAGGCATCCGGCGGCGATATCACCGTCCAGCTTACCACGCATGATCAGATGGGCATCAAGGGCGGCGACGTGTTCCGCATGCTCGGCGATGGCGTTTTCGACGTCGGCATGACGGTCGCCGACTATGCCGTCGGCGATGCGCCGGAACTCGAGGGGCTCGATGTTCCGCTTGTCGCGACGACGCCTGAACAGGCAGAGGCGATGGTTGAAGCCGCTCGCCCGATGGTGGAAGAGATCTTCGCCAACCGCTTCAACGCCAAGCTGCTCGCGATCGCGCCCTATCCGCCGCAGGTCGTCTTTTGCAAGGGCGACCTGTCCTCTCTTGCCGATCTGGAAGGCAAGAAGATCCGCGGGTCCGGCCGTATGACCACGAAATTCCTGGAAGCGCTGGGCGCGGAAGGCGTCAACGTCGGGTTTTCGGAAGTGCCGGGTGCGCTTGAGCGCGGCGTGATCGACTGCGCCGTGACCGGGTCGGGTTCGGGTTATTCCGCCGGCTGGTGGGAAGTCACCGATACGCTGATGACGTTGCCGCTTGGCGGCTGGGACTCCGTCGTGACGGCGATGAACATGGATCGCTGGAACAGCCTGTCGGACGAAACCAAGATCCTCATCCAGGAGCAGATCACGACGAAATTCGAGGCTCCGGCCTGGGACCTTGCCACGGGTTCGCTTGAAACCGACATTGCCTGCCTGACCGGCAAGGGCGAATGCTCCGCCGGCGACTCCGCATCGCTGAAGCTCGTCGAGCCGAGCGAGGCCGACATCGCCAAGGCGCGGGCCATCCTCACCGATACGGTTCTTCCAGAGTGGGCCGAGCGTGCCGGCGACGACTGGGCCAAGCGCTGGAACGAGAGCGTCGGCGAAGTCGTCGGTGTTTCGATCCCGCTAAAGTGATGTGACAGAACCCGGCGGAGATCGAGACATGATCGACGGAATTGCCACGGCCTTGCGCCGTATCAACAAGATGATCGCGCTGGTCCTTGGGATGGTGCTTCTCATCACCGCCGGGTTCGTCATTGTCGACATTACCTTGCGCCAGTTCGCGCGCTCGCTTGGCGGGTCGGATGAGATTTCCGGCTATGTCATGGCCGGCGTGGCGAGCTGGGGCCTGTCCTACGCACTCACCGAGCTGGCGCATGTGCGCATCGACCTGATCCGTCACAAGCTTCATGCCGGCGGCAAGGCGCTGATGGATCTCTTCGCGATCACCGTTCTGGCCGCGACTGTCAGCGTGATTGCCTTTCATGCCTGGCCGGTCCTGGAAAAATCCATCGTCAGCAGTTCACGCGCCAATACGCCCTTGGAAACGCCCTTGTGGATCCCGCAGGTCGTGTGGTTCTCGGGCTGGGTCTGGTTCGCGATCTCGGCCTGTGTGCTGGTGGCGCTGACCTGCGCGCTCCTGCTGCGTCGTGACCTTGCCAAGGCGGAAAGCCTGGTAGGCCCCGGTACGGAAGTGGAGACCGAGCGATGATCTGGAGCGTCGCTGTCGCGCTGCTTGGGCTCTTGTCCCTCTCCATTCCCGTCGGCATCGTGCTGTTTTTACTCGGGTTCGGCATTGACCAGTTCTTTTCCCCGTTTCCGCTCATGCGCGGCCTGGGGCAGGTGGTCTGGTCGGCGTCCAATCACGCCACGCTGATCGCCATTCCCTTCTTCGTGCTCTTGGGCGAGATCCTGGTGCGTGGTGGGGTCGCAGAAAAAACCTATGCTTCGCTCGACAAGTGGTTTTCCTGGCTTCCGGGCGGGCTGATCCACGCCAATATTGGCACGGCGACAATGTTTTCGGCTACATCCGGGTCGTCGGTCGCCACGGCCGCCACGGTCGCGACGGTCGCCATGCCGCAGGCCGAACGGCTCGGCTACGATCCGCGTCTGTTCTCCGGGGCGATTGCCGCCGGCGGCACGCTCGGCATTTTGATCCCACCCTCGATCAACCTGATCGTCTATGGTTTCCTGACCCAGACCTCGATCCCGCGGCTCTTCCTGGCGGGACTTTTGCCGGGGCTGATGATGGCTCTCGCCTTCGTCGTGATCACGGCCATCCTGTGCAAGATCAAGCCGTCGCTCGGCGGGGAAAGCCGCAGCTTCGGCTGGGGCGAGCGCTTCGCCAGCCTGCTGCAGCTCATTCCGATCATAATCCTGTTCACAGTGGTGATCGGGACGATCTATGCCGGCTGGGCGACGCCGACGGAATCGGCTGCCGTGGGCGTTGCGATCGCGCTGGCCATCGCCGCTGCGAACGGCGGCGTTTCGGTCCGGATGATGCGCGACAGCCTGCTTGGCACAATCGGCATTACCGCGATGATCATGCTGGTGATCACCGGGGCCTACTTCCTCAATTTCACGCTGGCGTCTGCGGGCCTTGGGCGTGAGTTGCAGGCCATGCTCACGGGCCTGGACCTGCCGCCGGTCGGCACGCTGCTGGTCGTGATCCTGCTCTATATCGTGCTCGGTTTCTTCATCGAGACGCTGTCTTTGATGGTGGCGACCATTCCCATCGTCGTGCCGGTCGTGGTCGGGCTTGGCTATGATCCGGTGTGGTTCGGCATCCTGATGATCGTTCTGGTGGAAATGGCGCTGATCACGCCGCCGGTGGGATTGAACCTCTATGTCGTGCAGGGCGCGCGCAAGTCGGGAAACCTGTCGGAGGTGATGGTCGGCACCATTCCCTATGTTCTGGTGATGCTGGCAATGGTCGCGTTGCTCGTCCTTGTGCCGGATGTCGCCCTGTTTCTTCCAAACAGTCTCTAAAGGATCTGATATGGATTTCTTTCTCGACGATGGCGTGATGGCCATCGACGTTCGCGACCTCACCGTTGCCGGCTGGACCGGCCGCGATCCCGAGGCCATCCGTCATCACATCGACGAACTGGCAGAACTGGGTGTCGTCCCGCCCTCTGCCGTGCCGCTTTATTATCGCTGCGCGGCCGACCAGTTGACCCAGGCGAGCGAAATCGAGGTCGTGGGTGAGGGCACGTCAGGTGAGGTCGAGCCTTTCGTGGTGTCCCATGCGGGGGACTATTATCTCGGGCTCGCCTCCGATCACACCGACCGCGAGCTTGAAGCGCATTCGGTTGCTCTCTCCAAGCAGATTTGCGCCAAGCCCGTCGCGCGCGACCTGTGGCGGCTTTCCGATGTGGCCAACCGGCTGGAAAGTCTTGAACTGCGTTCGTGGATCCAGCAAACGCCGGAGGCCGAGTGGACGCTTTATCAGGAGGGAACGATTGCCTCGATCCGTCCGCTACAGGAACTGATCGCCGGAGCCGGGCTGGCATCGCCGGGCCGGGGCGCCGCGGCCGTCCTGTGCGGAACCTTCGGCGCAATCGGCGGCGTGCGTCCTGCTGCAGCCTTCCGGATGGAGTTGCGCGACCCCGAGCTTGATCGAACCATCGCGCACCGCTACCAGATCAGGACACTGCCGATCGTCGCGTGATCGGCGTTTCGTTTGACGAGGGCGCGCGAGCGCCTGACCGGAGGGCATATGGGAGAGACTGTCAAAAAGGCCGAAGCCGCGATTGCGCGGGTGGAGGCCATGGGCGAGGCGGCGGGCAAGCTGTTCACGCAGTTCGACCCGGAACGGATCCGCAAGGATGCAGAGGTTGCCGAGGCCCGCATTGCCGCGGCCGACCGCCCCTTGCCGCTCTCCGGCCTTCTGGTCAGCGTCAAGGATCTCTACGACGAAGCCGGTCAACGCAGTACCGCGGCTTCGCGTCTTTTGCGCGAGCGTGCTCCGGCGACCGTCGATTGTCCGGTCATCCAGCGTATCAAGGCGGCAGGTGCCGTGCCCTTCGGCCGCACGACAATGAGCGAGCTGGCCTATTCCGGTGTCGGTCTCAATCCGCACTATGGCACGCCGGCCAATGTCTTCGATGCCGAGGGCATTCCCGGCGGATCCACATCCGGTGGCGCCGTGACGGTGGGGCTCGGCCTTGCCGACGTCGCGCTCGGGACGGACACCGGCGGCTCCGTGCGCATTCCCGCAGCGATCAACGGGCTTTACGGCCACAAGCCGAGCCAGGATGCGGTGCCGCTTCAGGGCGTGCATCCGTTGGCGGGTTCCTTCGATTCCTGCGGTCCTCTGGCGCGCGATTTCGAGACGATGCTTGCCGCTTTCGCGGTGATGAGCGACACCCCGGCCGAGGCGGTCGAAGCGCCCTCTGGAGCGTTGCGGCTTGCGGTGCCCAAAGGCGCCTTCACCAACGATCTCGATGCCTGGTCGAGCGGCCACTTCGAGGCGGCGAAGGCGCGTCTTGAGGAAAGCGGCCACACGCTTGTTGATCTGGACCTGACATTCCTTCACGAGGCGCTCGGGCTCAACCGTCTGCTTGTTTCAGCGGAGGCGCATGAGGTCTATCAAAACGACCTGGACCAGTTGGCGGTCATCGGCGATCCGCGTGTGCTTGCGCGCATCAAGATCAGCGAGACCGCGACTGCCGAAGAGATTGCCGAGGCCTATGCGCAGCGGCGCGCCGTGATCTCGCGCCTTGCCGAGGCGCTGTCCGGCTTCGAGGCGCTGATCGCGCCGACCCTGCAGATCCAGCCGCCGTCGATCCGCGAGGCCGAAGCGGAGTTCGACCGGGTCAATGCCGCGATGCTGCGCAACACCTCGTTGCTCAATCTGGCCGATGCCTGCGCCATGACCATGCCGACACGCACGACCGGGACGGGGCGTCCCGGCGCGCTGATGATCGGTGGCGCCAAGGGCCAGGATACCCGCGTACTCAGCGTCGGTGCCCGCCTTGATCGCGATCTGAACGGCTGATGCCGTCCGGCGTGCCGCCCCTTCAAGGCTGCGGCACGCCGAAGCGGGCGTCGCGCGTGGGATCGACCGGCGTTTGCGCCATGTCGAGATGCAGCCCGTGGCCCTCGTATGGGTGGGCACGGGCAACGTTTTCATCGAGCTCGACCCCGAGCCCGGGCGCCGTTGGCGTCATCACGTAGCCGTTTTCCCAGGCAATCGGCGTCTCGAGCAGTCTTGCATGGAAACCGTCGAACGTGCCGATGCTTTCCAGGATCAGGAAATTGGGCGAGCACGCCGCCAACTGGATATTGGCCGCGGCCACGATCGGCCCGCAATAGAGGTGCGGGGCGATCTGGGCGTGGAAGGCTTCCGCCATGCCGGCGATCTTTTTCGCTTCCAACAGACCGCCGACCCGGCCGAGATTCATCTGCAGGATGGAGGCCGCTCCGCTCGTCAGCACTCGGGAAAACTCCCACTTGGTGCAAAGCCGCTCTCCCGCCGCAACCGGTATCGACGTTCCGCGCGCCACCTTTGCCATTTCCTCTGGCGCATCCGGTGGCACGGGTTCCTCGAACCAAAGCGGGTCATAGGCCTCCAGTCGTCGCGCCAGACGCAGCGCGCCGGACGCGGTGAACTGTCCGTGTGTGCCGAACAGGAGATCTGCTTTCGCACCGACGGCCTCGCGGATCTTGCGGCAGAAGGCGTCGCAGCGCTCAAGCGTTTCCAGGTCGGGCTGGCGTCCGTCGTACACGGAATAGGGGCCGGCGGGATCGAACTTCACGGCCGTGAAGCCCTGCGCGACATAGCGCTCCGCCGTCTCCGCCGCCCGATCCGCATCCAGGTAGAAGGTTGCCGGATCGTCGTCCCGCGCTGGATAGAGATAGGTGTAGCTGCGCAGCCGCTCATGAACCTGGCCGCCGAGCAGCGCATGCACGGGCTTGTCGAGTGCCTTGCCGACAATGTCCCACATCGCCATTTCGAGACCGGACACCACACCCGCCATCGACGGATCGGGGCGCTGCGAGAAACCCGAGCCATAGGCGCGCCGAAGAAAGGCCTCGCTGCGGAAGGGGTCGGTGCCGTCGAGATAGCGGGCGAAGACATCGCGCGCCATCTGCTCCACGACAAACGGCGAGAAGGCTGCCGCATAGATCTCGCCGTAGCCGACGATGCCGCAGGCCGTCGTCAGCTTGACGAAGACGAAGTAGCGCCCGCCGAAGCCGGGTGGCGGATTGCCGACGACGAAGGTCTCGAGTGCGGCAAGTTTCATCCGGAGCTCCTGCAGCTTGTGGGCGCGCTGTCAGGTCCAGCGGACCCTGGCGCCCAGCTCCGTCAGCTTTTCAACGAAACGCGGATGGGCGCGGCGGATCGGATCGGCGTTCTTGATCAGAGACTGGCCTTCCACCTGGATCGCGGCCAGGAACAGACCGAGCACCACGCGAATGATATAGGGCGCTTCCACGACCGCCGGGCGAAGCGAATTTCCGCCAAAGACGATCAGCCGGTGCGGGTCGGACAAATGCACCCGCGCTCCGAACTTGGCAAGCTCCGAACTCCAGCCGAGCGCGCCCTCATAGATCTTGTTCCAGAACATGATCTCCGATGTGCAGCCGACCGCGACGCCGATTGCCTGGGGCAACAGGTCGGCGGGAAAATACGGCCACGGCGCGGCCTCGATCTTGGGAAGCATCTCGCGGGTGTAGGGGCGTTGCACCTCTCGCGTCCAGCCGGTCACGGTGATCGCGTCGTCCTTCACCTCGAACTGCAGGCCGAGCTTCGAGAACTGGCGCAGGATCAGCGTCATGTGCTCGGTCACATCCGTCTTGACCGTCAGTCGGCCACCGGTGACGCCGCCAATCGCCAGAAAGGTCGCGACCTCGTGATGATCGTCGGGGACGCGGGCGCGGGTGCCCGCGAGCTTCTCCACACCGGTGATCGTCAGCCGCGAGGTGCCAAGACCGTCGAAGCGCGCTCCCATGTCGGTGAGCATCCGGCACAGCGCCTGCACATGCGGCTCGGAGGCCGCGTTCATCAGAACGGAACTGCCCCTGGCGGTCGCCGCCATCATGGCGAAGGTCTCGGTCGCCGTCACCGAGGCATAGTCGGCCCAGATTTCCTGACCTTCCAGCGTGCCGTCGCGGCGAATGTCATAGGGCTGGGTGGCGACGATTCGGCTGCCAAACTGTTCGAGAATTTCCAGGTGCGGATCGATTTCCCGCATGCCGAGGGCGCAGCCCTTCGCATCCGTATCGAAGCGCAAGGTGCCGGTGCGCACCATCACAGGCGCCAGCAGCAGCACGGCGGAACGGATGCCGAGGGGAAGTTCCGCCTTGGCGTCGCGAAAGGCTTCGAAGTCATGCCGAATGGTCAGCGTTGCGCCGTCGTCTGCGCGCGCAACCGTGGAGCCCATCCGTTCGAAATAGGCGAGGATCTTTTCGACATCGCTGATTTCGGGAACGTTTTCCAGCGTCACCGGCTCGTCGGTCAACAGCGTCGCGCACAGCATGGGAAGGACGGCGTTCTTGTTTCCCGACGGGGTCACCGTGCCGGAAATCGGATGTCCGCCGTCGACGAAAAGATCGGCCATGTGACGCGTGCCTCCAGAAGGTGCCGTTTTCGCCGCGTCCGGGACGGGCGCTCAGGTGTGTTGCCGTTTCCTACTGGAGATTGAGGCCGACGGCAAACGGCAGATGTCGGGCGCCTTTGTGGCAAGGGAGAGATGCAACGGCAGACGCGGACGCGCGCTGGCGCCATCGCTCTCACATCACCTTGAGCGCTCCGCCGTTCAACCGTTCATCCGAGACGATCTGCCCGGCTTCCATCCGGATCAGCCGGTCACATTGTGTGAAGCGGTGTTCGTCGTGGGTCACGGCGAGAACGAGGTGGCCGTCCCGCGCCATCTGCGGCACCAGCACGTCGTAGAACAGCGCGCGGCGGACCGGATCCTGGTCGGCGGCAAACTCGTCGAGCACGATGATCGGACGCTTCTCGGCGAGCGCGACGGACAGTGCCAGCCGCCGTTTCTGTCCGGTGGACAGCGCCAGCGTGGAGAAGCTTTCCTCGGTGACGGACACCCGGTGGGCGAGATCGAGATCGGCGAGATGGCGAGGGATGTCGGCCCGCTCGTCCTCGCTCAGGCCATAGAGGCGCGAGAACAGGTGAAACTCGCTGAAGACGGCACTGAACAGGCCGCGGTAGCGGATGAGATCCACGTCCTTGACCACCTGGCCATCCAGCAGGATTTCGCCGGCGTCCGGCCGGCGCAAGCCGGTCAGCAGCGAAATCAGCGTCGACTTGCCCGCCCCATTGCCACCGCAGATGAAGACCACTTCGCCGGGCACGAAGGTGAGGTCGAGCGGACCGACAGTAAAGCTCTCGTCGTCGCCGGCCGCACTGGTGCTCGTCAGCACGGTGGTCGCGCCTCTCAACTCGATGCTGCGGAACGAGGGGGTATCGTCTGGCCTTTCGGGGGTGACACCGTCTTCGGTTTCCTTGATGAGGTCGCGTTCCAGCCCGTCGATCAGCCTCTTGGCGACAGTGGCGCGCGAAAAGGAGGAGAGATTTCCCATCACCGTCTCGATCGGTCCGTAGGTGAGCAGCACGACGGTCAGGATCTGAAGCACGGTCGCGGTTTCAGTGCCGGCCAGAAGCGGCAGGCCGACGACGATGGCGCAGAGGAGTCCCATCATCGCGCCCTGCGCGAAAACCTGTCCGAAGCTGTAATAGCGTTCCGCGACAAGCTTCAAGGCGCGCTCGCGCAAGGAGATTTCGACGATGTCGCTCTGGAGATCGTCCTTGCGTGCCTCGCGCAGCCGCAGTTCCTTGTAGCCGCGCAGGACATCATTGATCCGGTCGAAGAATTGCCATTCGATGCGTGACGCGGCTTCCGCACTTGCCTGCGCAGGTCCCTGGGCGAGAAGATAGCCGAACCCGCCGATGACAACGGCTGTGAGCGTTGCCGCGCCGCTCGGCCACGACAGATAGAAGAGATAGGGAATGCAGAAGGCAATGAGCAGGCAGGCCTCGAGCGACTCGATGAAATTGGTGGAGGCATGCGAGATCTCGTTCACCTCATGGGTGACAATGGAGTAGACCTTGCCCTGGTCGCGGCCCGCCAGATAGCTCGCCCGCGCATCCAGCAGCCGCCGGCTCAGCCGCGTGCGCAGCCGTCGTTTGGTGGTCTCCACGAGCTTGAAGGAATTGACCCGCGCCATATGCGAGAACGTCAGCGTCGACAGGACCGTTGCTGCAAGAAGCGTGACATTGCCCGCGGCGATCGCCGCGCCCCCCGCGATCGCATTGATCGCATAGATCATTCCGGAGCGGGTGAAGCTTGCCATGATCGCATAGGCCAACACCGGCGAGCGCAGCAGATTGCCGTCCCGGATCAGGAAGGAAAACAGCAGGAAAAGACTCCCTGCTGCCGATTTCGTGTCCTGCGCACCGCTCACGCGCTGCCCCCTTGCTCTGTTCCGCCCGTCGGAAACCGTTGGCTTGTTTCTGGCGTCCCACGCGTGCGCTGCCTGTCGGCGGTATGTTGCGCGGGCCGGCGCCATATTGCCAGTTCCACGCAACAGCACGCCACGCCACGCGCACGGTCTTCTCGTAACCTCCCGTCCGCGTGTCGGCAAGCATTTGCCTTTGTCGTCGCTTCGGGTCGGGTGTCCTTGCCTGTTGGAATGGTCGCGCCTCACCGTTGGCCGCGTAACGGCGGCGCGATGGAGCCCGGCGCGCCGCTCATGTGGTCGGGCGTGAAGGTTTGGGGAGAACGGCGCAAAGCGGCAAGAGGTGGCTTGACAGTGCGGCGCGGCGCCGACTATATGCGGCTCATATCCGCGCGGGAGCCACTTTCGCGATACGGACGGCGGAGTAGCTCAGCCGGTTAGAGCAGCGGAATCATAATCCGCGTGTCGGGGGTTCAAGTCCCTCCTCCGCTACCAAATTCCATTGATTTTATTGATGAATTTCCAGCATGGAAGATTCTACCCACAATCTACCCCATGCGGAGCGTGGTTCAGGCGGGCACAAGATTGGCGATGCGCGCGGCGGGCCAGTTGTAGCCGGACGTGCTGAACGCGAGGCGCGACGATACCTTTATCAACAGGTCTTCGGCCCCGTACGGCCCCTCTAGGGTAAGCTCCTTGAAGCGTTTGGAGTACTTCCAGAACCCGCCGCCGTAGTTTTCTTCGCCGCCTTCTGAATACCACGTTGTTTCTTCGACGTAGGATTGGTGCCCTGCGAGACGACCTAGCCAAAACGCCTTGCCTTTGGGGTCGTACATCCACATGCCGTTCTTGCCGTTGAAACCGTGAACCTGAGCTGCTGCCGGTTTTGAGGACACCGAGTTAAGGTGTTTTTGGAACTGGAGAGTTGGAATGCAGAGACGGAAGTTCAGCCGCGAGTTCAAGCTCGAAACAGTGAATCTGGTCAAGGATCGGGGCGTGTCGGTCGCCCAGGCGGCGCGAGACCTGGACCTTCATGAGAACGTTTTGCGCAAATGGATCAGGGAGCAGGCTGCCGATCCGCAACAGGCCTTTCCCGGCAACGGGCAGATGAAGTCCGAGCAACTGGAGATCGACCGGCTACGTAAAGAGATTGCCAAGCTCAAAGCGGAGCGGGACAACCTAGAAAAAGCCGCGGCCTACTTCGCGAGGGACTCGATATGAGGTTCGGGTTTATTGCGAAGCACCGAGTGATCTGGTCGGGATCCGTTCCAGCTTTGCCGGCTCCGACCGCACCTATGGTGCCCGCCGGGTCTGGCGTGACGTTCTGGCCGAAGGGTTGGATGTCGGGCTGCACCGCATCGAACGGCTGATGCGCCAGGAAGGGCTGCGGGCACGTCCCCGTCGGCGTGGCCTGCCCAAGGATGCGGGTCAGCGCAATGCGATCTCCCCCAATATGCTGGACCGGGACTCCGTGGCATCGGTGCCGAACCAGAAGTGGATCGCCGACTTTACCTATATCTGGACCGCTCAGGGCTGGCTCCATGTCGCCGCCGTCATCGGTCTTTATTCCCGGCGTGTCGTCGGATGGTCGATGAGTGCTGGCATGACTGCCCGACTCGTCACTGACGCCCTGATCATGGCGATCTGGCGCCGGGGCAAGCCGGACAGCCTGCTGCATCACAGTGATCAGGGCAGCCAATACACCAGCGAGCAGTTCCAGAGCCTGATGGCCGATCACGGCATTACCTGCTCGATGAGCCGGTCGGGGAACGTGTGGGATAATGCCGCTATGGAAAGCTTCTTCTCATCGCTCAAGACCGAGCGATGTGCACGCAAGCTCTATCGAACCAGGGACGATGCAAAGGCAGACGTGTTCGACTACATCGAGCGCTTCTACAATCCAAAGCGGCGGCACTCGACGCTGGGCTATATGAGCCCCATGCAATACGAAGAACAAGCTATGGAAGCCCAACCGCCTGTCCATCAAACCGGCAGCAGCTCAGGCCTCCAGTGTCTGACTGCACAGGTAGGGAGACGACATCGCGGTGGCGAGTGCTGAATAGCTCGGCACGAACCTGAGAACATCGCCCGGCTTGAACGATCGCGCTCTGGAAATGTCGACCACGGTATGATCGCTTGAAAAGCCAAGCACCTCGACGTTCGGATCGACAGGGACAAGGCCGGATATCGCCGTGTCGACAGCGCCGATCCCCAACACGGCCATGTGACGCCGTCCCGACACCGTGAGACTGACTTCCTCGCCCAGGGCGTTGCGCGCGCGGGGACCGGAGATGTCGGTGTCCCGGTCCCAGGTTTCGAGGATTTCAGCGGCGATCAGGAAGCCGTCGCGTCGTGTGCCGGGGATGGCGGAGCCTTGTGCGGCCTCCGTTCCGAACAAAAGGCTTTCGCCGAGACGCAGGTGAGTGATTTTCTGAGGGAACTCACCACGTTTCATCGCCAGAAGGGACGCGCTGTTGCCGCCGGACACGATCTCCAGCGCCCGGCCGATCTGGGTCTCGACCTGCTCGGTCAATCCGGCAAAGACCGCGAGGTTTTCGCGCGTCGGCAGCAGACCCGTATGGCAGGCGAAATTCGTGCCCAGGCCGGTTATCTCGATCCCTTCAAGCGCGTGCGCATGGTCGGTGAGGCTCAGCAGGTCCCCGGGAGGAACCCCCTCGCGCATGTCCCCGAGGTCCACCATCGGCGCAATCTTCACCAAAGATCCCGTTGTGCGGGCATGATGGGCAATCGCGTCGATCGTCGTCCTGTTGGACACGAAAATGAGGTCGGTCAGTCTCGCGGCATCCGCGATTTCGCCAAGCCCCGGCGGGCGCAGGAGGTGGATCGGTGCGGTGATGCTTGCGATGCGCATCCGCCGGATGTTCTCAAGGCGCGCATCCGCCAGCGAATGGATGCCTGCATCCAGCATCAGACGGGCAACGTCCGGATGGCCGCCGACGCCCTTGGTCACTCCGGAAATGGCGATGCCGTGTTCGCCACACAGCTCGCGCAATACCGTGAAGTTTCGGCGGAGGGCCTCCGGCCGGATTTCGATCCGCGCCGTTGCGCCGGACGGCGGCTCCGCCCATCTGACCGACCTGTCGATACGGCTGTCCATCCTGTTACCCGGCGCGCTGCATACGCAATTTCTCGCGCTGGATCATGCCATAGAGGTCGCGCGGATCGTCGGGATCGGCGATCAGGTCGAGGTCGACGTGCCACGTCGACCGGGCCACCTTGTCACGCAACCAGCGCAGCGCGGAGAAATCCTCGATCGCGAAGCCCACGCCATCAAAGAGGGTGATTTCGCGGTTCGTCTCGCGGCCCTTCGCGTCGCCGGCCAGGACCCGCCAGAGTTCCGTCACCGGGAAATCTGCAGGCATCTGCTGGATTTCTCCCTCGATCCGGGTCTGGGGCGGATATTCGACGAAAACACCCGAGCGGTTGAGGATGTCGGCGTGCAGTTCGGTCTTGCCGGGGCAATCCCCGCCGATCGCGTTGATATGGACGCCCGCGCCAACCATGTTGTCGGTCAGGACGGTCGCATATTGCTTGTCCGCGGTGCAGGTGGTGATCACGTCGGCACCCTCGATCGCCTCTTCCGGACTGGTGCATTTGACGATGTTCAGCCCGGTGCCCGACAGGTTGCGGACGCATTTTTCCGTTGCGGCCCGGTCGGTGTCGCAGAGGCGGATGTCGCTGATGCCGCAGACCGTCTTGAGCGCCAGCGCCTGAAACTCGGCCTGCGCCCCATTGCCGATGATCGCGAGGGTGGTCGCTCCCTTGGGCGCCAGGGCCCTTGTCGCCATGGCCGAGGTCGCGGCGGTGCGCAGGGCCGTGAGGATGGTCATCTCTGAAAACAGCACCGGATAGCCGGTTTCGACCGAGGACAGCACCCCGAAGGCGGTCACGGTCTGCAACCCGTCCTTCATGTTCTTGGGGTGTCCGTTGACGTATTTGAACGCATAATCGATGCCGTCGGATGTCGGCATCAGCTCGATCACGCCGTCGTCGGTGTGCGACGCGACACGGGGCGTCTTGTCGAAGAGTTCCCAGCGGCGAAAGTCCTCCTCGACATAGGCGGTCAGCTCTTCAAGGCAGCGCTCGATGCTGATCTCGAGCACCAGACGCATCATATTCTCGACATTGACGAAGGGGACGAGGGCGAGGGGAGACGCAGACATGGCAATGCTCACAGTGTGTCGAGAGGAAAGACCGGGCGGCGGAGCCGGGTGTAGGTGCGCCGGGACAGGTCGGGCGAACACAGCCCTCCCGCATCCGTCACGATGATCTCGGAGGCGATCGGCCGGAAGGCGCCCTTGAAGTGGTTCATGGACTTCACCGCGAGGATCGATTTTTCGGCCGGTTCGATCCCGACGACGCGCAGGATGTTCTGGTCGTAGACCTGCATTCGCTCGGACACGATCATGATGTCGAGACCGTCGACGCGCAGACACACGCTGGTGCCGGTGGACGCGGGGAGGCCGGTGAACATCGGTCCCTCGAAGTGGAAGTGACCGTCGCTGACCGCCATGACCGTGCCGGTCACCTCGATCGGTCCGCCACCCACGCTCGGGTCGGTCTTGCCGCCGATGGCAAGGGTGACCTCGGCGCCGACGCCTTTCGCGGCCAGTGTCTCGGCCGCCTCGGGGTCCAGCAGTGCGCCAGCGGCTGCGTTGGTGACGCCGGCTTCAAGCAGTGCCGAAATCAGCGCCGTGCAGTCGCTGTGGGCGCCGCCACCGGGATTGTCGGCATAGTCGGCGATGACGATCGGTCCGTTAGCCGGCGTGACGGACTTCAGCCTCTGCATGCACTCGTTGAGCGGAACCGGCCCGTTCCAGGTGTCGCGGCAGTCCCAGATTTCATCGCAGATCCGTCCGGCCACTGTATCGGCGGCCTCGCGGCTCGTCGCGAGACTGTCATAGGTCACCAGAACGCTCGGCCCCGACGCCCACACATCGGCGTCGGGAAAGCCGGCGTTGATCGCCACGTTCAAGATGCCGGGCGCGTCCATTTCGCGCGCCGCGCTTTCCAGCAGGCGACACATCGGCCCGTCATCGGAGGTCCGGCCGTCATCGCACCCAAGCAGAACCTGGGGGCGGTGAACCGCGATTTTTGGCGCGCTGCCGCCGGCCATCGCCTCATGCAGGCGTTCGCTTGCCTCGCGGCCAACCTCGCGCAGGTCGACATGCGGATAGGTGCGGAACGAAACCGCGATCTGCGCCAGCTCCGCCAACTCGTCGAAGACATTCGCATGCAGGTCAAGCGTGACGGCGATGGGAATGTCATCTCCGACGACCGTTCGGAGTTGTCGGAGAAACTGGCTTTCGCCGTCCTGGTCGGTCTCGGTCACCATGGCGCCGTGCAAGGCGACGAAGACGCCGTCATAGGGGCCGCCGGCCTTGAGTCGGCGAAGGCATTCATCCGTAATCTCGCGTCGGGCGGCTTCGGAAACCGGTCCGCCGGGCTGGGCATGGGCGCCGAGGATATAGTCGGGCGCCCATCCCTTTTCCTCGACGATATCGATGCAGCCACCGATTTCGGACCCCGTGTTCCTGAATTCAGCAAGAACGTCCTGTCCCAGGAAATACTGGGTTGAGCGGAAATCCTGCATATCGGTCGACAGCGACGTGAATGTGTTGCTTTCATGAATGAAGCCGATGACGGCCACGCGAAAACGCATGCCTTGCCTCTCGTTTTTCTGGCGTATGGCCCCCGAAATGCTGGGGGCGACCTCTGTGATCAGTGATTGATGATCTGTTTCAGGAACTTGGCAGAGCGCTCTTCCTGCGGATTGGCGAAGAAGCCCTCGGGGTCGTTGACCTCGACGATCTCGCCCGCATCCATGAACACGACCCGGTCGGCGACCTTGCGCGCGAAACCCATCTCGTGGGTGACGCACATCATGGTCATCCCGCCGCCGGCCAGATCGACCATCACGTCCAGAACCTCCGAGATACTCTCGGGATCAAGGGCGGAGGTCGGTTCGTCGAACAGCATGATGTCGGGCTTCATGCACAGCGAGCGGGCGATCGCCACGCGTTGCTGCTGTCCGCCCGACAATTGGGACGGGTATTTATCCGCGAATCCCTCCATGCGCACCTTGGCCAGGTAGTCCATGGCCTGTTTTTCCGCTTCGGCCTTCGGGATCCGATGCGTGAAGATCGGCGACAGCGTGCAGTTTTCGAGCGCTGTGAGATGCGGAAACAGATTGAAATGCTGAAAGCACATGCCGACGTGATTTCGGACCTTCCGGATCGTGCCGGGCGTTTCATCGAGCTCGATCCCGTCCACATAGAGATGGCCGGACTGGTATTTCTCCAGTGCATTGACACAGCGGATGAGGGTTGACTTGCCCGATCCCGACGGACCGCAGACCACGATGCGCTCGCCCTTGGCAATGGTCAGGTTTATGTCCTTCAGAACATGGAACGCAGCGAAATACTTGTTCATGTTCTCGAATTTGATGGCGGTATCGGCAACCATGCCCGATCTCCTTGTTGGTCGGCCCGGGGCCAGGCCCGTCAGGCCATCCACTTGATTCTGGCTTCGACCCGGCGCAGCAGCCACTCGATGAGCAGAACCAGGACCAGATAGTGCGCGGCGGCGATGTAGTAGACGCCCAGATTGAAGGTCTCGGAAAAGATCATCCGCGCCTGTCCCATGAGGTCGAAGACGGTGATGATCGCCAGCAGCGACGTCGCCTTGACCATCAGAATGTATTCGTTGCCGAGCGGCGGCAGCGCCTTGGCGAAGGCGATCGGCAGAAGCACCCGGCGAAAGCTGGTCCAGCGCGTCAGGTTCAATGCTTCATTGGTCTCGCGAACCGAGGTCGCGATGGTGTCGAGGCTGCCCCGGATGATCTCCGCCTGATAGGCGGCGGTGTTCAGCACCAGTGCAAGCAGGCCGCAGTAATAGGCGTCGCGGAAGAACCACCACAGTCCGGCCGCGCGCAGTTCACGGCTGAACTGGCCGGATCCGTAGTAGATCAGGAACATCAGCACCAGCAGCGGGACGCCGCGGAAAATGTTCACATATCCCAGTGCCAGCCAGCCGGTGATGCCCTTCGACCTGGAGCGGGCGAGCGCAATGGGCAGGGCCACGAAGAACCCGATCACGACCGACAGCGTGCTCATCACGGTGGTCAGGATCAGACCGTCGGTCCAGCGCGGCAGCTCTCCGAAATAGAGATCAAACATCGCCGTTCTCCTCGCGCGTGAAGCCTCTGGAGACGCGCTTCTCGAGCTGTTTCTGGGCCCTGGTCGAGAAGGTCACCAGCAGGACATAGATGATCGCGATAAGACCGAAGAACAGGAAGGGCTGGCGGGTGGTGTTGATCGCCATCGAGGCCACATGGGTCAGTTCGAACAAGGTGATGACGGAAACCAGCGACGTGTCCTTGAGCAGGATGACCCAGAGGTTGCCGAACCCGGGGATGGCATGGCGCCAGAGCTGCGGCAGGATCACCTTGAAAAAGGCATGGACCGGTGAAAGACCGAGCGAGCTTGCCGCCTCGAACTGCCCCTTTCCGACCGCATTGAGCGCGCCGCGCACCACTTCGCTGCCATAGGCGCTGATCACGAAGGCCAGAGACATCATGCCGGCCACGAAGGGGCTGATGGAAAGGTGGGATCCTGGCGCAATGGCCTCGACCACCCAGGAAACGATGGCTTGCGACTGATAGTAGAGGATCAGAAGCGTCAGGATTTCCGGCAGGCTCTTGAACACGGTCGTATAGGCGCGACCGAACAGTCTGAGGGCCTTGAAACGCGACACCTTGGCCCAGTGGATGAGGAACGACAGGACCACGGCAAAGGGGAAGGTTGCGATGGCAAGGGCGAGTGTTACTCCCAGACCATGCAGCAGTTCATCGCCCCAGCCGCCGCTTCCATAGGAAAGTGAGTTCAACCAGGTCATGTCGTCCTCTGTCAGGCAAACACACGGAGTCCGCTATGCCCTTTTGCTGACGGAATGTCGGCAGACCGGTCCTGCATGAAGGCGACCGGCCTGCCCTTGATGACCTGCGCCCGAGGGGCGCGGGCGCATGCGGCTTACTTGTTGAACAGTTCGCTCACATAGCCCGGCTTGCTCATGACATCGAACTCGAAATAGCTTTTCCGGATCTCTTCATAGGTGCCGTTGTCGATGATCGTGCGCAGCGCGTCGTTCACGCGGGCCTGGAGGTCGGTATCCGCCTTGCGGAAGGCGATGCCGGCACCGACCGTGCCATCCATCAGGAAGCTCTCGCCGACGAATTCACAGCAATCCACGCCGTCTTTCATCCAGTCGCCGATGGCGAACTGGCTCGCGAGCACCAGATCGATGCGGCCGCTATCCAGGTCCATCAGGGCTTCGCCGAGCTTGGGGAAGAGCTTGATGTCGCTGTCCGGGAACCAGTCGTCCAGGACCTTGGCGGACACCGCGCCCTGCTGTGCCCCGATGGTCAGCCCCTTGAGCGTTTCGGGCTTCGCATCGTCGAGATCGACTTCCTTCAGCTTCACGAACCGCATGGCGTTGAAGTAATAGGGATCAGTGAAATTCACCGCCGCCTGGCGTGTCGGCGTGATGGCCATCGACGCCACCATGAAGTCGAACTTGTTGGCGTTCAGGGCCGGAATGATGCCGCCCCAGTCATGCACGCTCCACTCGCACTCGACCTTCATCACCGCGCAAATGGCGTTGCCGATGTCCACGTCGAATCCTTCGATCGCACCATCTTGGGAAACATAGTTGAACGGAGCATAGGCGCCTTCGGTTCCAACCCTCAGGGTTTCGGCCGACGCCGATGCCAGACCCGACATTATCATCGCGATCGTGAGTGCCGAGATTTTGAAGAGCGATTTCATATTTGCATTCCTCCACCATTGGCTGCCTGGGTAAGGCTGGCCCGTTATTGCCCGCTTCGTTTGCATCCGTACTGAATAATTTTTTTATTTTACTCAGCTGCCTGGATCTGCATTTTTTTCAAAAATATCCCCGTGTTGATTGATCAAACAATGCAAAAGAATTATTGAATGATATGAAAAAAAATAATGATCTTGAGCATCGCAGGTCCGATCGGAAGCGCATCCCGAGCCTGAAGGCGATACGTGCTTTTGAAGCGGTTGCTCATCATCTGAGCTTCACGAAGGCCGCCGACGAATTGTCCGTAAGCCAGGGCGCGGTCAGCCATCAGATCAAGCTGCTTGAAGAAAAGCTCGGCGTTCGCGTGTTCGTGCGCGGCAAGACGGCAGTGTCGCTGACCCCTCAGGGGATCCTGCTGAAGGAAACCTGCAAACGCGCTCTCGACGAGATCAGCGAGACACTGTCGCTCATCCGAAGGATCCGCGACACAAAGACCCTCAACGTCAGTGCGGGGCCATTCTTCGCCCTGAAGGTGATTGCTCCGCGCATTTCGGATTTCATGAACGAAAACCCGGGACTGCAGCTGCATCTGAACAATGTCCGGTCGAACGCATCTTCGCCCGGACCCAATGACGTTTTCATAGAATACTGCGAGGAAGCGCCCGCCGGCACGCATTCGTTCGAACTGCTCAGGGAAAAGCTCGTTCCCGTCTGTAGCGAGGATCTCATCAGGAGCGTCGAGAACCCGATGGATTTGCTGCGGCGCCCCGATATCACCCGTTTGAACTATCGCGACCTGAAGGACTGGGAAAGCTGGCTCGGCCAGGAAGATATCGAGACCGGCGGCGATCACCCCAATCTCGTTTTCGACGATCAGCACACGATCATCGAGGTTGTCCGCTCAGGTCAGGGGATCGCGCTCGCGGATCGCTCCCTGATCGACCAGGACGTGGAGGCGGGGCGGATCTCCGTGATTTCCGAAAGCTATATCCGGCCGCCGCTGTCCTACAAGTTCGTGTGCGCCAAAGATATTGTCGCCACGTCCTATGTGGACGTGTTCCGAAAATGGCTGATGGACGAAATTTTCGAGATTCAGATGCCAAGCGGAAACACCTGAGCGTCGCCGATCACCGATCCCGGCGACGAACGGGGTCTTGTTGTGTCGACGCCCTCCCTTTCCGCGGGACAAGCGGCGCGTCTCGCGGAAGGAAGAACCGGTGCCTGTTCAGGCGGTGAAGTCGGAAGATCACCGTCCCTGGAGCGCAGATCGCGGACCTAGAAGCGGATTTGCAGCCTCGCGTTGGCGCCTTGTTCCATGGTGTTGCGCCCGATGCGTCCCTGATAGGACAGGCCGATGTTTGCAAGGTCGCTGACGTTGAAGCGAACACCTGCCTGCACCAGCGCGCTGTCGCGGTCGATGGGCGCTCCCTGGACGGAGAAACCGTCCAGGCCCGCAATGGCAAGGCGACGGTCGGCCGTCACGCTCCCGATGGCATGTTGCCAACCGAGACTGCCGGTCAGTTCGGTGGTCATGCCATTGCGCATCGACAGGGTCTTCGACAGGCGCATGCCGAGGTTGCTTGAGCCGAAGATCTGGCTCGATGCCTTGCCGGAAAGCGCCACGTCGACCGATCCGGTCTCCTCGACGGCGCCGGCGTGGTGGTGAACCATCGCAAGGCCGGCGAAGGGTTCAAGCCCGAGCCAGGGCGTATCGAAACGGTAGGAGAGGTCGGCGAAAGCCTGGGCCGTGCGCGACCCGTAGTCGGCGGTGACGGTTTCGTCGATGCCGCCGAAGGCGACGTGACGGCTGGTCGATACCTGATGCCAGCTTTGGGAGGCGCCGGCCTGGAGGCGGAGCGCGCCGGAGCGAACCGTGCCATAGGCGCCAAGCGTGAAGCTGTCCGCCGTTGCGCTCGACCCGCGTTTGTCGACGCTTGCCGTCGACCGGCCGAAGCCGGCCAGAAGGCCGAGCCTGACATCCTGCGTCGGGCTGGATTCCAGACCGAAGAGCCCGCCGCCGCTGCCGCTCGAAAGCCGGGCAGCATTGCCGTTACCGTTGAACGTCGCGTAGGTGCCCTGGACCTGGCCCCAGATCTGCAGGTTCGTGAGTGGCTTCTGCTCGGTCGAGGGAACCGCTTCGCGGGCGAGTCCGGCGAATCCCCTGGCGATTCGGCGGGCCACCGTTTCGCGCAGACGGGCGCTTTCGGTGACGAACATCGCCGGCAGGGAGGCATGGATCTCGCCGGAAAGGCTGTCATAGGCGGCCCGGGCCGAGGGGGCGTCGAGGCCGATCAGTGCGCCGAAAAGCGATGCCGAGAGCGCGGGATTGTCGAGGCTCGTGGCGACGGCCAGCTGGTTGGCGGTCCGTGCCTGCGACGCGAAGTCCGTGCTGTTGCGGGTCAGTTCCAGCACCACCGCATTCGGTTGATAAACAAGGGCTGCATCGAGGAAGGCGAAGCTTTCCGTGACGCTGTCGAAAGATCCGAAGACGCCGCCTGTGCCGGTGAGGATCGTGTAGCTGGTCGACGGAGAAAGGGGCGGTGTGGCCCCGCTTAGCAGCGAAACATTGACCGTTCCGCCGGTCAGGTCGATGCGTCCAGTCGCCGTCGTCAGGTCGCTTCCGCCGGTGTCGTCCACCTCCACCTCATAGATGCTTCCCGGACCGAAGGAGAGGTCGCCGGCCACATTGATGGTCCCGATCGAGTTGCCGGGCGCAAGCGTTCCGCCCGAGGCGAGCGAAAGACCGCCGATCGTGCCTTGCCCCTTGAGCACGGCGCCGTCATTGACGGTGAAGCTGCCGGCAAGCGTGGTGTCGAGCGTGTAGACGGTTCCCGAGTGCAGGCCGACGTCGCCGGCGAAGTTCGACTGCAGCCGTGCCGCGCCGGTGCGGTAGATCTCGGCCGAGCCGGTGAAGCCGGAATAGTCACCCGAGAGCAGCGTCTCGCCGTTTCGGAAGGCGAGGGTGCCGTCGCCGGTCACGTCGGCTTTGAAGTCATAGGCCGTGTTCATGTGATTGAAGACGATGCTGCCATCGCCTGCGCCGAAAGCAACCGTCTGCGCCTCGAGCGTTCCGGCGGAAACCGGTGTCTGGCCGGTCTCTGCGCCGATCACCAGCATACCGGAGGCGCCTGCGCCTGCGGCAAGGTTCACCGTTCCGGTTCCACCGCCGACGACGAGACGTCCACCGTTGGACAGCACCATGGCAGCGCTCCCGCCAGAGGAAACGCCGATCTCGGCGGGGCCGGTCACGGTCAGAACGGATCCCGCATCCGTGACCTCGGCTTGGGCCTTGCCGCCATCGCCCATGTGCAGGCTCGCGGCGCTGACCACGGCCTTGTCCCAGATCCACAGGTTGCCGTTTCCGCTGCCGCCGGTGTCGCCGAGCCGCAGGTCCGAGCCGATGGTCCACAGCGTTCCTGCACCGGAAATCTCGAATTCGGCATCCCTTGTGCCGGCCGCGGTAGCTGCCCCACGCCCGCTCGTTATGGTCTTGCCGCCGCCGAAGCTGAGAACGCCCTCGTCGACGCCGATCGTGCCGGAAACGGCTGTGTTGCCGCGCAGAAACACGGTTCCAAAGCCCGTTTTCGTAAGGTTGCGCAAGCCGGAGACTTCGCCGGAAAAGCGGGTAACGTCGTCCTGACCCAGGATCAGGTCCGCTTCAGAGCCGGTGCTGGTCAGCGTGCCGCCGCTTCCCCACAGCCGCGACATCGTAAGATCATGGCCGCCGAGGTCGAGGGTTCCGCCGTTGATCTCGTAGTGGGTGTTGTCGGCAAAGGCATCCGCGCCCCCGGCACGCAGCGTGCCGCCGTTCATTATTGTCGAGCCGGTGAAGGCGGAGTTGTTGCCGGTCAGGATCGTGGTGCCGGCGTGGGCCTCGATCGTTCCCTTGCCGCTTATGTCGTTGGTAAAGAAAAGTGCGCTGTTTGTATGGTTGAACACGACGGTTCCGTCGCCCGCTCCGAAGACAAGCAGACCGGAGGAGAAGAAGCCGGCTTCTGCTGCGGCTTCACCGGCCGCTGCGCCGATGTTCAGCGTCGCGGTGCCGCCATCTCGCGCCATATAGGTGGGCGAAGCTGACACAAACTGGGCCAAATTCGCCACGGTCAGAGTGCTCTGGCCACTATCCAGGCCGAGGTTGATGCTGTTGACGACATTGATCCGGGTGCCGGAGACAATCAGCGTGCCGCCATTCACGGTGAGCAGATTGGCTGTCGCCGTTGCCCCGTCGAGGTTGAGCGAGCCGCCTGAAACCGTCAGGTCTCCAAGCGCGGCACCGGCTGTGCCGGTCATGGTCCAGGTGGAGCTGCCTGTCTTCGACATGGCTTCAAAGCCGGTGTATTTGGTGCCGATATCGCCCAGATCGAAGCTCGCGCCAGGGCTGGTATCTCCTCCCAGGACAAGTGTGTCGCTCCCGCCACCCGCTACGACATTGCCGGTGATCGTTGAACCGGATCGTAGCTCCAGTGTGTTGGTGCCCGAGGTGAATTCGATTGCAGTGGCGCGGACGCCGTCGCCAGAGAGCCCGCCGGCAATCGTGCCGCTGTTGATGATTGTCAGGTCTGAGCCCGTGATACCGGCCCCCCCAACACCTTCGCTCCCTTTGGCCCCGCGGGTGCCGAAAAAAGAGGCGACACCACCTTCGCCTCCGTGACCGCCGTCACCCCCGCGGATCGTTCCACTGTTTGCAATGGTAAGGCCCGTGCCCGCAATGCCCGCGCCACCCGTGCCGCCATTTCCGCCATTGCCACCTTCACCTACATCGTCGCCGCCGTCGCCGCCGTTGCCGCCGCTTCCGCCCGTGATCGTGCCAGTGTTCTCCAGTTTGGCATCGCTTCCCGAAAGCGCTGTCGTTCCCGCGGTTCCCACCGAGCCTTCTGCGCCCGGAGCTCCGTCGGCACCGTTGTTCCCGTCCTCGCCGGCTACGGCGCCCGTCAGGGCGGCGGCGAGTGCGTTCGTGGAGGATTCACCTGACAGGACCAGCGACGTGCCCGACGCCGCGAATGGCGAACCGGTGATCTCCACCGCGGCGCTCGCCCGAACCGTGACGTTTGCCGCAAAGGCGGGCAATGTTCCAGTGACGGCAATGTTCGCGATGCCGGGATCGATCTCGATCACGTCGCCGTCCGACGAGGCATTCGCAATTGCCCAACTCAGCGACCCTGCGACCGTTCCGCTTCCGTCATCCGTTGCCTTTGTGACCGCATAGGTCGCCGCCTGTACCGTCTCGACGGACAAGGTCATGAGCGACGCGGCGCACAGGGCCGTCGAGGCGAGAAGGGAGAGGACGCGCCGACGCGCGGGGCTTGCTCGGCGGGCCTTCCGGCGGCTTTCGCCGGTGCACGTTCCAGGCCTCGTTGCACGGCTCGACGTTTCATGTGCCGCGTCGAAAGGCGCGAGAGACGTGGTGTCGATCATGGCCATGGTTTTCCCCTCGAGCCGAACCGTCAGGTCATGTGACGGCGCGCCGCAGGAAAACCGGCATGGCTCTCCTGCGGCGCAGGGCATTTTCGCAAACTGCTTATGGCGCCGGAGGGGGAGGGAGTTGAATCCCCTGTTTAGGGGTTATTGTTCGATATCAGACCCTTGCCGAGCCAGAGAGCCATCAGGCTGGACCGGCTGGAAACCCCGTATTTGCGGAAGATCCGCTTCACGTGGTCGTGGGTGGTGTGCGGGCTCTGGTTGTTCTGGCCGGCAATCTGCTTCTCGGTCATGCCGAACAGGAGCCCCTGCAGCACCGTCTTTTCCGTGGGCGTCAGCGGAGACGACGCGACTCCGACACCTTCGCCCAGCAGCTGGTGCTTGTAGAACCAGCGGATCCCGCGCAACGCATGAAAGACCAGTGCCTTGTCCTCGCGGGAGAACGGCGTCTTGTCGAAGCTGCGATGGAAGCCGATCTGCACTTCCGCATTTGCGCTCACGGGGATGCCTGCCCAGATGGAATCCTGCCGGTCCAGGGCCTTGTAGTAGCGCTGGTAGGACGGCCCCGCGAACCAGTCCGGGTTCGCCAGTTCGTTCAAGAGCAGCACCCTGTAGCTGCCAGCCAGTTCCACGTTTCGGATGGTGGTGATGTCCGGCTGGCCCTTCTCCATTTCCTGGAAGGCCTCGTCGATCGCCTGGCTGGTGTTGGCGCAAGGCTTCAGGGTGGACAGTGTCCGCGGGCGCCATCCCTTCATCGGGTCGTCGGCCTGGCTCCAGCTCAGCCGCACGCAGCCGATCCAGTCCGCATTCTGGGCATCCACCAGGGTGCTGATCTGTTCGAGCAAATACATGCGAGAGGCCTGGATGTTGACGGCATCGAAGTCGGCAAGGCCATCCCAGAGCGCATAGACTTTATCGAGGCTTGGCAGATCGAGGGACATGGAGGGTCCGCAAATGGAAGGATAGGCAGGGGCGACACATGCAATCACTATCGATTTCCCCGTGGAATATCAAAGGGCAGAGTGCGTCGCCGGATCCTTGTCAACACGCTTGA